>CAIPDT010000033.1 GCA_903863905.1 uncultured Methylococcaceae bacterium
ATCCATGAGAAAAACAAATATCCCAGCGATAACGCGCTTTATCCATGAGAAAAACAAATATCCCAGCGATAATGCGCTTTATCCATGAGAAAAACAAATATCCCAGCGATAATGCGCTTTATCCATGAGAAAAACAAATATCCCAGCGATAATGCGCTTTATCTATTGGAAAAACAAATATCCCAGCGATAATGCTACTTATTGTTTTTATTGACCTCCAATCAAATTTTTCATTATTTCTGTAGACGATGAAATTTAAATGCTACCCCTAAAACGAACTAAATTAAGCACATCAAATAAAAAAACTAAAAAACTATTTTATCCATGTACACTTTTAGTCTAAGGTCAAGATACGTTACAGATTTTTAAAAAACCATTAATGCTTGTTAATAAGAATAATGACTAGGCATATCAGCAACCGCCCCTTTTGTATCAACCACCCCAAGCCAATTAAATGAACTTTGTTGATGTAAAAACAGACTTCGCGTTTACAAAAGTCTTTGGCAGTGACGGTTCAAAGGATTTGCTAATTAGCTTTTTAAATTCGGTCATAGAGTTTGACCAGCACCAAACTATTACCGATTTAACCATCGTTGACCCGTACAGCATCCCTTTATTAAAAGGCATGAAAGATACCTACGTGGATGTCAAAGCTAAATTAAGTGATAACACCCGCGTGATCATTGAAATGCAGATTTTAAATCACGAAGGCTTTGAAATGTTGACCCTATCCCCCCGTCATATTCATATATCTTAAAATAACCGGTTGCTCATTAATATTAAACTCATGTTTCTCGGGTTTAATTAACATGGCGTCAATAATCGCTTGTTTAAGAAGCGCCATATCACCCGGATGTTCTCTTAAGACCGCTTTTAAATCGACCGAATGTTCATTCCCCAAACATAACAATAACCGCCCTTCTACCGTTAAGCGCACTCGATTACAGGTACTGCAAAAATTATCACTGTGTGGTGAAATAAAACCAACCCGAGTTTTAGTACCCACCACATTAAAATAATTAGACGGGCCCCCGGTTTTCTCTAAGGTTCTAATTAAGGTAAAGTGTGGCTCCAAATCGGCTTTAATAGCCGCACTAGAATAATAGGCGTCTGCTCTATCATGTTGCTCGACAACCCCTAACGGCATTTCTTCAATAAAACTAATATCAATTTCATTATCCACTGCAAATTGCACAAGCTCATTCACTTCAAGATGATTTCTACCTTTGAGGATAACAGCATTGAGTTTAATTCGGTCAAAGCCTTCGGCTTTAGCGGCTTGAATACCTCTTAAGACTTGTGATAAATCGCCGGTACGGGTAATGGCTTTAAACTTATCAGCATCTAAAGTATCTAAACTGATATTGATTCTTTTGACTTGGGCGGCTTTTAGCGCAGGCGCCATGGTTTCTAATTGCGAACCATTAGTAGTAATCACTAACTCTTCTAAGCCGTCCAGATGACCTATCTGGGTTAACAGTTCTAAAGCGCCTTTTCTGACTAAGGGCTCGCCACCGGTAATTCTAATTTTTTTAACCCCTAATTCCACAAACGCTTGTGCGAGGCTTTCTATTTCTTCAAGGGATAAAACGTGTGCGCGGGGCAAAAATGTCATTTCTTCTGCCATACAATACACGCACCGAAAGTCACAACGATCGGTGATAGAAATTCTTAAATAATCAACCGTTCGACCAAAACGATCAATTAATAGCGTAGGATTCAGTACAGGTGTCATAAAGCTCTTGTTTAGAAACTAAAATATCAATGTCTATTGTAACATTACCCACCCATTTCCTTCACGACGATGCAAAATCTCTCCGGTATAAGCTTAATAAGGTAACCCCTTGAATAGGATATGACGGCGCAATTTAAACACCTTATGACATTAGTCAATACCAATATGCACACTTTCTATGCGCCCTCATAGGGGCAAATAAACCAAATAAAACGGTTTATTTGCCCAATAACACGCCGTAAACAAGCCCCAATCCCACTTATTTAAGTTCACTGTTTACCACATCGCACCTAATAACGTAAAACCTGTCAGTGATAAGCACAAAATTATCATAGTGTTATAAATAAGTACCCGAATATCCAGCGACATTACTAACGTATAACTCATCTTGGCTCGCTTTATGCTTTATTCCTAAGTATATAAAAGACGCATCACCCCATTAAACACGCTTGTTGAGGTTGAAAATTAAGATATGGCTATAAGTCAAGTTGCCGAGCCAACGGTAGAAAATCTACATAACACCCCATTAGACTCACCTTTTAACATCGACTCGGTCCTTGAACACCTAGCCCATTGGTTACCGGCTCAAGGCCCTATCAAAGACTTTATTCATCACAATACCTTACATGCGGTTCAGAACCATCCTTTTCATGAAGGGGTCGCTATTGCTGCAAAAATGTTTGGTGCGCGTAGCTATTTACCGTTAAGCGATTATCAAAATTTATATCAAGAAGGTCGTATTAAAAATCACGCCCTGAATTGGGCACTTGCGCATTCCGAGCTCTCTGATACTGAACAACTGGCACTTAAAGCCAGCCTTTTTGATGACGATCCTACGGGGCACTACCCGCCTGTTTCTTTGGCTAATCATGGTATTCGTAATAGCTGGTTATCCCAAATTGAGGTTGATTTAGCGGCTCTGGTTCATCCTATTTTCTTTAGGCTGTTAGGTAACTTTTTAGATCAAGGCATTAGTCGCTGGAGCTTACCCAAACCCGACGAACATTTTTGGGATTGCATTGTGCGTCTAACTCACAATAGCTTAATACCGCTATACCCCTTAAACGAACCTGAAGCGTATGACTTATTAAACCAAAGTCCAGATCAAGTGATTCAAATATGCTTGAAAAAAATAGTCGGCGACCCTGAGTTATATGAGCAATATATCTTAGAAATGTTGTTAGCTCATCCCGGTTGGTCTGGCATGGTGCATGTTATTGAACAAAACCCCAACATTTTACTGTTACGTCGTGACATTACGCTTAAAGAAATAATAGCGGTTGAACTTGTACTAGAGCTAGCCTCATTAAATAGAAAAAAAGGCCCACAGTTTCCAAATGTAATGACCTTTCCTTTACTTAAAGGCACACCGTTACTTAAAGACGGTGGCATAAAGCCGTCTATTTCTTTACGTTTAAAAGTCTGGCATGAGGCGATGGAGTGGTCTTTACATTCAGAATTATTATTAGCGCTAAAAGCAAAACAGGCTGAGGCGCCAAAATCTAAAGCCATTCCAGAAGCACAGGCTTTGTTTTGTATTGACGACCGTGAATGTTCTATTAGACGCCATCTTGAAGAAGTTCATCCTTCCATTGAAACCTTTGGAGCCGCTGGTTTTTTTGGTATTGATTTTTTTTACCAAGGCTTAGATGATGCGTATCCGGTGGCACAATGTCCTAATATTATCGTCCCTAAACATCTGATTAAAGAGTCTAATACTAAGGCTAATTTAAGTCCTAAATCAAAGACCCTTAAATTAACCAATATGCACTTTAGTGCACATTCTATGTTTAAAGGTTGGCTGTATACCCAAACGATTGGGGTAGGTTATGCGGCCAAAATGGCATGGGATGTTTTTCGTCCTGGCTCAAAATTACCTAATATCCGTGCCTTAAGTGAAGTGGAATCACATTCGCAATTACATTTACTCAGAGAAACCGATGAGTTGTCACCTGATGGCTATTTATTAGGCTTTTCTTTGACAGAAATGGCGGATCGTTTAGCGGGCTTATTACGCAATATTGGTTTAACGCAAAACTTTGCACCAATCGTGGTGGTGATCGCTCATGGTTCAAGTAGTGTTAATAATCCCCACTTTGCAGCCTATGATTGTGGCGCTTGTTCGGGTAAACCCGGTGCACCCAATGCCCGTGCGTTTGCTTGGATGGCTAATCATGAATCAGTACGTGAACTCTTAAGTGAGCGAGGTATTGAAATCCCAGAGACCACGCGTTTTATAGCCGCTGTCCATAATACCAGTCGTGATGAAATCACCTATTTTGATCCACATTTATTAGAGGAACATCCAGCACCTAACTTAGCGGCCTTTAAAGAAGCCATGGGTACGGCTTTAGAGCGTAATGCTAGAGAACGCAGCCGTTGGTTTGAATTGGCCCCTCAAGACCAAACCAATGAAATAGCGCACACCCATGTTAAAAATCGAACCATGTCTATTTTTGAGCCTAGGCCCGAATATAATCACTCAAATAACCTGTATGCGATTGTGGGGAGACGTCAATTAACGCGTGATTTATTTATGGATCGTCGCGCTTTTTTACATTCTTACGATCCTAACACCGATAAACAAGGCGACATAATGGCCCGAATTTTATCGGCTGTTATCCCCGTTTGTGGTGGGATAAATTTGGAATACTTATTTTCTCGAATTGATAATTCTGTCTACGGTGCAGGCACTAAACTACCTCATAATGTAATTGGCTTGTTAGGCGTAGCTAATGGTGTTGAAGGTGATCTAAGAACAGGTTTACCTGCTCAAATGGTCGAAGTCCATCAACCTTCACGCTTGCTTATCGTACTTGAGCAATCTTCTGATATTTTAGATAAAACCATTGCAAAATTAGGAACTCTAAAAGAATGGTTAGATAACGAATGGGTGAGAGTCGTGTCTTGCCATCCAGACACGCATGAGCTTTTTCTATACTCTGCTAACGGTTGGGAAAGCGTTTCTCTTCCAGAAAGCATTTTAGTTCCAGAATCAAACACCTCTCACGACATCTTTTTGGGTCAAACCCAAACCATCCCTGTACACCAATTTATTCGGAGCCACGCATGAATGGACTAATATTATCCAGCCTAGGCTTACCTTTGCTGGGCTTTTTATTAATTTTCTTATCCCATAACAATGAAAAGAAAATTGCCAGTATCAGTTTCTGGCTCAGCCATGCCATGGGCCTTAGTATTATTTTACTCTTGGTGGTATGGGCGGTAGCAGGCTTTCCACAGCACGAATATGAATGGTTAACCCTATACGAAGTTGAAGGTTATAGTTTTCCATTATTATTTTATTTAGATAAAATTGGTGCCGTTTATCTTTTTTGCACCTGGGCTATCTTCTCAATCATTGTTAAATATTGCCGCTATTATTTGCATAGAGAATCCGGCTACAAACGTTTTTTTCTCACTATCTTTAGTTTTGTGTTTGGGCTTAACGTCGTCATTTTATCGGGTTCTATTGATATTCTTTTTGCAGGCTGGGAAATTGTAGGCATCTCTTCCTTTTTGTTGATCGCCTTTTATCGACATCGTGCACAACCGGTGCGCAATTCTTTACGGGCTTATACAATTTATCGGTTTTGTGATATTGGTTTATTACTAGGCAGTTGGATGAGCCATCTTTTATTTCATGAAAGCCAACATTTTAGTGAACTTGCGAATCTATTTAGTAACCCAGAAATGCCACCGGCGAGTAATGCGTCACTCTGGCTGGTATCCACGTTAATTTTAATTGCTGCATCTGGAAAATCCGCCCAATTTCCTTTTTGTTTCTGGTTGCCTAGAGCCATGGAAGGACCGACTCCGTCTAGTGCTATTTTTTACGGCGCGTTATCGGTGCATTTAGGGGTGTTTTTACTGATGAGAACCACGCCAATATGGTCTTATCATTTTATCACGCGCTGGAGTGTCTTTAATATTGGCTTACTAACCGTGATTATTGCCAGTCTATCTGAAAAAACCCAATCCAATATCAAAGGAAAAATTGCTTACGCCTCGATTACTCAAGTAGGCTTTATGTTTATGGAACTCTCCTTAGGGCTAGAAAACTTGGTGCTAGTCCATTTCTTAGGAAATGCTTTTTTACGCTGTTACCAGCTTTTAGTGTCGCCCTCTATCGTCGTACATTTATTACGTGTTGAAGGCTCAACTGATAGTGATTTCCACCTACCTGATCAGAGTCGATTCCAGTTTTTACCGACCTCACTCAGAGGTATTCTGCCTGACATATTAAAAAATACTTTATACGTTTTTTCACTACAAGAAGGAAATTTAGAGCTTTTAGTGCGCTCTGTCTTATGGACGCCGTTAAAACGAGTGGGAACCTTGATCAACAAAACCAACCTTTGGCTTAAACTACTCTATAGTTTCACGGGCTTTGCTTTAATAGGCGTACTTATTATTGTATCGGGTAGCACGATTCAATATTTAGCCTTCCCGGTCTCTATTCTTATGGTGCTCGCCTCCTTAAGTGCTTTTAGTCAAAAACACAGCCCCTTTAGGGTATGGAACGCCATTGGCCTCAGCTCTTCTTTAGCAGGCTTAGCAGTTTGGTTGATCAATCCAACGGCTTGGTTTGATGTGTTGATCTTTGCCAGCGGTATTGTTCCCGCTTGGATTTTAGGTATTATCGTTTTAACTAAATTACTTAAAAATGATTCTTTCTCTAACTCGCCTTTTGTTTATAGAGCGTTTGCTGAGACTCAACCCACGCTATCCTTACTGTTGTTTTTAAGCTTCTTGGGATTAGTGGGCTTTCCAATCTCCCCGGCGTTCTTAGGTGAGGATTTATTACTGTCCCATGCCAGTAATCATGCGCCTTGGTTTGCTTTACCTATCACCATTGCTTTCGTCATTAATGGCATCGCGGCGGCTAGAATATTTCAACGCTTGTGCATGGGACAACCGAATGAATTAAACACCGTAGACGGACACCTTTTTAAAAAACGGGTTTAATCTTCATTAAAGATCATTAAAATAAAACGTCGCTGACACGTTTAGATCGATTGCTGAGTATAGTATTTATGCAATTGATTTAAACGTTCTGGCGTACCAATATCCATCCAAAAACCCTTTAGTTTCTGTCCAGAAACACGCTGTTGTCTAATGCCTTCTCGAATAACCTCCCCTAATTTACAGGGCCCTAGCGGCCTATTTTTAAATAAGTCGGGGTGATACACGCCAATACCACTAAACGTAAAAGTCTCACCTGAAGTTAAGGTTAATTGCCCCTTAGCATCTAAGCCAAAATCACCCGCCGTATGGTGCTCTGGATTATCTACTAAGACTAAGTGCGCTAAATTAACCGGCTGATGGTGTAATACCGCAAACGGAAAATCAGTGGCGATATCTCCATTGACCACTAAAAAAGGCTCATTACCCAATAAAGGCAACGCATGAATAATTCCCCCCGCCGTTTCTAAGCCGAGTTCGCCTTCTGGAGAATAGCAAATATGAGCACCGTAGCGATCCCCCTGCCCCAAATGCTCTTCTATTTGTTGCCCCAGATATGCGTGATTAATCACAATCTCTGTAAAACCCGCATTGACCAGTTGTAACAAGGTATGCTCAATAATGGCTTTTCCGGCCACTTGTAATAAAGGCTTTGGGGTATGATCGGTTAAAGGTCGCATCCTTTCACCTCGACCTGCGGCTAAAATCATCACTTTCATCATTAATTCTTAGCCTTTAACTCAGTATCAACGCTTAATAACACCTGATTAAATTCAGGAAGCACCTGCTGTTGCAAAAACGCTCCAAAGCTCTTTAATTCTGGATAAAAGGCACACACTTGTAATACATAATTTAAGGTTCGAGGAATATCAGGTAAATAGTTTGATTTTCCATCTCGTAAATGCAATCGTGAAAATATACCGATGGCTTTAAGATGACGTTGCAACCCCATTAAATCAAACCATCGCGTAAAACAATACAACGAACAATCGATCAACTTAGCGTTTAATAAGCGATTGTAATAACTTACCATCCAGGTATCTACCTGCCCCGCTGGCCAAGCGATATAACAATCTTTAAGTAACGAAACCAGATCATACGTAACCGGTCCTAATACCGCATCCTGAAAATCAATAATCCCAGGTGAATCATGTTCTAATACCATCAAATTACGAGAATGAAAATCACGATGCACACACACCTTGGGTTGTTCCAATGCCGAGTTAATTAACTGATCGCATACCACATCCCATTGCTGATAGGGAACAGGTATATCCAATAACGCCTGCAAAAACCAGTCGGTAAAAATGGCTAACTCTTTTTGTAATAATGGCATATCATATTCAGGCAAGCCTTGAACTTGATGAGCGGTTAGCGACTGTAATTGATACAAGGCATCAAAAGCCGCGTGGTATAAATCGGTTGCGGTATCGGTATTTAACGCATCTAAAAAACACACCGACCCAAAATCTTCTAGCAATAAAAAGCCCTCTGTCCTATTTTTATGAAAAATAGTGGGGACATTCACTTGATAATGCGTTAGTATTTCAGCAACATTTATAAAAGAGGCGGTATTTTCCTTTTCGGGTGGTGCGTCCATTATGATATAACTGCCTTCTGGGGTCTTTATCCTAAAATAACGACGAAAACTTGCATCACTTGATGCCAACTCAACAGAACTTATCGTTAATAACAAATCGTTCTCAAGCCAGTCAAGCATGGATAGTGTTCTTAAGTCGTTGTGTATCATGATTTTAATTAGATTAGTTATAACGCTGGGATGAATTAAGGTAAAATATTACCTAGGCATTTTATTCGATTTACGATCCATAACGCTACTAAACTTAAAACCCTCTATGCTTCGCCGTCTATTTCTAGTTTTTTTACCTTCAATAACGACCGCTACCAGTTATGCGAATGAAGCATCGTGGAATTGCGAACAGGACAAAGACAGTAAAGAATGGGTCTGTCTGGGTGATAACGCACAAAAAACCCCAGCGACAAAACCTGTCACTGCAACCGAACCTGCTAAAATCGCTGTTCCTACCTCACAGACGCCTAGCCAGATTATTGCGCCCGAGTTAGTTAAACCTATTAACCCACTAGAACTGACGGAAAAACCTCAAAAAGCGACACCTTTACCTGTTAAAAATATTACATCTGAGGTTAATAAATCGCCGGTTGCTTTACCCGCAATAAAACCTGACTCTGCTTCAATATCCATTGAGAAAGAAAGCACATTACCCGAAACATCAAGTGCTTGGGGCTGTCATGCACAAAAAGGCGATAATGATTGGAATTGTCAATCAAATACATCAAATACATCCACACCTTCTGAAGAAAAAGCCAATCAAGTACCGCAACCAGTCACTATTACGCCGCCCTCAAACTTTACCTCCCCGTCTAAATTTAGTCTACTAGAGCCTACTTTTAATGCCCAACAAGAGGATATTTTTAACACGCTTACTTCTAAACTCGCTTATGATCCTTGGGAAAACTGTAGTGCTGAGCGGGGTACAAAAAGAGTGTTTAAATCAACGTCAGATCAACGCGAATCTGCACCCTTGGAAGTAAAGTCTAATTACGCTGAAATGTACGATAATGAAATTGGTGATTACTCCGGTAACGTTAAAATGTCTCGCGCAGATCAACAGTCTTCTTCAGAAAAAGCGAATTACAATCGAATCTCACAAGTGCTTGATCTGCACGGGAATGTCTATTACAGAGAAGATGAAGTAGCTTTACATACAGAATCGGCCACACTTAATTTAACCTCAGATGAAGCCAAAATAAGAGATACTCAATTTATAGCCGCTAGTACCCCTATCCGAGGCAGCGCGAAGTTATATCATCGTCAAAGCAAGACCTTGTCATCTTACAAAGATGTGGCCTACACGAGTTGTAAACCCGGTAATCAAGATTGGGTGATTCATAGTTCTGATATGACTATCGATAAATCAACTGGACGCGGCACCGCCAAAAATGCGTGGATGGAATTTAAAGGGGCTCCGGTACTTTATACCCCCTATTTAGCCTTTCCAATTGATAACAGAAGAACCTCTGGTTTTTTAATGCCCTCTTTTGGCAATACCAAATACAGTGGCTTTAGATTAGCAGCGCCTTATTACTGGAATATTGCGCCTAATTATGACGCAACCATTACGCCAAGGGAGTTAATTAAACGCGGCCCATTATTAGCCGGAAATTTTCGTTATTTAACTGAACAGTCAAAAGGCAATGTTGCTGTGGAATTTATGCCACATGACCTTATCAGCAATCAATCTCGTTATTCAGGAAAATTAAAAAATACTTCGACTATTACGCCTAATATTCGATCTAATATGGACTTGAATTATGTTTCGGATAAAACATATTTTTCTGAATTAGGCAGTGCGCTGACTTTCTCAAACTATAACTATCTTAAAAGTTCGGCTGATATCGGTTATGTAAGAGAAGGTGTTTCTTTAAATACTTCATTTGTTAACTATCAATCGATTAATACGACTTTAGTATCTTCAGTTAATCCATTACCTTATCGTATTTTACCTCGCGTCAATTTAAACCTGGATCATTCATTTAAGTTTATGCCGCTGGATACAGCCATAGAAAATGAATATGTGTACTTCCAACATAATGAATTTTTAGTGGATAAGAATGGACAAACGGACCCCGCGTTAACGTTGTTACCAAAGGACAAAAACTTAACCCCATCAGGTCAACGCTTTAATACTAAACCGATTATAAGCATGCCGTTGCAAACAGCCAGCACTTATATTAAGCCTAAACTGTCTTTACAACATACCCAATATTTAATGTCAAGTGGACAACCCATCTATGACAACCAGTCTATAATTGACACGACTGGTACTTCTGTATCAAGAACTTTACCGATCTTTTCGACGGATTCAGGCTTATATTTTGACCGCAACTTGTCGCTAGGCAACAATCACTATACTCACACTATTGAGCCTCGATTGTTTTATCTCTACGTGCCTTATACCAATCAACAAAATCTTCCCGTGTTTGATACTGCACAGTACGACTTCACTTACTCTTCAATGTTTAGAGAAAACAGTTTTAGTGGAACAGATCGTATTCAAGATGCCAATCAAGTGACGACTGCAGTGACTTCGAGGTTCATTGATGAAAGTACGGGGCTAGAAAGACTTAAAGTCAACGTGGGTGAAATCTTTTACTTCCGAAATAGACAAGTCACCACACCCTATAGTTACATCAACACATCAAATACCACATCTACAGTTCCTCTAGGATATGGAACAGACAGCCAATCTAATTTAGTGACAGAACTGTCTAGTGAATTTACGCGAAATTGGTCTGCTACGTCAGGCTTGCAATGGAATCCTCAATCTAATGCTATACAGCGCCTAAATGGTGGCTTACATTTTGCCAATAAAAACAATGAAATTTTTAATATTGGCTATCTCTATAGACGTATTCCATTGGCATCAAATAATCTACAAACTGGTCTTCTTCCTTCAGGTGTCAATGACATTAATCAAACTGACACATCGTTCAGTTATCCCATTTATGATAATTGGACAGCCATGGGGCGTTGGCAATACTCGTTGTTATATAATACAACCCAAGATGCTTTAATTGGTGTCGAAAAAGAAAACTGTTGTTGGCGTTTTCGTATCGCCTTACGACACTACATTAATAACATTGCGAACAATAACACCTTGGCATCTAACGCGACAAACACCTACAGTGGTACGGCACAAAATGGTGTATTTTTTGAAATAGAACTCAAAGGTCTATCGGCACTCGGTGATGATATGGATACCTTCTTAAGAAATGAAATTTATGGCTACCGCGGATCTAGAAAATGATCAATAACAACACCTTTAAAACAACTATTTTTTGCTTGCTCAGCGGATTATTAACTTTTAACACCCCCCCTACTTTCGCTGAAACACTGGGTAAAATTGCGGCTGTTGTTGAAGAAGATGTCATTTTAGAACAAGAACTTAATAAAGAAGTGGATACCATAGCCCAAAGAATCAGAGCGAGTAATACCCCCATGCCGCCTGAGTCTGTGTTACGTAAACAAGTCTTAGAAAAAATTATTATTGATAAACTGCAACGTCAACTTGCTGAAAAAGCGGGCATTACTGTCACTGAAGACATGCTTAACAAATCTGCCGAAGATATTGCTCAGCGTAATAACATGAATATTGAGCAATTTAGAGGCGAATTACAACGCCAAGGCATGACTTATAAAAACTTCTTAGATAACATGCGTAATGAAATTATCATTAATCAACTGAGAGGTCGAGAAATTGGTGGTCGTATTAAAGTGACCGACCGAGAAGTTGATCATTATTTAGAAACTCAAGGCAATGTCAGCGCAGAAAAAGCCCAATATCATTTAGGTCATATATTAATTGCTGTTAAGGAAGGCGCCTCAGCTGCTGAAATTCAAAAAGCACAAGCTAAAGCTGATAATCTGGTCAAGAAACTCCGTGCTGGTCAAGATTTTGCCGAAACAGCTATTAGTGAGTCCGAAGATGATAATGCCCTTAAAGGCGGGGATTTAGGTTGGCGAACTATTGACGACATTCCAACCTTGTTCTCCTCAGAAGTTAACAAAATGAAGGCAGGCGAAATTGGTGATGCGCTACGAAGCCCTAGTGGTTTTCATGTTTTAAAAATGTTCGAGGTCAAAGGATTTGATGATCATGTTATTATCAAAACTAAAGTCCGTCACATTTTAATTAAAACCAATGAACTCATTGATGACGATGAAGCTAAAAGACGCTTATTTGCTTTAAAAGCGCGTATCAAAGACGGTGGTGAAGATTTTGCAACGCTTGCTCGATCAAATTCCGATGATAAGGGCTCCGCAATCAAAGGGGGATCGCTTGACTGGGTTAACCCAGGTGATCTTGTGAGACCTTTTGAAGAGGCTATGGCAAAATTAGACATTAATCAAATCAGTGACCCGGTGCAATCACAATTCGGCTGGCATCTAATACAAGTTCTGGATCGTCAAAATAAAGATAACAGCACTGAACACAGAAAAAATCTCGTCAGAGATGCGATTCGAAAACGTAAAATAGAAGAAGAAACAGAATTATGGATGCGTAAACTCAGAGATGAGTCTTATGTAGAGATTTATCCATAATCAATTAATGGACCCCATTGATATTATTTATCATAAAGTGGATATGAGACGACTCAAGCTAATTCTGACTAGCATCAAGTGACTCAATTGCTCATATTCCACGCTTAACTCATTTATGACTCAGTATTTAAATAAAGATACGCCTCTTAAAAATCGTCTAGAACATATTCTGACTCATGAGAATATAGAGGCTCAACGACAATTAATTAAGTCAATATCTGCTGATCTGGTTATTGATAGTGACACTTGTGCTGCCGCGTTACTTTATTTAACACAATCTATTGAAAATCCGCAGAAACTAAAAATAACCCCTTTTAAAACAAACGAGACGATAGTTAAATCTATACCTGTTTTGTTAATTAAAATGGTTCGTTATCGTTTAAACATAGGATCTGAACAAAGCATTACTGCAGAGCAACTTAAAAAAGTCCTTATCGAAGAATCTGGTGTTGATAAAAATAATATCAACAACATCAATATTCAACGGACATATACGCTCATAGAACTGCCTGACGAAATGCCACCTGATATATTTCAACATTTAAAATCTGTTGAAATTAATCAACATAAATTAGATATAAAGCGTTTAAAATCTAGAAATAACAAAAAACGCGGCAATAATCATTTAAGACGTAACCGAAAGCGTGAGCCCAATGATGATCTTAAAACACCTGAAAAGACCAATGCCTCTGCTAAAAAAGTTGATTAATAACCCTAGGATACTATGATGACAGGGATAAATGACTCTCTACCCCTATTAGGTTGGCGCGAATGGGTAGCGCTACCTCATCTTAATATTAATGAATTAAAGGCTAAAATTGATACGGGAGCTCGCTCTTCAGCGTTACATGCTTTTTCTATTGAACCTTATAGAAAAAATGGTCAGCGTTGGGTTATGTTTGCCATTCATCCCCAACAAAAAAATACGGATACCTTTATTGAATGCCACTCACCAGTAAAAGATAGGCGTATAGTCACAGATTCAGGCGGCCATAAGCAACGACGTTATGTCATAGAAACTGAGTTAATATTAGGCTCGTCAATGCTTAGAGCTGAAATAACCCTAACAAATAGAGATAGTATGCTATTTCGTATGTTAATTGGACGAACAACCATCAATACGCGCTTCATTATTGACCCTAACGCCTCCTATTTACAAGGAATACCCAGTCACTTAAAAAATTATCCCGTACTAAAATAAGTTTATCATTGACTTTATATGATACTCACTATAGAATTTAGTCAGCTTGTAAATTGTTTTACCGTTATGCTTATCTCTACGAAGTTTTTACTATATTGCTCGTCCTGTTTATCATAAGTAATTCTTAAATTTCCCAGCGCTACAGGCCTTCAATGGCTTTAATTACATATTTTACATAGGATTTAAAATGACTACTGGTATCGTTAAATGGTTTAACGCTGAAAAAGGTTTCGGTTTTATTCAACAAGAAAGTGGCCCTGATGTTTTTGTTCACTTTCGCAACATCAACAGTTCTGGCTTCAAATCTCTTGAAGAAGGCCAAAAAGTACAATTCACTGTGACTCAAGGTCAAAAAGGCCCACAAGCTGAAGAAGTTACTCTTATCTAGATAGATATAAAACCGTAGCTTTACTGTTAAAGCTACGGTTTTTATACGCCGTACAACCAAGCATCCCCTCTTAAAATATTTAGTCTTTCTTACTAGACTAATAAGCCAAGCACTAACAAATATCTGCCTCGCTTTCTTCTCATTCATCATCTTCAACAAGAATAAACAGATTCGATTATAAGACACACCCTCCAAATATACTATTAAGTATAATCGCGCTGACATTATCAAAAGTCATAAAACTTACATAATGTGGCTTTTACACATAAATTTTCTTGTGTTATGCTAGCGTAATATTTTGAGGTAGCACGACCGATACGTGTTGTTTTAACAAGCAAAATCGCCCTTGAGAACTGAGAATGACCGAATCAAACACTATACAAGCAACCGTGCAAAGCATTATTGATGCACTTAAGGATAAACCTGGCGCTCTTTTGCCGATTTTACATGGTGTGCAAGATACATTAGGATACGTCCCCTCTGATAGCGTTCCTGCCATTGCCAAGGCACTTCAACTTTCACGTGCAGAAGTGCATGGTGTGATTAGTTTTTATCATTATTTCCGTGATACCCCGCCAGGAAAACACACAATCCATCTTTGCAGAGCCGAGTCTTGTCAAGCTATGGGTGGTAAAGACCTTGAAAAACACGTTAAAGAACGTTTAGGAATCGATTACCACGAAACAACGGCTGACGGAAAATTTTCACTTGAACCTGTCTACTGTTTAGGAAATTGTGCTTGCTCGCCTGCCATACAAATTGATAAAGAAGTTTATGGCCGCGTCTCTGCAGACAGTTTTGAAACTATCATTAATGAATCTGAGGCTCTTGCATGAGTTTTACTATTTACGTTCCTTGTGACTCCAGTGCAATCTCTCTGGGCGCTAATCGCATTGCGACGGCTATTGCTAACGAAGCAGCTAAACGCAATATCAGCATTACAATTATTCGTAATGGTTCAAGAGGCTTGTTTTGGCTTGAGCCTTTAGTTGAAGTCTTAACCTCAGCAGGAAGAATAGCTTATGGCCCCGTTCAAGTTAGTGACGTAACCAGCTTATTTGATGCTAAATTTTATGAAGGCGGTGATCACCTTCTTGCTCTGGGTTTAACTGAAGAACTAGAGTATCTAAAAAAACAAGATCGCTTAACTTTTGCCCGTATTGGCAAAACTGACCCTGTTAGCCTAGAAGACTATATAAATAACGAAGGCTACAAAGGCCTAACCCATGCTTTAAACCAAACGCAAGCAGATATTGTTAAAGCCGTCACTGACTCTGGTTTGCGTGGTCGTGGTGGTGCTGCTTTCCCGACGGGCATTAAATGGAATACGGTTCTTAACACCCCTTCAGAGCAAAAATATATTATTTGTAATGCCGATGAAGGTGACTCAGGTACATTCTCTGACCGTATGGTTATGGAAGGTGACCCTTTTGTTTTAATTGAAGGCATGACCATTGCCGGTATCGCCGTGGGAGCGACTCAAGGCTATATTTATTTGCGAGTCGAATACCCTCATGCCCATATTGCGCTTAATACTGCTATTCAAAAAGCTTATGAAGCCGGTTATTTAGGTGATGACATTCAAGGTAGTGGCAAAGCTTTTCATCTTGAAGTACGGTTGGGTGCAGGTGCGTATGTCTGCGGTGAAGAAACCTCTCTGATGGAAAGCTTAGAGGGTAAACGCGGCTTAGTTCGTTTTAAACCGCCCTTACCAGCAATCAGTGGTTTATTTGGTAAACCTACCGTGGTTAATAACGTTATCTCTTTGGCCTCTGTACCCATTATTTTAGACAAGGGCGGTGATTATTACCGTGACTTTGGTATGGGCCGTTCGCGAGGTACCTTACCTTTACAACTGGCAGGCAACATAAAACGCACTGGGTTAGTTGAAGTTGCTTTCGGTATGACTCTACGCGAACTTTTATATGATTTTGGTGGTGGCTCCGCTTCAGGCAGACCCATTAAAGCCGTACAAGTTGGTGGCCCATTAGGTGCTTACCTACCTGAATCACAATTTGATACACCTTTAGACTACGAAGCCTTTGCCGCTAATTGGACTGTCTTAGGACATGGTGGCGTGGTCGCATTTGATGATACTGCAAACATGGCCGAATTAGCCCGTTATAACATGGAGTTTTGTGCCGTAGAATCTTGTGGTAAGTGTACACCCTGCCGAATTGGTTCTACCCGTGGCTATGAAGTCATGGATGAAATTATTGCCGGTCAAGCACTTGATAAAAACATTCCATTACTACGTGACCTTTGTAACACTTTGTTGAATGGATCGCTATGTGCATTAGGTGGTATGACGCCTTATCCTGTTTTAAGTGCTTTAAATCACTTCCCGAAAGATTTCGGCATAGATGATCAAGCTAACACAGCCGTATAAAGACACGAGGAGTTAATGATGAGCATTAATAAAGATCAAGATTTTGGTACACCCGCAAGCAAATCCAGTAAATTAGTCAATTTAGAAATTGATGGTTTTAAAGTATCTGTTCCAGAAGGCACCTCTATTATGCGTGCCGCGGCTTCAATTGGGATCGATATTCCTAAACTGTGTGCGACGGATAGTGTTGAACCGTTTGGTTCTTGCCGTCTTTGTGTGGTTCAAATTGAAGGTGGGCGCGGTATGCCAGCTTCTTGTACTACGCCTGCAGCCGAAGGTTTAAAAGTTGTTACTCAGAATCAAAAACTAGCAGACGTACGTCGCGGTGTTATGGAACTTTATATTTCTGATCACCCGCTTGACTGTTTAACCTGCTCTTCAAACGGTGATTGTGAATTACAAGACATGGCGGGCGCAGTTGGCTTACGTGAAGTACGTTACAATCCGATTGAAACTCATCTTCATGCGGTTAAAGACGAAAGTAACCCTTATTTTAGCTTTGACCCTAGCAAATGTATTGTCTGCTCACGTTGCGTAAGAGCCTGCGAAGAAACCCAAGGTACGTTTGCCTTAACCATTGATGGTCGTGGCTTTGACTCTAAAGTATCACCCGGACAAAATGAATCTTTTATGGATTCTGAATGTGTTTCTTGTGGCGCTTGTGTTCAAGCGTGTCCGACTGCGACTTTAATGGAAAAATCCGTTATTGATCATGGTCAACCTGAGCATGCCATTGTCACTACCTGCGCTTACTGTGGTGTAGGCTGTTCGTTTAGAGCGGAAATGAAAGGTGAACAAGTTATTCGTATGGTGCCTCATAAGGATGGCAAAGCGAATCATGGTCACTCTTGTGTTAAAGGTCGTTTTGCTTTTGGTTACGCAACCCACAAAGATCGTATTACTAAGCCCATGATTCGGGCCAGCATTAAAGATGCTTGGCAAGAAGTCAGTTGGGAAGAAGCTATTAATCATGCGGCGTCTGAATTAAGACGCATCCAAGCTAAATATGGAAAAGATGCAATTGGTGGTATTACCTCTTCTCGTTGTACAAACGAAGAAGTATATATCATGCAAAAACTGATTCGTGCAGGCTTTGGTAATAATAACGTAGATACGTGTGCACGTGTTTGTCACTCACCGACGGGTTATGGCCTCAAACAAACCTTTGGTGAATCATCGGGCACTCAGGATTTTGATTCTGTTATGCAAGCCGATGTCATTATTGTGATTGGTGCAAACCCTACTGATGGACACCCTGTTTTTGGTTCACAAATGAAAAAACGCCTCCGCCAAGGCGCCAAACTTATCGTTGTTGACCCACGTGAAATTGACTTAGTAAAAAATTCACCACATGTCAAAGCGAACCATCATTTAAAATTACGTCCAGGTACAAACGTTGCCTTAATTAATGCCTTTTCTCATGTCATCATCACTGAAAATTTGATGGATACCGAGTTTGTTAAAGCGCGTTGTGACCTAGATTCATTTGCAAAATGGGAAACCTTTATTGCTCAGGAATACAATTCACCTGAAGCATCAGAATCTATCACTGGTGTCCCTGCAACTGAAATAAGAGCGGCTGCGCGTTTATATGCAACCGCTAAAAATGCAGCCATTTATTACGGCTTAGGTGTTACTGAACATAGCCAAGGCTCTACTATGGTTATTGGTATTGCCAATATGGCTATGGCAACCGGTAATTTAGGACGTGATGGTGTGGGTGTAAATCCTTTACGTGGCCAAAACAACGTACAAGGGTCTTGTGATATGGGTTCATTCCCTCATGAGTTTCCAGGTTATCGTCACGTATCAGATCCAACGACTCATGCGTTGTTTGAAGCGGCATGGCAAGCTGAACTAAGTTCAGAGCCGGGCTTACGTATTCCTAATATGTTTGACGCTGCCTTAGACAAGAACTTTATGGGTATTTACTGTGAAGGTGAAGATATTGCCCAGTCAGATCCTGATATTCAACATGTTCATGCGGCACTCCGCTCAATGGAATGTGTCATTGTTCAGGATATATTCTTAAATGAAACAGCAAAATTTGCACACGTATTTTTACCAGGAGCATCATTCCTAGAAAAATCAGGTACTTTTACGAATGCAGAAAGACGTATTTCACCAGTACGTAAAGTAATGTCACCATTAGCGGGCTATCAAGATTGGGAAGTCACTCAGATGCTTGCCAATGCAATGGGCTACCCCATGAACTACAGTGATCCCTCTGAAATTATGGCTGAAATTGCCAGCTTAACACCTACTTTTGCAGGTGTGAGTTATGAAAAAATTGATCAACTGGGTAGTATCCAATGGCCTTGTTACGATGAAGATTCAATAGGCACACCTATTATGCATGAAGATACCTTTATGCGTGACTCAGGTAAAGGGTTATTCATGCTGACAGAATTTATTCAAACAACAGAACGCTCAACCAGTAAGTACCCTCTAATATTGACAACAGGACGTATTCTGTCTCAATACAACGTAGGCGCTCAAACACGTCGTACTGAGAATAATGCGTGGCATTCTGAAGATCGTTTAGAAATTCATCCACATGATGCAGAAGATCGTGGTGTAAAAACTGATGACTGGGTGGGTATTAAGAGTCGTGCAGGCGAAACCGTGTTACGTGCTTCAGTAACTGAGCGTGTGCAACCGGGCGTCGTGTATACCACCTTCCACTTCCCAGAATCAGGCGCCAATGTCATTACAACCGACAACTCTGATTGGGCGACTAACTGCCCTGAATACAAAGTAACGGCCGTGCAAATTAGTAAAGTCAATCAACCTTCTGAATGGCAAACAAAATATCAAGCCTTTACAGACACTCAGTTAGATTTGCTGGAGCAAGGTATTAGCAATGGTTAATTTTATTTAATCTCTGTTAAATCGGACTTAAGTGATAAAGGCTATTTCGAAAATATTTTATAACGCCCAATTTAACCTTTGGGCGTAGTTAAATGATGGATGAATTATTATTAGATTTAGGTTGGCCTAGTTATCAAGAAACGACCGTTGATCGATGGAAAGGTAACCTGCATGAACAAGTGCAAGATTATGTAGCCGAAGAAGTACCGATTTCTTTAATTTATAATGGCCTACCTCATGTTGTGATGTTGGCAACACCGACTAACCTTGAGGAATTCGCACTTGGGTTCAGCATTACAGAGGGGATTATAAAAAACCCACAAGAGCTCATTTCGGCACGGATTTATAACCGCTCCAATGGAATTGAAGTCCAATTAAAGATTCCAGAGCATCGTTTTCAATGCATGTCTGGTAAAGGTCGTAATTTAACAGGTCGAACGGGATGTGGACTTTGTGGTGCGAGTACGCTTAAACAAGCCATTCGTCAGCCTAATTCAGTGACAGGAGAACTTCAGATAACCTCTGAGGACTTATCGATTGCTTTAAACGATCTTAAAAAACACCAAACACTAAACAAGATAACGGGTGCCGTACATGCTGCGGCTTGGGTAATGCCTGGCCACGGTATAATAGATATAAGAGAAGATGTGGGTAGACACAATGCACTTGATAAGTTAATCGGCTTTTTACTTCGTACCGATAAAGACTTATCCGCTGGTTTTGTTGTGGTAACAAGTCGCGCAAGCTATGAGATGGTGCAAAAAACAGCTTGGGTGGGTATTACCCTGTTAGCCGCCATCTCTGCACCAACAGGCCTAGCCATTCGCTTAGCTAAGGAAACAGATCTTACTTTAATAGGTTTTGCTCGTGAGAGTCAATATGTTGTTTACACACACCCTCACCGCTTAACTCATAACTACTATTTGTGATAATCAATGAAAATTAAAATACTTATTAGAATGGCCAATGACATTAGTGCGTTTTTTAACGCTGATAGCAACAAAGAAATTGCTGCTGATGGAGTTGCAAAACACATTTTACGCTCATGGGACCCTAGAATGCGTCATAATATCATTACCTATTGCCAGGAAGATGGTTCTGAATTAAGCGAATTAGCTAAAACAGCTATCATTAAACTTAGCCAAGGCTAAAACTAACGGTAGTATTTAGTCATACTTACTTCTTTCCAATAAATATTAAATCGGCTAAAAATAAAATACGTGTTATAACCTTATCAAATCACTACCAAATTTTTAAGGATGCAAGAAGTGCGCTGTATTCTTCAGACTTCTCTTAGTGAACTATTATCTAACCATCGACAAGGATTAGCTCATGAAAACAACTGATGAATACAGACAAAAATTGGTGAATGAACTTATTGAACAAAGTGCCAAGATTGATACTTTAGTTATAAAATATAAGCAAATATCCGATGGACAGCCAATAGAAAACACAGAGCTTGAAGAATTACGCGCTAAACAACAGATAACTACTCACAAGCTACACGAACTCGAAAACACCAATAATCATACTTGGGAAAATATTGGAGAAGGTGGCTAACTAACAATATCTATCTATCTATAGCCTAACAGGCGACACTAATAATAATGAGTATACCTTCAGAAACAAAAACAGACAGTCGCCTATCCCTGATTTTATTGTTTGCGGGCA
Source organism: uncultured Methylococcaceae bacterium (assembly GCA_903863905.1). Classification (GTDB taxonomy): domain Bacteria; phylum Pseudomonadota; class Gammaproteobacteria; order Methylococcales; family Methylomonadaceae; genus Methylobacter_C. Next base: position 21,366 of record CAIPDT010000033.1, read on the forward strand.
CATTATTTGTCAGCGCCTCGCTGATGTTCGTCTTACAACCTTTGTTTGGGAAGATTCTCTTGCCCTTATTAGGTGGTTCACCGGCTGTTTGGAATACCTGCATGGTGTTTTACCAAACTATTCTATTTTTAGGTTATTTATACGCACATTTTGTCTCAACCCGATTTAATTACCACAGACAAATACAGATACACGCTCTTATTATTGTCATCAGCTTTCTCGCTTTACCTCTAGGACTCCCTGAAAACACAGTACCGCCGACAGATAATAATCCGACACTCTGGTTATTTTGGACTTTATTTCTATCTATAGGCCTACCATTTTTTGTAGTATCAACCACGGCTCCTCTAATTCAAAAATGGTTTGCTAATATTGGTCACAAAACGAGCGACGACCCTTATTTTTTATATGCGGCAAGTAACACTGGGAGTCTTATCGCTTTACTTAGCTATCCTTTCTTTCTTGAACCCAATATAGGATTAACGAACCAAAAATTTGACTGGAGTATCGGTTATGTACTGTTATGCCTACTGATTGTCAGTTGTGCAATCATCTTGTGGCGCTCTAAAGATATCAAAGTGACATCTAAAGATCATATTAACCTTAATACCCCACTCCCTTTTTCAAAAAAACTCTACTGGTTAGCCCTGTCCTTTGTGCCTTCTAGCTTACTTTTAGGCTTGACTAACTTTATCAGTACAGACATTGCTTCCGTACCATTACTCTGGATTATTCCCTTAACCTTATATTTACTGACTTTTGTTCTCGTCTTTTCAAAATGGAATGACTCAATACATCCAGTCATGGTTAAACTACAACCTGTTTTTTTATTACCTTTTATCGCTTACGCTTTTATAAATCCAGCTGACTTACCTTATTGGGCCTATTTAATTCTACATTTAATCGCGTTTTTCTTTGCGGTTATGGTTTGTCACGGTGAACTCGCTAAAAATAGACCTAGCACTCAGCATTTAACCAGTTTTTATCTAATCATGTCTTTTGGCGGTATGCTGGGAGGTATGTTTAATACCTTTGTAGCCCCCTTTATCTTTAATGGTATTTATGAATACCCGATCATGATTGTTGCCGCTTTATTGCTAAGACCCTGGCCAACACACACACTTAAGAAAGATTTATTAATTCAAATTAGCGCACCTGTCATACTCATTTTTATTGGCTGGATTCTTTACATTAAAACTCAAGATCTACTGGCGTATTTTGATATTATCGTTATTAGTTTAATTCTATTAGCACTTAGCAGTTACTTTCTTAAAAACAAGCCAGTGGCTTTTGCCTTTACTATAGGCACTATTATATTTTTATCGCTCAGTTTACATGGTTTATCATCACATACCTTATATCAAGAACGTTCATTCTTCGGTGTACTTGCAGTACGTGAGAGCACTCTAACCGATAACAAAAATCAACCTGAAATCTATCACGAACTTTTTCACGGAACCACTAAACACGGTGCACAACGTCTTTCTGAGGAGTTGGCAACCACCCCCTTAACCTATTACAGTCGCCCTGGCCCAATGGGACAACTATTTAAAGAATATGACAGTAGCAATCAAAATTGGACTATCGGTGTTGTTGGCTTAGGTGCAGGTGCTTTAGCCTGTTACGCTAAACCATCACAACATTGGACACTCTATGAAATTGATCCACTGGTTGTCGATATCGCCAGAAATACAGATTATTTTAGTTATTTAAAACGTTGCTCTTATGACTCTACAATGCGCATAGGAGATGCTCGTTTATCCTTAGAGCACGAACCCGATGGGAAATTTGATTTATTAGTGATGGATGCCTTTAGTTCAGACTCGGTACCCACACATTTACTGACTAAAGAAGCCTTAGAGATTTATTTTAAAAAACTAAAGCCTAATGGAATATTAGCTTTTCATATGACAAATCGTCATTTATTACTAAAAAAAGTATTATCGATTCATGCAGAAAACATGCATTTATCGGCACTCATTCAAGAATTCAAACCCACACAAAATATCCCATTAGTGGTTGATACCGACTGGGTAGTCATGGCGAAAACGCCTGAAACAATAGCACCGCTTAATGTAAGTCGCCTAGGATACTGGCAAAAAATGCCTTTATATTTTGATATGCAACCATGGACGGACGATTTTACTAATATTGTAAGTATTTGGAAGTAAACATTGGCCTCATCCCACATCATAAAAAGTTTAGATGGCTATAGTTACTATTAACCACTATAATGCAATAGTTAGTGGACAGTATTGCCTTTGATGCGAGACTTCTATTTAATAAAGAGTTTTGCATGTTAATCAGCACTTTTCAGAAATTCCATCCGTTTTTTTCCTTTTTGTGCCCGGTATGATTTGCAATAAAATATTTACATTCATTTATTGAGGACGTTACATGGCAACAGGTACAGTTAAGTGGTTCAACGAATCTAAAGGATTCGGTTTTATTTCTCCTAGTGATGGCAGCGCTGATGTATTCGTACATTTTTCTGCAATCGCCAGTGACGGTGGTTACCGTACACTAGCAGAAGGCCAAGCAGTAAAATATGAAGTAGAATCAGGCCCTAAAGGCCCACAAGCTTCAAATGTAACACCAGCTTAAGCTGATATTACTTTCTGACACCCAACTCCCTCTTAATAATAGGCGGAGTTGTGGCATAGCCGGTTTACCCGGCCCATCAACTCACACCTGAATTTAGGATATGTCTTTTGAAACGACTTTTTGTAGGAAACTTACCTAGCGACGCCACTGAAGCATCTGTAGAAGCTTTATTTTCAGAATTTGGCAAAGTTCGCTCTATCCAACTTGTTGCTGATATTTTTAGTGGTAAATGCCGAGGATTTGGCTTTATTGGCATGGAAGGACATGAGGCGCGAGCCGCCATCTCCGCACTTGATGGCAATTTATATTGCGGAAAACCTTTAAAAGTAAAATTTGAAGAACCCGCTACCGGTAAAAACGGCAGACGCAATTAAAAGCTCTTTGGGCGACCCATGGTCGCCCTTCCCTCTCTTACAGTTTCATATAGTCTTTTTTAATTATACCCTCGCTCCTCAAGCAACGCATTATACCCACTTTTGTAATCAGAGTATTGAAACTCATACCCCAACTTTTTTAAACGTTGATTATTGCAACGTTTATTTTGTATTACATCCTGTTGAACTACTTTAACTGTAGGGCCTAGTATATTCAACTGTTGGGCTAACCAATTCATAACCTCCCACATAGGCGCCGGATCATCATCACTGGCAATGTAATATGAGTCCATCACACTGCCGGCCAAATGGCTTTCCAATATAAACAGTAGCACACCCACACAATCTTGCTGATGGATGCGATTAGTATAATAAGATGGGTACTGTTGTATACTTGGTATTTGGTGAGCAATACGTAATAAATACTCTCGACCTGGCCCATAGATTCCAGAAAAACGCACCACTATGTTATGTACACTGGCATCAATCAACCGAATTTCTCCTTGCCTAATAAAATGACTTGTAATGGAATCCGGTTGAGCTATCGTCTGTTCATCAACCCATTCGCCTTGAGTTTGACCATAGACACTGGTTGATGACACAAAAATCCAGCGTGGACTACTTCCGCCACTCGAAAACACTTCCAGTAGGTTATTAATCCCCCTCTCATAAACAGCTTGATAACTGTCTGCAGTTCTACCATCGGGTGAGACAATAAAATACACCACCTCAAAATCAACAGGCAATTCCTTTAACGAGGTTAACTCTGTAACATCCGCAGCAAAATAGATAAGATCTTCTAAAGCAATAGGAGGCGGATGTCTCTTTAAAGCGACGACAGCATGCCCTTTTGCTATTAATTCAAATGCTAATTGGCCACCAATAGAACCACAGCCTACTATTAAAATTTTAGCCATGATAGCACGTATCTACTTAAGATCATCTTGTGTCAATTGTGTAAGCAACTTACCTTTATATTCACCCGTTAAGGTTTTCAAAAATGCGACTAAATCATCCAACTCATCAGCCGTTAAGGTTTTATTACGCTGAACTTTAGCCATTACTTTGACTGCTTCTGCCAAACTAGATGCCGATCCATCATGAAAATAAGGTGCTGTCATTTCAATATTACGTAAGACAGGCACCTTAAATACGTGACGATCTTTTTCATCTTTTGTGACATTAAATCTACCTTGATCAGCATCCGTTAATGAGCCGCCTCTCAACATAAAATAATTTTGTTTTACGCCCATCTTTTCAAAAGACAATCCACCCAGTGCTGGACCACTATGACAAGAAGCACATGTGGTTTTAAATAATTCATAACCTGATTTTTCATTACCTGTCAGAATACTATCATTACCGCGCAAATACTGATCAAAACGAGAATTAGGTGTTACTAACGATTCTTCAAAATAAGCAATCGCATCGGTCACCGTATCCATAGTCAAGCCTTGTTGCGCATATAACGATTCAAATGCTGTCTGATACTCAGGAACTTGCTTTAACTTTTCAATTACCAACTCCCAATTTGCCCCCATTTCTCCTGGATTAGCAACAGGTCCAGCCGCTTGTGCGTGTAAATCTTTTGCTCGACCATCCCAAAACTGAGCAACGTTATACATTACGTTATAAACAGTAGGTGAATTAATCGGGCCTTGCTGTCCATTTATACCCGTGGCGACTTTAGCCTGATCAGTCCCGCCCTTAAGCAAACTATGGCAAGATGCACAACTTAAAGTACCATCACCAGAAAGCAATGTATCGTGAAAAAGCTTTTGACCCAGTACAACTTTTTTACCATCTAAAGCAACAGTCAACGGCAACGGTTGTATAGGCTCACCTTTTAACGCCTGAGAAGCTGATTGACTCCATGTTAACTGGCTACGCTCATCTTTAATCCAAGCCAAAATAGTGCGTTGTTCTTCTGCCTCTAATCGGTCATTCCAATGCATAGAAAGATACAATGCTGGAGGCATACTATTATTAAGAACAACACCTTCTATCCTTGCTAACTGAACAGGAGAAAACTTTTCTGCGCCACTATAAAGCTCTTTGGTAAGAATCAATCTAGCTGATGCATTTTCAATATCTTTTGCCATTAATTGCTTAGCAATAGGGAAATCAGCATAAATAGGCATCCGCGTCATGCCAGGAGAATGACAATCAACACATTTATTCTGCAAAATTTTAGTTACTTTTATGAAGTTTGCAGAGCTACCCTCAACACCATTAATCGGCTCATTCTCTCCAGATAACCCTAATAAATTAGATAAGGGTAAAGATACAATACCCACAACTAATAGCAAGACGACCAATTTATTTTTCATCATTATTTTGAATATATTTGTGAATTAAATTTCTGTTAACACATAAACTTGAACAAGTTCATTTTGTTCTTTAAATGAAAACTCTCCTAGCGCAGAAAACCCCCAAGAATCATCCGCAGACAAATAGATAGATTCATTTACCGCTAAGGGTTTATATAAATCTCTAGCGAAAACACCTAAATTTACAGACTGATCAACAGCACCGCCTAAAACAGTGTAGTCCATTTTAATTGAAGATCCAATATTACCTTCAATCATAGAATCTAAAGTTAAACCAAAACCACAACTGATAACACTGTAAATTGGACTCTGATCTACTAATAATTTAAGTCTTTTATAGGCATCAAGACATGCAGCAATAGCGACGTCAACTTGATTAGGCAAAAAATGCGCAACTATACATCCACTTGAATATTTAGCAATTTGCCCACCATATTCAATAAAGGATGTTGAACAAATCTCTAGATAATCATTTAAGGCTTTAACAACCTCTTCTAAACCAAAGTCTTTAGATAAAACTGAAAAATCTGTCATACTCCCCGAAACTATAATTTTTTCTGTGCTTTTAATAGGGATCGTTAATGGATTAATCCCTTCCATTAAGTATTTAAGTAATACAGGTTGAGTATATCGCCCCACCATACTATAAGATTGAGCAATGTTTTGTAACATCATACCAATAGCTAATAACATTAAATCATTGCTTTCACTCAAGGCCACTGTTTTCATCCCCCAATCTGTAAAGAGACGTTCTTCACAACCCGTTTCTGCACTAAGGATAGTTATTTCATGATGACGTGGATCACGAGCAATTTTCTCGACTAACTCATCAACAATCGTACACTCACCCTCTAAGACTTGAAAGAAATAATCACGAACTGAAATAAGTACTCCTGTGACATCTCTCTTTTTATTGTTAATACTGGATATACGCCCTATCTCAAGTATTTCCTCTTGATCAAGTACTGCATTTAATTTACTGACATAGGTCAAGCGCTTCATGCCCAAAGATAATTTAGGACCTGTTTCTGTCGAGTTATAATGACTTAAATTACGCACCGCTTTACTCATTAACCAACCACTTTTGATTAGAGCCTTTAGGTCTTCCTGAGAAACAATTTTAAGCTCACAATCCGTCAAGCATCGAACAGTTTCAACACGACGATTATGGTGTAACAACATAATTTCACCAAAATAATCACCGGGGCCTAATTCACGCACCGCGCGACCATCTTGTATTACTTTTAAACGCCCTGCGTCAACCACATAAGCAACTTCTGCCGCATCACCACTACAAAATACATTATCACCCGCCTTATAATGTGAATATTGTAAATGTGCAGACGGTGCTTGTGATAACACTGCAATATCATTGCGAAAGGCTAAAACTAAAAACCAATCAATGATAATCCTTAAATTTCTTTCTAATCCAGGCACGGAGAACATATTAAATAATCGAGACACAAACCAAGCAGGTTTACCGCTTATAATCAAACTCCCAAAAGCACATAAAGAATATTCAGCCATGTTATAAGGCTGAATAAAATGCTTTCTTAATTTAAAAATACGAGTTTTATAACCTTGAGAGGTAGCCCACGCATTAAAACCTGCGGTATAACCCAATGCAACTTGATCAGTAGTAAAAATAAATTGTGGCTGTGTCAATGATGTATTAGATTCTGTGATCCAAATATTTTCAAATCCTTGTAAGCGCAATTCATCATTAATTGCAAATGGCCACTTTAACTCACCACAGTGTTTAAACTTAATATTAGGTAGTTTTAAGGTAGTATTTATCACTAAACCGACTGAATGGCTTTGACCATTAGCTAAAAATAAATCCCTTTGAGTAATGCCGGTCACCTCATCATGTAAATGTTCAATAACTCCAGCTTTTTTCAAATTACGCGCACGACGTTTCTTAATTTTAAGTTCAAACTCAGACCAACTCTGCCCTTGCTCCTCAAACAAATGAACCTGCCAACCTACGCTTTGTAGCACTGAATAAGACGATTCTGCAGCACGTAATATCTGACTCACTTCAACTGCAATTGTAGACCCACACTCACCAAAACCAATAATAGCAAACGTCAATAACCGCTTTTGCTCTACGAAATCATTAGCAAACTCCGCCTCTTCTACCAAATCTAAAACACGCTGTCTAATACGCAACGCATGAGCAACTGAATCAACTAAACAAGCATGCGCGAGCATCCCAGGTATGTTCGCAAAATTCTCTTTAGGGCTTAAGGCAACAATTAAACTATCGTAAGGTAGTTCAATACTGTCACTATTCTTGCGCTTTGCAATGACCTTTTTAGCTTTTTCATCAATAGAATCTAGCTGTCCTACAACGACGTTAGTTTGTTGAATAATACGTCTGAATGGATTAACTACATTACCGGGTTGTACTGTTCCACCAATCACTTCGGGTAAAAAAGGTGCAAACAAGAAATTGGCTTGGTCATGTAACAAAGTAATTTTAACATTAGAATACTTTCCAATGAGCCGTTCAATTTTAATCGCCGCTTGCAAAGCCGAAAGGCCTCCACCCACAATGACAATATTTGCAACTTTATCTCTAGCAATAGGCCTTTTCAGATGACCCGCTGAATTAATCAAACAAGATAAAACGACACCATAAAAAAGAATATGTTCTGTGGGTGTTTCAGGCAACAAGACTGCGAAAATAGAAAATGCCGAAATTAAAAACAATGAAAGAGGGCGTAATAAAACCCCTGCTATCATTAAAATACCCGCGCTCACTTCTACCAATGCCATTACTAAAGTAAAAGCTTCTGGATTAACCGATAAAATCGGTAAATGGTATTCCGTAATAATTCCAATCGAAAGATTAGGTTGCATGACTTTAAAAAAGACACCTAAATACAATAAAGTGGTCCCTGTTAAAATCCGCATAATTGCTTGAGCACGCTGACGAGGTTGCTCTGCCAGCCATGACTGTAAACCTTTAAAAATACCTGGTGTTGGCAATGGTAGATAATGTCTACCTGGGCCTTGTAATACTAAATAAATGCTGGCACCTATTAGAGCTCCGGCATAAGCAAACATTGCCTCACCGTATAAGTAAAATCCTAAAACACTTAAAACAATCAGTAAAACGGAAAAGAAACGAACATAAATACCAAATAAGATCGTCAGTCCTAAAATAATTTCAACCCAACGTAACCAAGCCCATGCCAAACCTAATTGATTTAAATCCAGATCGGGAGCCAAAAAAGTAGGCTGAGTAAAAGCAGAAATCCCAAATCGTGGCTCAGCACCTAAAGCAGATGATAATAAAATCCACCCAACACAAACTCGTAATATACGAGGAACATGATCGCCATAGGAAGATAAACGTGCTTGTAAATCAGGAAATAATTCTCTAGCTCCAGTAAATCCCAACCAGACCCAACCGACAATAAAGGTAGAAAATACTGCTATCATCCCTAAATTAAGGGGTAACCACTGAGAAAAAAGAACGGGGTGAGGAAAAGAATTCCAATGAATAATTTGATCCGGCGTCAATATCCAACGCTCGTGAGCTAAAGTGGCCTGAGAGAATAATAACAGCCCAAACGCACTTAGACGTATAAAAAGCGTTTGTAAAAAATAACGGAATTTTAAATGTAATATAATCATATAGCCAACTTCATGAAAAGGTGCATCATCGTATTATGTTACAAAAAGTAAACATATTGTTTACTTACATTATCATAAAAAAAACAAAATTCCATATCATTTTTTCAACAATACCCTTAAAAAAAGTCTATCTATTAATAGAAAACATCTTATTATATGCACTTATTTACTAATACTATCAACATTTTACAATTGATTAATAAGTTGAAGCTCTTGGGGATAAGGTGACATATAAAATGACTCTTCAATATAAACATCAGGTGCTTTACGAAAATGATGCTTAAGTAAGGTTAACGGTACAATAAGTGGAATTTCACTATTACGATAACGTTCAATGAGTTCACATAATTCAGCCTTATCATCAACACATAAGTCCTTTTTTAAATAGCCCTGAATATGTTGCAATACATTCACATGTTGGCCGCGCGTAACGACTGATTTAAGCATCGTCATTAAATGCAAAATATACTCATCAGCAATTTCCAATAAATTTTCTTTGGTCAATCGAGCCAATAACTGGCCCATTTCACGATAATCGCCATGACTCATGATAATTAACTTATGTCTCGCATGAAAATGCGTCAACCTTTGAGGCGATAAACCTTGTGCCAACAATTGTTTCCATCGATGCAGTACATAAACCCTTTGAATAAAATTCTCACGCAATCCAGGATCCCCTAATCGCCCCTCTTCTTCTACGGGTAACAAGGGATTATTAAACATCATTTCTTGTGCATATATCCCAAAACCTTCACGATTAGGCTGATGATTATGGGAATACACCTTAACCCGCTCCATGCCACAACTCGGAGAATCTTTCTTTAATATGTAACCACACAAGGGAGCGTGAGCGGCTTTTTGTGCCCTTGCGTAATCAAGCAAACGAGTAGTTACATCTAGCGAGTCATCTTTTACACCCACACAGCGAATCTCGTTCTCTCTTTTAACTAAATGAATTGTCGGGCGTGGAATACCCATGCCAATAGCAACTTCAGGACAGAATGGATAAAAATCAAAATAATGACTCAACGTGCCATTAATGTAAGCATCCCGCTTATGTGATCCGTCAAAACGAACTAATTCGCCCAATAAACAACTACTGATACCAACAGGGATCTTTTTCATATTTTTTAAAGTAATTTAATAATCAGTGTCAAAGGATTAATATTATTTGATATTAATCGATATGCATAAAATAGTTCCATAACTTGTAAAACTTACACCGTTAATAGTAATTTACAAATTTAATTTACTACTCTAAACATTATTTGAGCCTACTAATCTCATTATGTTTAGATCCGGAAATTATCAAAGTTCTTACCTAATAATTTGACTCTTCAAGAAATCATGGAAAATTAAAACTATATTAAGATTCAAATGCTAACAAGAACAAGGTTTTACTATGTCTTTTAAAATTCTCTTTTACATTTTATTTATTGCAGTAAGTGGAACTAATCAAGCACAATCCCATACTAAAAAATTATTACCCCTCTGCATTGAAACTCCACACTGCCTATCAAGTCAAACGGAAGAAAACAAAAATTTTGTGATACCTTTTAAAATAAAAAGCACACCGAATGAAGCATGGAAAGATTTAAAAAATAAACTAAACCACTACAGTCGCATTACTATAACTCATGAAACACCCACTACAATACATGCTGAAGCCACCAGTTTAGTTTTTAAATTTGTGGATAATATGGATTTTATCTTAGATAAAGAACAAAATATGATTTACATTCAAACCAGCTCTAGATCCGCACATAGTGATTTTGGAGTCAACATTAAACGTATTGATATTCTTAGAGCAGAACTACAAAAAGATAAGGTGATAAATTAATTACAAAAACAATTGATGATAAGCTCTGGCAGATTGCTCAGGCTCATGATCAAACAAACCGCCAATGACCGCCAATAAGTCTGCACCAGCATCTATTAACTGCAAGCCATTTTCTGGTAAAACCCCCCCAATGGCTACAATAGGAATATTTAATTTTAACTTTGCTTCTCGCAATGTTTCAAGTTGAGCAGGTGCTGCCAACGGCTTAGAATTCGAAGGAAAAAATCGACCAAAAGCCACATAAGTAGCCCCTAACCTTTGAGCCTCCAATGCTTGAACTACGCTGTTGTAACAAGATATGCCAATAATAGCGTTAACACCTAATCGAATTCTAGCCTCTTCAATAGCACCATCTTCTTTACCTATATGAACACCATCAGCTTTAACTTGATAAGCTAATTCAACATTATCATTAATTAATAATGGAACGTTGAATTGATGACATATCTTAATCAACTCTAAGGCTAAATAGCGCTCATCAATCGGATTTTTATCCCGATATTGAACTACTTGAACTCCGCCTTTAATTGCAAGAACTACTTCATTGATAATGGTATCTATTGATTTATTTTCCGTTTGAGTTATTGCATAAAGTCCTTGCCTTGGAAACCTCATGAATCATCCCCCATCCAAAAAAAACGATTAGGAATAAATTGCCCTTTACCTGGCTGATACGCACTATTCAATGAGTTCCATGCATACTCCTGCGCCTCCATTACAGCCTGAATGGGATCTAAACCGTGTGCGATTAAAGCTGCAATACTCGTAGCTAAAGTACACCCAGAGCCATGAAAACTATTCGGCAAACGATCCCAAGTATAAGTTTCCCAACACCGATTATCATAAAACAACTGATTGCTCACTGCAGGAGTAGTTTCATGAGTGCCAGTAATTAAAACATATTCACAACCTTTATCTAATAAATCTAAACCACACTCTTCTAAATCGTCAACGCCGACTAATTTTCTTGCTTCTTCACTGTTTGGTGTTACGACAGTGGTGCAAGGCAATAGTAAATCAACTATTGTTGAAATTAACCTCTCATTAGATAAATCCGCCCCCCCTCCGGCCGCTAATACCGGATCTAAAATAACTGGAATATCCGGATATTGTTTAAGAATCGCATAAATTGCAACAGCCGTTTCATGATGTCCAATCAAGCCGATTTTAAAAGCGTTAACAGGTAAGTCATCTAAAATTGTTTTAGCTTGGCTAATAATTGACTCAGAACTTTGTGGAATGAGTTTTTTAACATTACGTGTATCTTGTTCAGTTAACGCAGTTATGACACTTGTTGAGTGACACTGGTGACTTACCAATGTTTCAATATCCGCTTGTATACCAGCGCCTCCACTCGGATCATGACCTGAAAATGATAGAACAACGGGACGATGCGTTGACATGAGAATTCCTTTTAGTATTTATGTCTACTAAATAATAACATAAGCCTTAATGATCGTCTAAATTACGGAAAATTTATTTCCTAATAAAGACTGGGTTAATACAATAAAAAATCAATCTCACAACAAATATTAGCTACATTATTTCTTAATAAATTTAATTAATTTGTATAAACTTTATGCTTAAAAATGAACAGGCATAACATAAAAAAGCAACTAAAAAATCGAATTTTTCACACCATTTACAATAATTAATACATAAAATTATCAACAACTTAATAAGAAAAAATTCCCCATATCTATTACTAGGTAATTTTTGTATAAATAAAACTTTTATATTAAAACATAAAATGTTAATATAATTAAAAACCAAAGACCAATTGACTTATTAATTCCGACCTAATCACTTATTTAAAGGTAGTACTCCCATGGCTGTTAACACACCACCTACATTCTCTGCTTTTACCTCTGTTATAACTAGCGGCAACGAAAATACAACCATTCAAGTTGGACTTAATGATCTATTGCTCCATAGTAATGCCACAGATTCCAACGGTACAGTAACCGCCTTCGTTATTTCTGCCATTACAACGGGCACTTTAAAAATTGGCACCACCGCCACAACAGCAACTAATTTCGATGCGACCACAAACAATACCATTGACGCTAATTTGTTCGCATTTTGGACACCACCGGCTAATTCAAATGGTGCATTAAGTGCTTTTACTGCGGTTGCAATAGATAATGGTGGGGCCGTTTCGACTACACCTGTACAAGCAACTGTGACCGTTATTCCTGATAGTCCAACGGTAATAAATGATAGTTTTATAATATCAAATGGCAGTAATCTAACCACAGTTGCACAAAACTATTTACTAAGTAATAGCAATTTTTTGGTTAATAATCTCGGCACAGCCGCAACAATCACTGATCCCACTAATCCCTTATATCAAGTTCCATTAGGTAGCTTTGGTGAAAACGTTTTGGCACCCAGCGATGACGGCTCTAGTCCTGCAGTCGATATTAGCTCAGTTTTTGCAAATGGAATTAACTTTTTCGGTACAACCTACACGTCACTTTATGTAAATACAAACGGCTCTATTTCATTTGGCCAAGCGGCGTCAACTTATCTACCCGATCAATTTCATACCGGCACCACGGCCATTATTGCGCCATTTATGGCCGATGTTGACACACGAGGAGGTGCAATTGCCGTTCCAACTCTAGGTGGCAACTCAACTGGTAGCAACTTAGTGTATTACGATATTGACCCTACTAACGGCGTCATTACAATCACATGGGATGACGTGAGTTACAATAGCTACGGTTACGATAAAGGCAATGCCTTCCAACTTCAACTCATCAATAGTGGCAATGGTGACTACAATATTGTAATGCGTTATGAAGGCGTACAATGGACATCTGGAGATTATAACGGGGGTACTCTTGGTTTAGGAGGTACGCCGGCCTCAGCAGGATTATCTGCCGGAGATGGCAATTCAATGCATCACTACGAATTACCCAGTTCAGGGAATGAAGCAGCCCTACTTAACCTGTCTAATACCGCTGGTAACACTGGGATAAATGGTGTTGATATTTTTAGTGTCCATAATGGTTTAACTAATAATGTCCTAACTAACGATTCAGATCCTGACGGTGATATTTTAACTGTCAGTGCCGTTAATGGTATTGCCGCAAATGTCGGACAAGCAATACTGCTTAATTATGGAACATTAACGCTTGCTGCCGACGGCAGCTACACTTACGCAATAAATCCAAGTAACTTAATTTATAAAGCCCTAACAGCTTCACAATCAGTCATTGAAACGGCAACTTACACCGCCAGTGATGGTCATGGTGGCACCTCAAATGCCTCCTTATCACTAACCCTTCAAGGTGTAAACGATCCACCTACTGGGGCCGTCATCATTACCGGCAATACACTACAAAATCAAACATTAACCGCTGACACCTCAACAATTGCGGATGCTGAGGGTTTAGGTACGTTCAACTACCAATGGTTTGCAAATAATGTCGCAATTACAGGTGCAACCAGTTCAACACTTGCTTTAACCAAAGCAGAAGTTAATCAAACTATCACGGCTCAAGTCAATTATGTCGACGGCGGTGGGACTGCGGAGAGTTTAACCAGTGCAGCAACCGCTCCAATTGGTGGACCATTAGATACCGTTGCTCTTTCGTTACCAACTGATATTATCTACACTGACACCCCTTTTATTGATAATTTTTCAACCAACAATGGCACCTTTACAGCAACTGATCTTTTATTAAATCCAATCACTTACAACATACAAAATGGCACAGATAATGGTGATGGAACAACTAGCTTAACTACTAGTTATGGCGTCCTAACCATTACTCAAGCGACTGGAGCCTATAACTTTGTACCTAATCAAACGACTATTGAACCTTTAGCTGCAAATACCAGTATTAGCGCAAACATCACTGCGACTGTAGGATCTTTAACCGATACTAAAGCAATTAATATTGTCATTAATCAACTGGGTATCACCGAATCAGATGGCAATGACTTATTAACAGGTACTGCTGGAAATGACGTATTCAATGGGTTAGCAGGCAATGACACCATATATGGTGGTGCGGGTAACGACTACCTAGACGGCGACATCGGTGCTGATTCTTTAATTGGAGGCACTGGCAACGACACCTATATAGTAGACAATACAGGAGATATTGTTGTTGAAACATCAACTATAGCCACTGAAATTGATACTGTTAATAGCTCCGTTACTTATACATTAAGTGCCAATGTTGAAAACTTGACCCTTACTGACACAATTGCAATTAATGGTACTGGCAATAGCTTAGCCAACTATATTACTGGTAACTCAGGTAATAATTTATTGACGGGGGCAGCAGGCTTTGACACTCTTGATGGCGGTGCGGGTAACGATACCCTTGTTGGTGGAGCAGGTAACGATGTAATGATTGGTGGCACTGGAAACGACACCTATAATGTTGATAGCGCCGGGGATGTCGTAACTGAAACATCGACTATTCCAACCGAAATTGATACCGTTAACAGCTCTATTGATTATACTTTAGGAGCTAACCTAGAAAACTTAGGGCTAATGGGAACTGCAATTAATGGTACAGGTAATAGCCTAAACAATCTTATAATTGGAAATGCATCAAATAATTATATTTTTGGTGGCATTGGTAACGATACCCTAAACGGTGGTGCAGGTGATGATACTTTAGATGGCGGAACGGGAAATGACAAACTGAATGGTGGCATTGGAAATGATACTTACATCATTGATAGCACTGGTGATGTTGCAACTGAAACATCCACCTTGGCCACAGAAATAGATACCATTATTAGCTCCATCACCTATACTTTACTTACCAACTTCGAAAATCTAACCTTGACGGGCACTACTGCACTTAATGGCACAGGCAACGTTATTGCTAACGTTATAACCGGAAATTCAGCCGCAAATAACTTATTAGGTGCTGCGGGAAATGATACCATTTACGGTGGTGATGGTAATGATACCCTTAACGGTGGCATAGGCGATGATAGTATGATTGGCGGAACGGGGAATGATACTTACATTGTTGACAGTACGGCCGATGTCGTTGTTGAAACATCGACTCTATCGACTGAAATTGATACTGTTAATACGACTATCACCTATACCCTAGGTGCAAATATAGAAACATTAAATCTCGTTGGCGCCAATATTATTAATGGGACTGGCAATAATTTAAACAATACGTTAATTGGAAATGCCTCAGCAAATACCTTATCCGGTGGTGATGGCAACGACAGTATTAATGGAGGCGCAGGTGACGACTCTATGGATGGTGGAAATGGTAACGACATCTTATTAGGCGGTATTGGTAATGACATTCTTAACGGTGGTAATGGTAATGACATCCTTAGCGGTGGTGATGGTAATGATACCTTAACAGGTGGGGCAGGAGTCGACAGCTTTTTATACAATATTGCCGCAAATGCCAGTACTAATTTTGACACAATCACTGACTTTACCTCAGGTTCTGACCAATTAAAGTTTACAGTAGCCGTGCTAACGACTTTAGGAGCCATCGGACAGTTTGCTGCAGGTGATCAACGTTTCTGGTCAAGTAACACGGGGTTGGCTCATAATGCAACAGATCGTCTAATATACAATACCTCAACTGGAGTAGTATCTTACGACAGTGATGGTAATGGTGTCGGTACCGCTATTCAGATAGAAGTACTTGGAACGACAACGCATCCAGCACTAGTTGCAACTGATATTTTTGTAGTGTAGTTCATTAGTCACATACATCAACACTAATAACTAAAGGGGGCATAATAGCCCCCTTTTTTTGTTAGCAAAATAACCTCCTACATTTTCAAATTTCAAACTCTTAACGCTTAAGCGCTGATAATTTTCTACCAACCCTTAAAACTCCCCCCTTTTAATCTTAATGTGTGTAGTATATAAAGTCTTATCTATAAGCAATATCTCACCGATTAATGGATTCTCAATATATTAAAAATCAAAATCTAAGTTCCCCAACCTTTATAATTAACACTGAGGTACTTTTAAATAATCTAAAACAATTAAATATCTTACGACAAGCTACTGACTGTAAAATCCTATATTCTATTAAAGCCCTGCCCTTGTCTACTGTTTTAGAAAATGTCATGCCTTGGGTTGATGGTTTTTCGGTAAGCTCTTTATTTGAAGCCCAGTTAGCACATGAGATTTTAAAAGGACAAGGAAGTCTACACTTAACGTCGCCCGGCATCAGAACAGACGAGTGGCATCAATTAGCACCACTACTAACACACATCAGCTTTAATTCGTTTTCTCAACAGCAACAAATTACAACACTACCGCAATCACACACTGCCTCAATAGGCTTACGAATTAATCCTAAACTCTCTTTTTTAAATGACAACCGCTTTGATCCCTGTCAACGTCATTCAAAATTAGGTGTCGATATTGATGAACTGTGGCAAAACGATGCGATAGATTCGGTTAACGGTTTACATATTCATACCGTTTTTTCAGCAACCGACTTTATGCCCTTAGTTAAAACAATCGAAAAACTTCGGCATTATTTTGGCCATCGCTTAGCGCAACTTAAGTGGATAAACCTCGGCGGGGGCTATTTATTTAACCAAATAAAAGATTATGAGCCATTCATTAAAATAGTCACGCAACTTAAACACGATTACAATCTGGAAGTTTATATAGAGCCCGGAAAAGCCATAGTCAATAATGCAGGCTATTTATTAACGACCGTTATTGATTGCTTTATCAGCGATGGCAAACACATTGCTATTTTAGATACAACTGTTAATCACCATCCTGAAATCTTTGAATATCAACGCCAACCCGACTTATTAGATCACGTACCTAAAGGAAAATATTCCTTTATATTAGCGGGGAGTAGTTGTCTAGCCGGAGATATATTAGGAGAATATCAATTCAACCAACCCTTAAAAATCGGTGATAAACTCATTTTCAAAGATGTGGGTGCGTATAGTTTAATCAAAGCTAATCGTTTTAATGGTTATAATTTACCTAGTATCTATAGCATCCAAGATCAACAAATAGCAACTTTAAAACACTATCAATATCAAGATTTTCGACAACAATGGTATGCAGACTGATCACATCAAGCTCTTGTACACGTTATCACCCATGATATCGGATAACACTCTTTCCTTTTTTAAAGACCGGATTATTAATACATGAAAGCAATTCTAATGACTGCCGTCGGCGATGCCAACGTACTAAGCTATCAAGAGGTCCCTGAACCAACTCTTTCAACCACCAGCCAAGTTAAAGTAAAACTCCAAGCTGCAGGTGTTAATCCTGTCGATACCAAAGTAAGGCGCCACGGGGTATTTTATCCTGAACCTTTGCCTGCTATCTTAGGATGTGATGGTTCTGGCGTTATTGTAGAAATAGGATCTGAGGTCACCCAATTTAAAGTCGGAGATGAAGTGTGGTTCTGTCACGGTGGACTTGGACGTGAACAAGGTAATTATGCTGAATATACAGTACTTGATGTGCGCTGGCTCAGTTTGCGCCCTCAAACTATTTCGGCTATTGAAGCCGCAGCGGCACCCTTAGTTTTAATAACAGCTTGGGGCGCACTCTTTGATAAGGGGAATTTACAAGCAGGTCAAACCGTATTAATTCATGCAGGCGCGGGTGGTGTTGGACATGTTGCCATACAGCTCGCCAAGTTAAAAGGTGCAAAAGTCATCACAACGGTCAGTTCCGAAGGTAAAGCCAACTTTGTTAAACAATTAGGGGCTGATGAAGTTGTTTTTTATCAACCCAATAGTTTTACAGATGCCGTAAATGCGCTGACTCAAAATCAAGGTGTAGATCTTGTTTTTGATACGGTAGGCCCTGATGTTTTCAAAGAAAGTATTGGCATTACGGCTCATTTTGGCCGTCTTATTACCTTACTTGACCCAGGTGCTGTCAATCTAAATGAAGCAAGACTTAGAAACCTATTAATCGGTTTTGAATTAATGTTAACCCCTATGCTCAGAGACCTTAATTCCGCACGAGATAACCACGTTAAAATATTAAATCAATGCGCACAATGGATTGATCAAGGCCAAATTAAATTAACAATAAGCCATCAATTACCTTTAAAAGAAGCCGTTATTGCGCATGAACTCATTGAAACCGGTCATATTTCAGGAAAAATAGTGCTATCTATTAATGATGACTCCGTTAAAATCAACTAAAAACACTATTCAGTTTATATTCATTTAACCGAGTTACTATAGACTAATAAAACTTATGCTTACTAAATAGTCTAACGACTTATGTATAATAGCGCCCTTATACTCAACACTTTAATGATGAAAAATTAATGATATACAAAGGTTATGACAGATAGAAATAAAAAACCTCTCTCAAGGTACGGCAACGCTAAATCGATAAAAACATCGACCTCACATTGGTTTAGGAACCTACTGCTACTTTCTATCACTATTGGCTCATTTTTATTTGGTTCTTATATCGCCTACCTAGACTATACCGTTCGCCAACAATTTGAAGGTAAACGTTGGGCTATCCCTGCTCGAGTCTATGCCAATCCAGTTGAGCTTTATGCTGGCATTTCCTTATCGTCTGAAAAATTAGAAGCCTTATTACAGATGCTTCATTATAGAAATGATTCGAAACTATCTGCGGAAGGTACTTATACTAAAAATGGTTCACAAATCCGCATCAAGACTCGTCAATTTTCTTATTGGGATCAACAACAACCCAGTATGGCAATACAGATTAATTTTACAGCAATGGGTATTGAGAAAATTAAGGACTTATCCTCCTCTGAAGATATCGCCATTGTTCGCTTAGACCCTGTACAAATTGGTAGTTTTTATCCAAGCATTAAAGAAGACAGGGTTCTCATTAAATTAGATGAAGCACCTCAGGCCTTAACTAACGGCTTACTAGCCTCTGAAGACAGAGACTTTTACAGTCACTTTGGCGTCTCAATGAAGGGTATCGCCAGAGCCGTATGGACCAATCTATTAGCAGGCGGCATGGTACAAGGCGGTAGTACCATTACTCAACAACTCATAAAAAACTTTTACTTAACCAGTGAACGTCGTTTATCACGTAAAGCAAAAGAAGCATTAATGGCTTTTATTTTAGAATATCACTATTCAAAAAATGAAATTCTAGAAGCCTATTTAAATGAAATCTATTTAGGTCAAAACGGTCAAAATGCGGTCCATGGTTTTGGCTTAGCCAGTGAGTTCTATTTTGGCAATAACTTAAAAGATTTGCCTTTAGAACAAGTTGCCTCCTTAGTTGCTTTAGTACGTGGCCCGACTGAATATGATCCTAGACGTTTTCCCGAGAGAGCTCTACAACGCCGTAACTTAATACTACAAGAAATGACTAACGAGAATTATATTACCGCTGATCAAGCCTCTCAAGCCATTGCTAAACCGTTAAACGTTATTCCACGTATGCAACGCGCATCAAATCGCTACCCTGGCTTTCTTGACTTAGTTAAACGTCAATTAAAACAAGATTACCGTGAAGAAGATTTAACGTCAGAAGGCCTGAGGATCTTTACGACCTTAGACACTCAAGTACAAGATATTACTGAAAAAACCGTTGAAACCAAACTCGCTCAACTGGGTAAACCCTCACGAAACAATGAACTTGAAGCGGCTGTTATCGTCACGCGCCGTGACAGTGGTGAAGTCGTTGCCTTAACCAGTGGCCGTGAAAGCTTAGCAGGCGGATTTAATCGTGCCTTAGATGCAGTCCGCCCAATTGGCTCTTTAGTTAAACCTGCAGTTTATTTGACCGCATTAGAACAACCTAATAAATACACCATTACCACCCGAGTCAGCGATAGCACTATTATTGTTAAAGGTGATAATGGCGTTGACTGGATTCCAAAAAATTATGATCATAGAGAGCATGGTAATGTCCCATTACATACCGCTTTAGCAAAATCATATAATTTAGCGACTGTGCGTATCGGTATGGATGTCGGGCTTAGCAACGTCGCCAACACCATCAAAAATATGGGTGTTACACGAGAACTCGCGCAATTTCCGTCTTTATTACTCGGTGCCGCATCATTAACGCCTATGGAAGTCACCCAAATGTATCAAACGTTAGCCGGGGATGGTTTCTCAACACCTATTAAAACGATCAGAGCCGTCATTGACTCAAATAACAAACAATTGCAAAGCTATCCTTTTACCGTCAAACAAGCCATAGATCCAGCCGCGACCTACATCGTTAATACTATGTTGCAAGGTGTCATGCATGAAGGCACAGGCCGTACCGCGTACTCATACTTCCCTGAAGATTACGGTTTGGTGGGTAAAACGGGCACCACAAATGATGCTAAAGATAGTTGGTTTGCCGGCTATACCGGTGATTACTTATCTGTCGTCTGGTTGGGACGCGATGATAATAAATCAATTGGTTTAACGGGATCAACAGGCGCCTTACCTATTTGGTCAACCTTAATGAAACAAATATCTACACAACCGGTCAATTTAATTCCACCTGACAATATTACCCTCACCTGGATTGATCCTTACAGCGGCCTATTAACGAATAAAGATTGTGGCGGTGGCAAACAATACCCTTATATTTCAGGTTCAGAACCCACCATGCATTCAAGTTGCGGAGAAGGTTTTTTTAACCCTGATGATTCAGTACCGCCCGATAATGCAATACCGACTGACGTGTTTGAAACCGACCCTAATGAAATTAAAGCTGACCCACAATAAACTATAAAAAACTTACGATGACACAATTCAATTTATTACGATTAATATTGTTAACATGCCTACTTTTTATAACGCCCTTAAGCCAGGCAAGCGATGAACCTGTAAAACGATTACAAGCCTTTTTACAATCGTCGAAGTCGCTAACCGCTGACTTCAAACAAGTTTTAATTAACGAAGCAGGTAAACCTTATCAAACCAGTTCAGGTATTTTTTATCTACAACGCCCTGGAAAATTTCGATGGGATTATCTAAAACCTTTTCAACAAGAAATTGTATCTACTTCAGGTAAAGTCTGGTTTTATGATACTGACTTAGCTCAAGTGACTATTAAAAACCTTGATGAGTCAGTGGGGTCAACCCCCGCCTTACTTTTAAGCGGCAACGTTTCCTTAGAAGATAATTTCACTATGAAAGATCAAGGCAGCGATGGTGATATGCAATGGATTAAATTACTACCCAAAAATCAAGAAAGTAGTTTTAAATACATCTTAATTGGCCTGAATAAAGGTCAACTCAGTGGTATGGAATTGAGCGACAATTTTGGTCAATTAACCCGAATATACTTTTCTAATCTATTATTAAATCCCCCCATCAAACCCACCGTATTTGAATTTAAAGTCCCAGATGGCGTTGATGTTTTTTCTAATTAAGCGCTAAAATTTAACCCTAATCGTATTGTAATGTTTGATGAGTTAACCAAACCCTTAGCGGATAGAATGCGACCTCAATCTCTACACGAGTATGTCGGTCAACAGCACATTCTAATGCCCGGGAAACCCCTCTATGAAGCAGTTGTCTCTGGACACTTGCATTCAATGATCTTTTGGGGGCCACCAGGCACCGGCAAAACAACACTAGTTCGACTTATATCACTACATTCAGATGCTGAATTTATTCCTATCTCCGCCGTATTATCGGGTGTTAAAGAAATTAGAGCAGCGGTCAGTGCCGCAAAAAAAATTCAGCTTGAGCAACATAAACGCACCGTTCTATTTGTTGATGAAGTCCATCGTTTTAATAAATCGCAACAAGATGCTTTCTTACCTCATGTAGAAGATGGCACACTCTATTTCATAGGCGCCACCACTGAAAACCCCTCGTTCGCACTTAATAATGCACTCTTATCCAGAGCTCGGATCTATGTCCTTAATCCACTCACACCCAATGATTTAAGAACAG
Organism: uncultured Methylococcaceae bacterium; assembly: GCA_903863905.1. Classification (GTDB taxonomy): domain Bacteria; phylum Pseudomonadota; class Gammaproteobacteria; order Methylococcales; family Methylomonadaceae; genus Methylobacter_C. Next base: position 44,024 of record CAIPDT010000033.1, read on the forward strand.
TAATCGACAACACTTTACAAGATGCTACGAGAGGCTTAGGTCATTTTAAAATAAATATCACGGACACCATCAAACAACAATTTGCCGAAGCCGCCGATGGCGATGCTCGAAAATTATTAAATCTCTTGGAGATTGCAGTTGAACTGACAAATGCACAAAACCTAGATACCATTAATGAATCCTGTGCGAAAGAAGTCCTTTCAGGCGGTCTTAGACGCTTTGATAATCAAGGTGAAGAATTTTACAATCAGATTTCCGCTTTACATAAATCGGTCAGAGGCAGTTCACCCGATGCAGCACTTTATTGGTTATGCCGAATGATGGATGGCGGCTGTGACTTGGCCTATTTAGCGCGACGAATCGTTAGAATGGCTTCTGAAGATATAGGTAATGCCGACCCAAGAGCCTTACAAATTGCCATTAATGCTTGGGAAGCACAAGAACGTCTGGGAAGCCCAGAAGGTGAATTAAGTTTAGCTCAAGCTGTGGTTTATTTAGCCTGCGCACCTAAAAGCAATGCCGTTTATAACGCTTACAAAGCGGCTAAGCTGGATGCTCAAAGAAGCGGTAGCCTTGGTGTGCCTGTTCATCTAAGAAATGCCCCAACTAAACTCATGCGAGATCTGGATTACGGCAAACATTACCGCTATCCGCATGACGAACCTGAAGCCTATGCCGCAGGAGAGACTTATTTTCCAGACACTTTAGAAGGAACTCGCTACTACCAACCAGTTGATCGGGGTCTGGAAATCAAAATCAAAGAAAAATTAAAACACCTCGACGAATTAGACCAAAACTAAGTCGTCTATTAACCGTTTAAATACATTCTAAAATGTCATAAGACTGTGTTGCTCCACTCCCCAGATAACACCTTAAATTATTTCAGCAATTGCCAAATCCAAAGTATCAACAATCGGTATTACCATATCTATACCCGCCATTAACAGAATTTTTTTAACTTGGCTGTCAGGATTGAGTATAACTATTTTACCGTTACGATTATGAGTAGCCTTAGCAATTAGAAGAAGTGTACGTATACCGATTGAAGCAATAAAATTGACCTCAGATAGATCGACGATAAAAAACTTGCGCGGCGCCGCTGTAGCACCAGAGAACTTCAGATCTATGTCTTCATTTCCTAGGATATCCATCCGTCCTTTTAAATTAATTTTAAAAATATCGCCATCTAATTGTTCGCAATTTATTTCCATGGTACTCCTGATTTAATAATTGAAGCTAGTTAAAAACGGTGAATTCACACCCGGAATCGAGGCAGTAGATGTCTGGTATAAATAAAAACCTAGGCTAATAATGTTTTTGCTATTAGATCGATAATATCTACATTCATTCGCTAAACTTCGAATTAATTTAATTCCAAATCCTCCGATTGTTAAATCACCCACTTTATCGTAAGACTCAGACACAATGGCTTTAAAATCAAAAGGGTCGAAAGCTATACCGTCATCTTGAATCGTAAGAATTAATTTTTGCTCTTTAAGTTCCAGACGAATATTGATTTGATGGCTTTCATGATCTTGATAGGCATAAAACAAGATATTGGAAACAGCCTCATTAGCACAGACATCCAAATCTTTAACAATCGAATCATTTAACGCCAATTGAGTACACACCTTACCCAACCATTCACTCATAGCCCTAAGATCCATAATGCTGTTATGGATTTGTAGTTCAAAACAGTTGATAATTTGCATTTTTCTTCACACTATCAAGATTAGAATTTAAGTTATCCTAACTGTTAAATATGACAATATTATGAAAGATCATTAAACATCAAGAATGTTTATCTCCAAGATAATGCAGTGTCAACATAGTAATATCATCAGACTGTTCACAACCTTCGGTAAATAGGCCTATTTCAGTATTTACAAGCCCAATGATTTTCTGGGCGTTAATTTCTTTAGATCCGTCCAAAACACTTAGCAATCTTTCATCGGAAAATAAATCCTGCTGAATATTTTCAGCTTCAGTAACGCCATCAGTATATAGAAAAACCGCACTACCAGGGTTTAATTGTACAGTTAATGAGTTGTACTTCACATCTCTCATATAACCCAGCACGATAGATTTAAGCACCGGCAAAAATTCAAAACAACCATTAATCGCATTACTCAACGGTGGATTATGTCCAGCATTTGAATATACAAACTCACCTGTTTTTACATCCAAGACGCCGCAGCATAACGTTATGAACATACCACATGCATTATTCTCGCATAGAAGGTTATTTAATTTTCTTAATATTTTATGTGGTCGTGACTCGTGTAATGAAAGCATACGCAAGTGTGCCATACATTGTGCCATATACAATGCTGCTGAGACCCCCTTACCTGAGACATCGCCGATAGCGACAAACAATTTATCATCATCCATAAGAAATACATCATAAAAATCACCACCAATTTCCCTAGCCGGAACCATAGATGCAAAAACATCAAATTCTTTACATTGCGGATAAAGCGGAAAGTTCGAAGGGAGCATGTTTTTCTGAACACGGGTTGCCATTTCCAGTTCGCATTGTAAGGTGCTTAGACGTTGCAACTCAATCTGCCTTAGCTCTGCTATTTCAAGCTCTGCGCGTTTATAGTCAGTCATATCCCTGACAATTCCAATAAACTCAGATCGTCCGTTGTTCATTATTTCGCTTACGACCAAATCCATAGGAAAAACATCACCGTTAGCTCGCTTACCTAAAACTTCTCGCCGAGTCTTGCCAATAATCTTGGGAATTCTGGTCGTCAAAAATTGTTGAAGATAACCGTCGTGTTCGCTAGCAAAAGGTTCAGGCATTAACATCTTGAGGTTACACCCCATAAGCTCTTTGTAGCTATAGCCAAACATCCTTTCAGCGGCGGGGTTAACATTTTCGATAATGCCGCGTTCATTGATTAAAATAACGGCATCAAAAAGATGTTTGATGATGCTGGTGACCTTCAAACGTGCGCGCTGTGATTCTTTTACGAGTCCGTCAGCTAATTTAATCGTTAAAAATGCGGCTACTGTAGCAAATATTGCTGTAACAATGATTGTCATTGCATGGGACTCCCATAAAGACAATCTACCTTTAAAATAGAGCTCTTTCAAAAACTCATAGACAGCCATGAGAAATACTGCGCTTAAAAAAATGCAAACTAATTGAGCTTTTGGGGATAACCTGTATATATAAAAGATTTTTTTCATGTATAAGAATTAAGTTCCTTTAGCTATACACTGAAACAGTTTTTCTGTTTTGAATTGCACCATAGAATAGCATTTTAAGGAGTTTAATCCAGTGTAAAATTGTAACAGAATGTAACAGAAACAAGGCCCACCTAATATCTAGGGGCTTGAGACGACTAAATGCCACCGAAATTACTTTAACATAACTAATCTCTAGTCGGTGGGGGCGGTGCTAATACAGATCTGGAGCCATTAGATTCCGCCGCACTCACTACACCCGCTGCTTCCATTGTTTCAATGATCGTAGCCGCACGGTTATAGCCCACTTTAAAACGACGCTGTACACTGGATATTGACGCTTTTCTAGTTTCAGTTACAAACATAACCGCTTCATCATACAGGGGATCATTCTCTGAATTACCTGAACTCTCACCACCGTAACTAAAACCATCGTTTGAATCTGAGGACTCCTTAGTGATCTCCTCTAAATAATCTGGCGGTGCAGTTTGTTTCAAAAACTCAACCACACGATGCACCTCATGATCATCTACGAACGCGCCATGCGCACGAATGGGAATACTCGTGCCTGACGGCAAAAATAACATATCACCGTTACCTAATAAGGTTTCTGCGCCCCCTTGATCCAAAATAGTCCGTGAATCAATTCGAGATGATACCTGAAAAGAAATACGTGTCGGTACGTTGGCTTTAATCAATCCTGTTAACACATCAACCGAAGGTCTTTGAGTCGCCAAAATTAAATGGATACCGGCCGCCCTAGCCTTTTGTGCTAAACGAGCAATCAATTCTTCTACTTTTTTACCGACTATCATCATCATATCGGCCAACTCATCGATAACGATCACAATACTAGGTAATTTAGTCAATACAGGAAAATATTCTCCCTCTTCTAAAGGATTGACTAATTGAAACATAGGATCTCGAATAGACTCTCCTCTTGCACTGGCTTCATCGATTAAAAGATTAAAACCTGCCAAATTTCTAACGCCCATTTTAGACATTAACTTATAACGCCTTTCCATCTCAGCCACGGCCCAACGCAAGGCATTACTGGCTTCTTTCATATCGGTTACGACAGGCGTTAACAAATGCGGAATGCCCTCATACACAGACAACTCCAACATTTTAGGGTCAATCATAATTAACCTAACCTCCTGTGGCGTCGCTTTATAAAGCAAACTTAAAATCATGGTATTAATAGCTACCGACTTCCCTGAGCCTGTTGTCCCGGCCACCAAAGCATGAGGCATTTTGCCTAAATCAGCCACTAAAGGCGCTCCAGCAATATCCTTACCCATCGCTAAAGTCAGTAACGATTTAGCGTGTTCAAAAGCGGAGGAAACTAAAAGTTCACGTAAAGTGACCATTTCCCTTTCTCTATTCGGAATTTCCAAACCTACAACTGATTTACCCGGAATAATTTCAACAATGCGGACACTCGTCACCGACAAAGCCCTCGCTAAGTCTTTAGATAAACCACAAATACGACTGACTTTAACACCGGCGGCCGGCTGTAATTCAAAGCGCGTAATCACGGGGCCGGGATGGAAATCAACGACCGTGACCGCCACATTAAAATCAGCCAAAATATCTTCAACTAAACGGGACATTGCCTCTAATTCTGTCTGAGAGTACCCAATAACCCGGGTATCTCGCTCATCCAATAAACCTAAAGAGGGTAAAACACCCTCACTCTCATGATAAGTCGGCGGCGTATATTGCTGGGTTTGATTAATACTAATTATCTTTTTTTCAACCGGTATAGGCTTATCTTGATAACCCGTCGAAGACGGTGACAAAGACTGCGGCTGTGATGATAACGGCAATTGTGGTGGTGACTGTGATGGCATGGGGTGCAATGAAGGTGTTGATACCGATTGCACTTGTAATGGGGGTTGCGGTTGATTCAAATCAACGCGCTCATTTTCAGCAGGTAATGACTGATTATCGACCGCGGAAACAAGGTTAAACTCGTAATTTTCTTTAGCAACTAAACTTTCTGCGCCCTGCTCCTCAACTTGATTTGCATCAAAGAAGGGTTCAATAGGGGGGAGCATTGGTTCCTCTTTTGATTGACGAGTCAATAAATAAGAGGGTGATTCCAAAATAGCCAAGGTATAGTGACCAATACGATCTATTAATTTTAACCAAGATAAACCAGTTGCCAGCGTTATACCTGATAACAACAACACCATTAGAAAAAGGGTCGCACGTGAATTACCAAATAAAACCAAAACCGCATCTCCGGTTTCTTGTCCTAAATAGCCGCCTGTGTAACCAGGCAATTCAATGCCTACTCTAAATAAATGCAAATAAAATAACGCGGTAATGGCCACAAGAACAGCAATAGACCCCAGAAACCGCAAAATAATAGCCATTAAACCTTGAGATTTCGTTTTGCGGGCGAATAACACATAACCATGCCAGAAAATAATAACAGGAAAAAGATAAGACCCTAAGCCAAAAAAACTTAACATGATATCAGCGAACCAAGCGCCCGACTCTCCACATGCGTTACCCACCGACTTAGACGCACTACTGTGTGTCCAACCACCATCTTCGTTACTAAATGTAACTAATGACATCAAGAAAAACACAGTGCCAATCAAAAAAATCAGAATGGCTATTTCACGTAAACCTCGAAACGTTTTTTCTTCTATTACCGCAGACATAGATTGTGACTCAAGATGGATTAAGATAAATAAGTAAAGATTATAAATCAATGCGTCGTTATCCTGTATTAATATCTAATACAAAAACTCCATCCTTTTTACTTAACAGAATTTAACGATACAATAACATTTACGAAACTGGCTTTCACCCTCATAATTAACCCATATTTACCTTTTTTAACTATCTTAGAGGACTTTTTTAATGACAACTGCCAAACACTGCCGACTTTTAATCCTCGGTTCAGGTCCTGCAGGCTACACAGCCGCAATTTACGCCGCCAGAGCTAATTTAAAGCCTGTCATCATTACCGGAATGCAACAAGGTGGACAATTAACCACCACGACTGAAGTTGATAACTGGCCAGGCGATGTTGAAGGCTTACAAGGACCAGCCCTCATGGAAAGAATGCAGCGTCATGCTGAACGTTTTGACACTGAAATTGTATTTGATCATATCCACACTACCGATCTTTCAACCAGACCGTTTACCTTAACCGGTGATTCAGGCACCTATACCTGTGATGCGTTAATTATTGCTACCGGTGCTTCGGCACGTTATTTAGGCTTAGAGTCAGAAGAAGCCTTTAAAGGTAGAGGTGTTTCAGCATGTGCAACCTGTGATGGTTTCTTTTACCGTAACAAACCAGTTGCTGTCATTGGTGGCGGCAATACTGCCGTTGAAGAAGCGCTGTATTTATCTAATATCGCCTCTACGGTCACCGTTGTACACCGACGTGATAAATTCCGCTCTGAAAAAATTCTATCTGATAAATTAATAGAAAAATCGAAGACGGGTAACGTAATCATTGAATGGAATTCGGCGCTGGATGAGGTTCTGGGTGATGATATGGGGGTCACTGGACTTAGATTAACCAACACTACCGATAACAGCACTAAAGATATAGACGTTCATGGCGTTTTTATTGCGATTGGCCACACCCCCAACACCGGTATCTTTGAAGGTCAGTTAGACATGGATCACGGCTACATAAAAGTTAAAAGTGGTATTCAAGGTAATGCAACAGCGACCAGTGTAGAAGGTGTTTTTGCTGCAGGTGACGTAATGGACTCCGTCTATAAACAAGCGATTACTTCAGCCGGTTCAGGTTGTATGGCCGCCTTAGATGCAGAAAGATTTCTGGATGAATTAGTTTAAACGCCTTTAATAGCTCTAGTTTGGGTAGACGTCTTTAAGACACTACCCAAACAGGACTTATACCCGGGCACAACCACCCGACCATAAACTCTCTTTAACACCTACCTGCTGTCACTACTCACCAATGAGCTTAACCTTCCTAGATCCTGATGATCCAGAGCAACTCTTTCCCAAGTTAAATAAAGCCTTAAAAGACCCTAACGGCTTACTAGCTGTTGGTGGATGTTTATCAACCACCCGTTTATTCAACGCTTATCGACAAGGTATATTTCCTTGGTATAACCCCGGTGAACCTATTCTGTGGTGGTCACCCAATCCTAGATTGGTGTTATATCCAGATCAATTAATCATTTCTCGAAGTTTACAAAAAACCCTCCGAAAAAATACTTTCCACATTACCTTTGATCAAGCCTTTGATCAAGTGATCAATGCCTGCGCTCAACCGCGACAAGAAGAGAGTGGAACGTGGATAACCGATGACATCAATACTGCTTATAATAATCTACATGCGGCGGGACATGCTCATTCAGTCGAAGCGTGGCTCAACAATGAGTTGGTCGGTGGCTTGTACGGCGTCGCTATAGGCCAAGTATTTTTTGGTGAATCTATGTTTCATACCCAAACAGATGCTTCAAAAGTGGCCTTTGTGACCCTGGTTGAACATCTTCAACGGTGGGGCTATCAACTCATTGATTGCCAAGTCCACAGTGCACACTTAGCGAGTCTAGGCGCGAGTAATTGTTCTAGAGCCGACTTTAAAAACTTGCTGGACCAATATTGCGTACCCTCCCCGTCCTTTTTTGCTTGGCAACCGCAATGAAATCAATTCCACTCTTCTTAAGCCAAACACATGCCTGTAGCTATCTTGATAATCAAGAAGCGCAGTCATTGTTTATACACCCGAGTACCCCACTCACCCCCAATATTTACCAATCACTATTGGCACAAGGTTTTCGACGCAGCGGCGATGAAGTGTATACACCCCACTGCCCTCGTTGCACAGCCTGCGTCCCTACCCGCTTAAGGGTAAAGGAGTTTATACCCAATAAAACTCAACAACGCTGCCTTAAAAAGAATAGTGAAACCACAGCCATCCTCAAGCCGGCAGTCTTTGAACAAGCTCATTACGAAATGTACCTACGTTACCAAGACACACGTCATCATGAGGGTTCAATGGCCCAAGCAACCCCAGAAGATTATTTAGATTTTTTAAGTAGTTCATGGTGCGATACTTATTTCATTGAATTTTCAATCCATAATGAATTAGCAGGGATTGCGGTGATTGATCAAGTCAATACGGCGTGGTCGGCTGTTTATACTTTTTTTGAGCCCAAATTCTCTAAATACAGCTTAGGTGTCTATGCCGTTTTGTGGCAGATTAACCAACTTAAACACCGAAATAAAGAATTCTTATATTTAGGCTTCTGGATTGAAGCGTGTAAAAAAATGACTTATAAGAGCGAATATCAACCCTTACAAGGGCTCATTGAGAATCGCTGGGTAGAAATTACAAATAAATAGTTTTAAACACCCGCTCGGTTCTATTGTTAAATAGCAAATTATGCTACAATTCAAAGTTTTAATAACCCGAGACAAAATAACAATGGCTAAAGAAGATCAAATCGAAATGGAAGGTAAGGTAATTGATACATTACCGAACACTATGTTCAGAGTAGAGCTTGAAAATGGACACGTAGTGACTGCACATATTTCTGGAAAAATGCGTAAACATTATATTCGTATTTTAACCGGTGACAGTGTTAAAGTTGAAATGACACCTTACGATTTAACTAAAGGTCGTATCACATTCCGTATGCGCTAACACCCCCTTCAAGACGGTGCGTGTTAGCGCAGATGTATTGCCTACCTTAGCACACCCTCAAGAGTTAACTTCAGAAAAAACCCGCTCATTGCTTTCAATGGCAAAAGCGATATCATCGTTTTCTACATAGACTCTGACATGACCACCCTGCGCGAGTTTGCCAAATAGTAAATCATTAGCCAAAGGCTTCTTGATTTTTTCTTGAATTAATCGCGCCATGGGTCTTGCACCCATTTTTGGATCGCAGCCATGTTCAGCTAACCATAGCCGAGCATCTGTATCCAAAGTGAGAGTCACATGCTTTTCGGTCAGCAAGGCCTCTAACTCAAAGATAAATTTATCAACCACGTGTCCAACAATAGAAATATCTAACGGTTTAAACTGAATAATGGCATCTAAACGATTACGGAACTCAGGAGAAAAGCCTTTTTCGATAATTTTCATACTGTCAGAAGCATGATCTTGCTGCGTAAAACCAATCGAAGCACGACTGCCCTCTTCAGCGCCGGCATTCGTCGTCATGACCATAATAATATTTCTAAAGTCCGCTTTACGACCATTATTATCTGTCAGAGAACCATGATCCATGACCTGTAACAACAGATTAAACACATCAGGATGCGCTTTTTCTAACTCATCCAGTAATAACACTGCATGAGGGTGTTTTGTAACCTGTTCAGTTAATAAGCCCCCTTGATCAAATCCCACATAGCCTGGGGGCGCACCAATCAATCTTGAAACCGTATGTCGCTCCATATACTCAGACATATCAAAACGAATCAACTCAACACCCAACACTTTAGCCAATTGCCGAGTCACTTCTGTTTTACCCACCCCCGTAGGGCCTGCAAACACAAAAGATCCAATGGTTTTCTGAGCATCACGAAGACCCGCACGCGACAACTTAATCGCAGATGCTAAAGCCGAAATGGCTTCATCTTGACCAAACACCAGCATCTTAAGATTTTTTTCAAGATTCGCTAGCTTAGCGACATCATTCGATGACACGGACTTAATAGGTACTCGAGCTATTTTTGAAACAATATCTTCAATTTCTGCGACATCAATCGTTTCTTTTCGCTCAGCTGCGGTGGCCATACGTTGTTTTGCACCTGCCTCATCAATCACATCAATCGCCTTATCTGGCAAATGACGATCCGTAATATAACGATCTGATAACTCGGCTGCCACTCTTAAAGCATCCGCCGAATAACTAACATTATGATGTTCTTCAAAACGAGACTTAAGGCCCTTTAAAATTAAGATAGTATCTTCAACAGACGGCTCCACCACATCCACTTTTTGAAAGCGACGTGCCAAGGCATGATCTTTCTCAAACACCCCCCTATATTCTTGATAGGTTGTAGAACCAATGCATCTTAACTGTCCACCTGCTAAAGCAGGTTTAATTAGATTGGAAGCATCCATCACCCCACCCGACGCAGAACCCGCACCGATAATGGTATGAATTTCATCAATGAATAAAATAGAGTCCGGTTCTTTTTTAAGTTGATTCATTAAAGCTTTAAGACGCTTCTCAAAATCACCGCGGTATTTAGTGCCCGCAACGAGCGCACCCAAATCTAAGGAATAAATAACACTATTCATTAAAATTTCGGGCACAACCCCATCCACAATTCGTTTAGCTAAACCTTCAGTAATCGCCGTCTTACCAACGCCTGCCTCACCCACTAATAAAGGATTGTTCTTGCGTCGACGGCACAGGGTTTGAATCGTCCGTTCAATCTCAAGCTCCCGACCAATTAAAGGATCAATTCTACCTTGCAGTGCCTCTTCATTTAAATTAGTCGTATATTTATCTAAAGGACTGCCATTCTCAGAATCAGCTTGATTAGATTCAGAGAACTGCTCATTAGATTCTTCAGGGGCTTGATCGGATTTAGAAATCCCATGCGCCAAATAATTAACCACATCTAATCTTGAGATATCTTGTTTATTTAATAAATAAACGGCGTGTGAATCTTGCTCACTAAACAAGGCAACAAATAAGTTAGCCCCCGTGACTTCTTTTTTATCTGAGGCCTGTACGTGAAACACCGCACGTTGTAACACTCTCTGAAAACCCAACGTAGGCTGCGTTTCTCTTTGAACCCCCAGTGGAATCAATGAAATTGTTTCATCAATAAACTGTGTTAATTGATCATTTAAAGATTTAAGATCACATCCACACGCGGTCATTATGACTTCTGCTTCGCTGTTATCCAGCAAGGCCAGTAATAAATGTTCAACGGTGATAAATTCATGTCGCTTATCGTGTGCACTTTTAAAAGCTGCATTCAAGGTCACTTCAAGTTCTTTACTTAACATAAACGCTCCAAATTTATACGGCTTCCATTGAACATAACAATGGATGTTGATTTTCTCTTGAATAATCGTTAACTATGTAGACCTTTGTTTCTGCCACATCTTTAGAGTAAATTCCACACACGCCAATCCCTTGTGTATGAATTTGCAACATGACTTGAGTTGCTTTTTCTTCAGACATAGCAAAAAAGTCCATTAATATCTCAATGACAAAATCCATCGGGGTAAAATCATCATTCAACAAAATGACTTTATACAATGGCGGTCTTTTTAACTTTGGCTGTGCCTCTTGAAGCACCAAATCATCATCATTCTCTTTATACGGATCAAAATCGGACATATTACCTAAACAAAAAATTTATTAAGTTTTAAAGATAGTGTCAATATTAGTGTATTTCAAGCTTAATGACATCACAAATTAAATTACATTAAAACAGCTGAATTAAGCTAATTTAAGATCACACGCTTAACTTTACTCTTTTTTAATTTTTTTACCAACATAAGTTCTTAATATCTAGTAACATATTCACCTTTTTAAAGCTGGAAATTATCAATGGTTTGGAAACCACATGTCACCGTTGCGGCCATTATTGAACGCGATAATCGCTTCTTACTCGTTGAAGAAGAAACGCCCCACGGCTTACAACTCAATCAACCGGCCGGTCATTTTGAACAAAATGAAGACTTGATTGCCGCCGTTAAACGCGAAGTTAACGAAGAGACCGCTTGGCAATTTGAACCTGCCGAACTGATCTCTGTGCAACTTTGGCGCAGAAACCCTGAACTCCCTACCTTTTTGCGCGTGTGTTTTTCGGGTGCTTGCCATAGCCATAACCCCGATCAACCTTTAGACACCGGCATCGTTACCACACACTGGTTAACACGCGATGAAATCGCCGCACAGCAACACCGTTTACGCAGTCCTTTAGTGCTGATCAGTGTTGATGAATACTTAAGCGGGCAACGTTACCCTTTATCACTTCTAAAATCATTTCTAGACCTGGATCATGAGTAAAAACATAATTGTCGGCATGTCTGGCGGTGTTGATTCTTCCGTTACCGCGCTTCTGCTTTTAGAGCAAGGCCATCAAGTCACGGGCTTGTTCATGAAAAACTGGGAAGAAGACGATGGCACCGAATATTGCACAGCCATGGAAGATCTTGCCGACGCACAACAAGTCTGCGATACCTTAGGCATCGAACTTAAAACCGTTAATTTTGCCTCTGAATATTGGGACGAAGTCTTTGAAGTATTTCTGGCCGAATTTAAAGCCGGCCGCACACCCAATCCCGATATCCTATGCAACAAACATGTCAAGTTTAAAGCCTTCTTAAACTACGCCATTGAAGACTTAGGTGCAGAATATATTGCCACCGGTCATTATGCGCGAGTTGGCTCAAATGGCTCTGAATTTCAGTTATTAAAAGGCCTTGATCCCGGTAAAGAACAAAGTTATTTTCTATATACTTTGGGACAAAAAGCACTGTCTAAAACCCTGTTCCCCATCGGGCACTTACACAAAACAGACATTAGACACTTAGCTGATAAAGCCGGCTTTGCAAATAGCCGTAAGAAAGATAGCACCGGCATCTGTTTTATTGGTGAACGTAAATTTACTGAATTTTTACAACGTTACTTACCTACTCAACCCGGCGAAATGCGTACCCCAGAAGGTCAGTACATTGGCAAACATGTCGGCCTGATGTATTACACGCTGGGACAACGTCAGGGCTTGGGCATTGGTGGCGTTAAAGATGCACCTGATGAACCTTGGTACGTATTGGATAAAGATTTAGACAATAATATTTTATTGGTGGGGCAAGGTCACGACCACCCACTCATGCTTCATAACACCTTAGAAGCCAACCAATTAGACTGGTGCAATAATAAACCCTTAACTCAAGCCATCCGCTGTAGCGCCAAAACCCGCTATCGCCAAGCCGATCAAGCCTGTTTATTAGAACCTCTTGATGATGATCGTTGTCGCGCTACGTTTGACCAACCCCAACGAGCGATTACCCCAGGGCAATCCGTGGTCTTTTATGACAACGAAGTTTGCCTCGGTGGCGGCATTATCGAAACTAAATATAATCACTATTAAACCCTCACTACGTTTCAGGACACTTATTAATCATGACTAATTTTGCCTTAACCGCAATCTCTCCCATCGATGGCCGCTACGCCAATAAAGTCGATGCACTTCGCCCTATCTTCAGTGAATATGGGCTGATTCGCTTTAGGGTCTTGGTTGAAGTTCGATGGTTACAAGCCTTGGCCAACCACGCCTTAATTACTGAAGTGACAGCCTTTAGTCCTTCAGCCAATCAATTACTTAACGACATTATTAATAACTTTTCTGAAGCAGATGCACAACGTGTTAAAGATATCGAAAAGACCACTAATCATGACGTTAAAGCCGTTGAATACTTACTCAAAGAAAAAATAACCGGCTGTGCAGAACTCGAACAAATCAGCGAATTTATCCATTTTGCCTGTACCTCAGAAGACATCAACAACCTCTCTTATGCGCTGATGCTTAAAGAAGGTCGTGAGGTTATTCAAGCGCAAATCACTGACTGTATCAATGCCCTGAAGCAATTAGCTCATGATACGGCGGATCAACCGCTGTTATGCCGCACCCACGGTCAATCAGCGACCCCCTCGACAGTTGGTAAAGAATTTGCCAATGTCGTCGCACGTATGCAACGCCAACAAGACCAACTTCAAGCCGTCTCACTGTTAGGTAAAATCAACGGCGCGGTAGGAAACTACAATGCTCATGCAGTCGCTTATCCTGATGTGGATTGGGCTGAGTTTTCACAAAACTTTGTCGAGTCTTTAGGCTTGCAATGGAACCCTTACACCATTCAAATTGAACCGCATGATTACATCGCTGAATTTTTCCATGCCTTATCACGCTTCAACACGATCTTATTAGATTTTGATAGAGATATCTGGGGTTATATTTCTTTAGGCTATTTTAAACAACGCACAATCGCTGGCGAAATTGGTTCTTCAACCATGCCACACAAAGTAAACCCGATTGACTTTGAAAACTCCGAAGGTAACTTAGGTATCGCAAATGCTTTATTCAGCTTTTTAGCAGATAAACTACCTGTCTCACGTTGGCAAAGAGATTTAACGGACTCCACGGTATTAAGAAACATTGGCGTCGGTATCGCGCATACCAGCATCGCGATTCAAGCCAGTTTAAAAGGTATCTCTAAACTACAAATCAATGTTGAAGCGATTGACGCGGATTTAAATGCGAATTGGGAAGTGTTAGCGGAACCGATTCAAACGGTGATGAGACGTTATGGGATTGAAAAGCCGTACGAGAAACTAAAAGAATTAACCCGCGGTCAACGAATCACGCCTGAACAAATGCAAGTCTTTATTGAAAAGCTAGAAATACCAGCCGATGCAAAGGCGACCTTACTTGCCTTAACACCGCGTAGCTATATTGGTTATGCTGCAAAGTTAGCTAAAGATATCTAAACCCTCACTACCTAGTTAGCTATAAAAAAGTATCACAGAGAGTTCAAGGTCACTATCATGAGTGACCTTGAACTCCCTACTGATTTAACTACCGACTACACTTCTCTCGGTTTTAAGACGATTTTACTTAAAGCGGGTAACACCACAAACGTACAGGTCATAATCCAGAAAATACCCATCGTAATAATCAAGCCCATACTAGCAATGCCTTGATGCGAAGAAAAGGCCAAACCACCAAAACTTGAGGCCGTGGTTAACGCCCCATAAAACATCGCTCTAGCGGTACTCGATTGATAGATATTCTGCTCTTCAGACAGCGAATGATGTAACTTCTCAACCATGTGAATACCATTATCAACACCCAACCCTAACAACAGTGGTAAGGCAATAATATTGGCATAATTGATCGGCGTATCGGTCAATACCGTACTTGCCATGGTAAACAAACCCGCCAATATTAACGGTGTCATCACCAACAGCGTATCCGTTACATTACGACGAATGCCATACAATAACAGCGCAATCACCACCAAGGCAATCGTAATCGCTTTTTGAAACGAATGCACCACCTCTTTCATGGACTCCCAATAAATAATCGGTAAGTCAGTGGTTTCTGGCGCAATAGACTGCACATCCGCAATAAACTGCTGCAAGTTATCTAAATCATTCAAATCTTGTTTAGGAAAGATCTGAATCCGATAACTGCCGTCTTTACTCAACCAACGGTCTTTAAAATCAGCCGGCACATCAGCCAAGGTCACTTCCTGAGCCCCCAACCCACCTAATAACTCATTCATCGCACCCGGCAAAGTACCTAATAAGGTCGTTTGAATCTTATCAATAAACTGACGACGACTCGGTTGCTGGCGGGTATCTAACTCAATTAAAATATCTTGCAACTCTTCTTGAAACGCGGTCAGAGCCGCGATTTCATGCGGGTCTTTTTTATCTGGTAAAATCGTCCTAATGGTTTTTAATAAGCGATTAATGCCTGGAACTGGATCATTATCATCTTTTAAAGCAGGAAAGTTACCACCTTGCGAACCTAATAACAGCCCCATCTCTTCAATGGTCGCCAATTTATCGGCCTGATCGGTTGGATTAAAATCAAACAGACTGATGGTTTTATCCACCGTTGACAATGTCGCCAACTTCTTCTGCATCGCTTTAGCGTTATCTTCACCGGTAGCCAACACTGTTAAGGTCATCGGCGTCGTGTCAGGATCTTTATTAAGCTCCTTAAACGCCATCACCGACTCTGTATTAGGGTCACGCAAATTAATCGGGTTAAAGTCAATCTTAACCTTAAACACCAATACGACAGACACCACCGCAAGCAACAGTGTCAAAATCGAAATAGGTTTTGCGAAATGCAAGGTGTAAGTCGCCATCTTTTCAGCTAACGTCGCTAACAACGGATGAGCCGTTGGCGGTGTTAACTTTTCAGCCGGTAAAGGAATAAACCGAATTAAAGCCGGCAACACCGTTAAGGTCACCAATAAACAAATAAATAAACTCGTGCCCGCCAATAAGCCCAGCTCAGACACGCCCTTATAATCGGTAGGCACAAACGCATACAAACCGATCGCGGTAGTACTCGCACACAAAATTAAAGACGGGCTCGTCGAAAATAAAGTACTGTGCAAGGCGCGTTTTTTATCGATGTGATGCAACAAATTATCTTGATAACGCAAACAAAAATGAATGGCATATTCAACCCCCAAACCAATGTTTGAGACCGCAAAAGCCACCGAGATCAAGTTAAGCTCTTTAACCGAAATCGCCGCAAACGCCCCACAAAACACCATACCTAACGCTAAAGAGATTAAAGTCGCTATCGTTAACAACACCGAGCGATAAGCCAACAGTAAAATAAATAACACCAACACAATAGAAAAAATACTGGCATTAAAAGTACCATTACTCATCCCCACTAATTCATCATCTTCAAGCCCTACTTCACCCGTGATCCAAACCTTAACCGTGGGCACATCGGGTTGCTGAATTTGAGCAATGGCATTATGAATGGCATTAATCGCATTTTCGGCCGGACGAATTTGAGTATAATCAAACTTAGGTGAAACCGTAATAAAACCTTTATTAACGGCATGTTGACTTAACTTATTATCCGTAATCAACGACTCCCAAGATAATAAGTTATTTTCACCGTTTAAAGTTTTATGCAACGACAAAGACACCTTATCAATCAAGGCCGGTAAATCAATCGGCACAGCCTGATCTTTATTGGCCGTACTTAAGGCATCATTAAAAATAGAAAAGAAACCGGATAAATTAGGTTCCTGAGAAATACGCCCAATAAACGACTGGGCTTGTGACAAATGTGTTGATAAGGATTGTAAATCTTTATTCTCTAAATAGAGCAAACCATTTTGATGGAAGAACTCATTTTCACTCGGCTCATAAATGGTTTCAAAATTAACCTTATCCGCACTTAATAGGCGACCTAAGCGTTTGGTTGCCGCTTTGGTTAGTTCAGGGGTATCTGATTCAACCACCAATAACATGGTATGCATATCTTGCGAAAAAGCTTTTTCGTAATTACGCAGGTTTCTTTGAAAAGGCGCATTAGGCGCCACCATATCGGTGGTGTCGGTATCAATACTTAAATGACCCACCGTATATTGAAACGCCAAAAAAGTAAACACGCCCATCAACAACAACATCCGAACCGGATTAGCTAGCGTCCACTCACCGCAACGAGAAAAAAAGTTACGACTCAACTTGTTTAAAAACATGTTTCTAATCCAATTATTCAATAATGACGCTAGACAAAGTATTTAAAGACACACTTCGAGATTCGATAAGTTGATTACTTTGTTGCTGAATAAACAAAGCAGGTATATTTGCACTATTGGCCACGTCAAGTCCTTCTTGCTGCCCCAAACAGAGTAAAGCGGTATCCCACGCATCTGCGACAGTGGGGTCTTCATGAATCACCGTCACAGACACTAAATCATGCGTGATAGGGCGACCGGTGCGGGCATCTAAAATATGACTGTAACGCTGACCTTGATAATCAAAATAATGATTATAAGTCCCTGAGGTCATCACCGCCATCACTCCATCTGTGGGCATGGTGATTCTTTTTTGCATCCGTTGTTCACCGGGCAAAGGCCGTTCTAAGGCAATGCGCCACGGCTGTGAATCGGGCTTTTGACCTCGGGTTTGTAATTCACCGCCAATCTCAACGAGATAATCCGTAATGCCTTGTTGCTCTAAGACCCGACTGATCTTTCCAACACTATAACCTTGAGCGATAGAAGAGACATCCACTCGTATATTCGCCTGCTTTTTACGCAAATGGGTATCATCCACCACCTCAAGCTTATCCATACCCACTTGAGTTAAGGCCTTATCAATGTCCGCTTGCGCTGGAATGGAAGGATTCTCACCCTTAAAGCCCCACAAATCAAACAACGGTTTAGTGGTTAAATCATAACAACCCTGTGTGGCTTGATAAACGGTATACGCTACTCGCACTAAGCTAACAATCTCATCACCAACCAGTTGACTGTCTGTTGATTCCGTTTTATTAAACGTTTCAATCACTGAATCAGGGCGATAATTGGACAGCGTTTTATCAATAGTGGCTAATTCATTTTTAACGCTGTCTGCCACCACTTGCGTGTCTAAAGGCGCTTTTGACCAATAACTGATATGATACGTGGTCCCTTGAGCCGCGCCCTCCAGTTTTTGTACCGTAGGCTCTGAACAGCCTTGCAGGAAGGAAAAACACAGCATCAGTGCCGCGGATTTTAAAAAGAAAGTGGGTGAAACACTCGGCGCTTTTAAGCCGACACCCCACAGATTGACTATCGATAAATATTTCATAAGTTACTAGGGTTTATAAAGAACAATAAGGCATTCATCACTGAAAATTGCACCTATTATATGCTGAAATGCGCTTTGATTTATCTAAAAATGCTGATACATAATCTCATTGGTCTAATTAAAAGTCACACACGTTACCCTGTCAAACCTGTTAAGCACCACGCTCATCAACGTTAAAATGATATACTGACACCCAACAAACAACCTCTTAACCAATAGAGGCAATTGCTTTTATTCAACAACGCCCTATAAACATTAAAGAACTAAGAAAATTATTACAAAAAGGCTTGTGCTAAAAAGCCCCCTACTTTGATAATTTATTTTTAATAAGATACTGTTAACGCTATGAATAATGTTGTTTTAATAATCGTCGCTATGCTGCTTGTTGCACTTAATGGCTTTTTTGTGGCGGCCGAATTTGGTTTGGTTAAATTAAGACAAACCCGCTTACGCCAAATTGCAAAGACCCAAGGCTGGCGTGGACGTATTTTAGGTATTGTTCATTCCAAATTAGACGCTTACTTATCTGCCTGCCAGCTTGGCATTACCCTCGCCTCATTAGGTTTAGGTTGGGTGGGTGAACCCGCCTTTGCAAGTTTATTAGAGCCCTTACTGAGCCAAGCGGGCATTGTCTCACCCGAATTAATTCACGGCATCGCCTTTACCTGCGCCTTTTCCATTATTTCATTTTTACATATTGTGGTCGGAGAACTCGCGCCAAAATCAATGGCCATCAGAAATCCAGAACACATCAGCTTATGGTGTGCTGGGCCTATTTATATTTTCTATTGGCTCATGTATCCGGCTATATGGCTGCTTAACTCCAGTGCCAATTTAATTTTACGCCTGTTTAGTTTAGGCAATGTCAGCGGTCACGATTTACATTATTCTGCAGACGAACTTAAACTGATCATTCGTGGCAACGACCAAAATGACCACTTTACCCGAGATGAGTGGAATATTCTGGCCAAAACGTTGGACTTTAGTGCCTTAGAGGTCTCAGACTTAATGCGGCCACTCCATGAACTGGTCGCCTTGTATCGCAGCAAATCGTTAGAGATAAATCTAAAGATCGTCGCCGAAAAACGCTACAGTCGTTATCCATATTTTGATACCAATGGCACCGATGTACTGGGCGTTATCCATTTAAAAGATTTATTCTTCGCCCAACAAAAAGACAATGTGATCAGCGATCTGCACCAATTTTTAAGACCGGTGCAATATGTTTCAGCCGACACCCCCGCGTTAGATTTATTTAGATACTTTAGAATGGGCGCCGCTCATTTTGCCATTATTGGTCAAAAAGGCGCGAAACCCGAAGGCTTTATCACTTTAGATAATTTATTAAGCGCGATGGTTGGCGAAATTCGAGATGAGTTTCGGCAAAATAATTATGACTGGAACCGACTCGATAACGGCACCTTAATTGTCAAAGGCAGTTTACCGATCTTTTCTTTAGAAAGGATATTGGGGATAGATATCGAAAATGAAGAACTGGAGTTAGAAGATGAA
>CAIPDT010000034.1 GCA_903863905.1 uncultured Methylococcaceae bacterium
CCTTGTCAAATCCATCAAAGAGAACCGGGCGCAGTTGGCCAGTAAAATCGGTGTTGCGCCGGATTCTCTCAAGGAGCTGCCGCGCATCGGCCTGGAGTCGCAGGTTCCACCCCTGCCTTCATCAGTTCAGTGATCTCCATAATCGGAGTTATCGGGAATGAATATTAACAACATTTTTGCGAGGCCGGGCAGCATTTTTGGCCGGCTGAAAAATTGAGGAAAAATAATGAAAGTAAAGAGTAATATTTTAAATTTTTTGTGACTAATATAATTACGTTGATTGCTTTAATTGGGGCATTGTCTCCCCTCACTGTTAATGCAACTTTGGTTAGTGGTGAAGCGCATATTTCATTTGATAATGCTGCCTTTAGTGCAGCAAGTGGGTTTTCAGTTACTCGCTTTTACGATGCTACTTATAACTCCTCTAAAATTGGTACGTTAAATGCCGCTGCGGGTACTGATGTCGTTACGAATTTGGTACTTCCAGTAAATAGCAATACCAGTACTATAACTTACCTGATTCCCCCACGGTTGATTTTCCTATTTGCTGTCGTCCCAGTATTTACTTAGAAGAGTTTTATGATGCCAGTGCGGCCTCAAAGACCTTTGTTGAACTCCGTGATGGTAATACCCCAGATCTGTATGATGCTGTGTCAGATGAAATATCTAGTATAGGTTTGCAGTTTTTAGTTAACCCAGAAGTTATAGCGACTAATCCGGCTGGGCGCCTTAATAAACCGACTAATATTAACTTTGATCCAACTGATATAACAGGGACAGCAACTGGAAAAATTGGCTTAGCTGGTGTCTTACGTTTTAGGGTAGATGTTGATCCGCCCACTAACCGAGTTTTATTTGGCGATTTGGATCTTGAATATAACCCCTTATTAGAGGATACCTTAACGGGCAGATCAGGTTGGGTCATTATGAACAATAGTGATTTTCGTATCAGTGGTTTTGATCTGTTTGATGTCACTTCTACACTCACAGATAACAATTGGCTACTGACGGGGGTCTTGGGGTTGGGTCAGGGCTTTGATCATTTGGGTGGCATAACTGATAGTAGAGTTGGTACTTTTAACTTTCAAGCGACTGTGGTGCCATTGCCAACCTCTATATGGCTTTTTGTTTCAGGTTTAATGGGTTTAAGTGCAACTCATTTTCGTATTCGTCGTAACTCATTAAAATCAAAATCAGACTTATGAAACGATATAAAAATAAACCTTTATTCGCTATTCTATTAGTGAGTAGCTGTTTACTAGTAGCGAATAACTCGCAAGCAAGTTTATTAAATACCAGTTTGGGTGGAACTTTTAACATAAGCATGGATCGTGATGCTCTGGCTTATTCTACCGGTGGAACACCCAGTAATCCGGGGCATTTTTTAGTACATTATTACGACGCAATAGAATCTGATTATTTAACACGCACAGATTCGTCATTTTATTTTAATAATCCTTTAAGAACAGAAGTTTCAGCCCTTAATATGGAGCATCAGCTTACCGCTATTAGTGCAAGCAATCCGAGTGGGCAGGCTTCTAATCGACACGTTAAAGCCACAAGCCCAAATTTTGCGATAGATTCTGAAACGCTGACGGGTACAGGAGTATTAGGAATGACTGGGATAGAGTTATACAAGGGGTTTTACAATGGCGCATTAATTTATGGAGATTATTCTTTGCAATATAATCCAGCCAATAGAGCGCTTGCTTGGGAGGATTATGGATTAACTTCCGCGCCACCAAGTGGTTGGTATTTACAAAATAATGTTAGCTTTAGTGTTGTCGTTTATGATCTTGCTGGATTAAGTGTTGTGGCCGATGATGCTAATAATTGGAAGTTAACCGGCGATTTATTGTTGAGCCCAGAAAACGCGGGTTTACTACAAAATACCGCTCAGTTAGATGTCGGTAATTTTTGTTTAGGTACTGGAAGCTATAGTCATTGTGGGCAAATTAGTGCAGTTCCTTTGCCCGCGACTGTTTGGTTGTTTATTTCAGGTTTGTCTAGTTTGGGATTGATTAGAGCCAAGGTTAGGAAAAACCATGTTGCCTAATAATTTTAAAAAAAATACTGTTTTTCCTGTTTGTATAGTGAGTTTATTGCTGAATTTAGGACCAAAATTAGCATGTGCGGCTACTCCTGCTCAATTGAAATATGGGGCTTACACTAGTGTGCAAATGAATGTTGATGCTTATGGGCAAAACATTGTAGGTGATGCAGCTCATGAGCCTACTATCGCTTACGATCCACATAATCCTAGTAAACTTGTTGCTGGATGGAAGCAATTTGCATCTGTGTTGTCCGGTAATCGGCAAGGGGCTTGGGCTTATAGTAATAATAGCGGAAAAGACTGGCATTTTGAGGGTGTTTTAACGCCGGGACAGCAAAGAACTAACATTATGGTGGATGTTGATTCTAACGGTAATTTTTACTATCAAAACTTACATTACGGACCGAGTGGTGACTATGCACAGGACGTACAAGTTTTTAAATCCATCAATGGTGGCGTTAGTTGGTTAGATCCGGTTTATGCACATGGTGAAGGTGCTGATAAAGGTCGGATAGGTATTGATCGAAGCGGTACTGCTAGTAACGGTAATATCTATGTACACTGGCGAGAAGGCTTAGATGATCGGCATTTTACTCGCTCGACCGATGGCGGTCTTAGTTATGATGACCCAGTGGCTATCCCCGATAAACCCGCTTTTGGCACCATTGCAGTGGGGCCAGAAGGGCAGGTTTATATTGGTGGTAGAACAGAGTTAGGTAGTTTAGTTGGGGCAAAATTGGTTTTTAATACCTATTTATTTTCTACTTCTCTCAATGCACGCAATCCATTAGCCATCCCTGTCTTTACAACCCAAGAAATTAATTTGGGTGGTTCACCTGTGATGTTCCAATTTCAGAATAATCCAAATCAATACGGTCCTATCGGAGACGTGCAAGTGGGAGTTGATCAATCCACAGGCCCAATGCGCGGCAATATATACGTATTAGCGTCAGTTGATCCGGTTGGAGTTGATAATCAGGATATTAATTTTATTAGAAGTACGGATGGTGGCCAAACGTGGTCCTCTCCAATCAGAATTAATACGGATGCCCCAGATCGAAATGCATATCAATGGTTTGCAATGCAAGGGGTGGCGCCTAACTCAAGAATAGATGCGGTTTGGTATGATACCAGAGGCAGTTTGCAGCCCGCTATTTCCCAATTGTATTATGCGTATTCTTGGGATGGTGGTTTAACTTGGAGCCAGAATCAACCGGTTACTACGGCTTTTAATACTCATATTGCTTATCCGCTAGGTGCTCAGAAGTTGGGAGATTATAGTCACTTGGTGTCTGATAAAAATGGCGCACATGTCGCCTACACCGCTACTTTTAATAGCGAGCAAGATGTTTATTATTTAAATGTGTTTCCAGATTGCAATAACAATAATAAATCCGATGTGCTGGATATTTCTCAACGCCAAAGTGGTGATATTAATCGCAATAATATTCCTGATTTTTGTGAAGCCATTAAGGTGCCCGGCGATGTCGATAATGATAGAGATGTGGATTTATCAGATATCAATCTGGTGATTTTGGCTAGAAATAAGCCAGTAACGGGACTTAATGACCCAAAAGATGTGGATAAAAACGGGGTTATTAATGCTCAAGATGTGCGTAAACAAACCCTGTTATGCACTAGACCACGTTGTGATAGTTAGAAAGGATGATATTAAGGATTAGTTTTGAGATTACACAAGCCTAGCAAAGCCTGGAACAGGCACTTGGCTAACATTTAATTGATAACCCTCTATAGTGTCGTACCAAGTTCCATTTCTATAGCCGTTAGCTGCTGTAGCATGTATCATCCAAATTATATATTTGTATGTTTTGTATAAGAAAGCTAGTTGTACTGGGTGTAATTTTTGAATTCAAATATAAAAAGTGTGTCATATAACACAGTTTGAAGATATGAAGTTACAACACTAATAGGTTTGCAATCGAGTGCATAGGGAGTATCAATCTTAGTGAGGCGTCAGGTAAGCGAACAAAGCCATTAGCCTCATAGAAGGCTGCGGCTTTATCACTTAAGGCATCTACGATGAGCATTGAAGAGCCAATAACGCTTGCGCTTGCGTAAGCTCGTTTCACCGCATCTGCAAGCAATAGTGCGCCAAATCCCCGTTTTTGTAGGCATTCCAGCACGGCCAGTCGGCCTACGAGAGTGGCGCTAACCAAGGGATAGCGTGGAAAATGCTTGCGTATTATTAAAGGCACATCCCCATGAGCGAGTGCAGTCGCACACAAGGTGTAATAACCGATTACTTCAGTGGGTGCGTGGAGATCGACGAGAACAAAGACACCGTTAATTTTTCGCTTAACATCCTGTTTGGCTTGTGTTTTAAAATAACAATCTAAGCTTTCAACCCCGCAGGTAAAGCTTCCGCGATTGTGATGAGAACCAAAGGGTTCGATTTTTAAGCGTGACGAATCGATCTCTGGCATTTAGGAGCTTACTCTAAGTTTATGTTCGGTCAGCGCACGCACAAGTCGCTCATTAACTTCTGGTGGACTTATGAGGGTATCGAAAAAAACTTTACGGTCAAGATCAGAAAGTATCAGTGTTTCATGTTCGGCAATGGTTCGTCGTGCTGCCTCGGTAAGTGCGGCTACACAAAAGTCAGTCAACCTGCGTGATTCGAGTTGGGCGGCACGTTCGATTAAGTCTTTTGTCTGACCATCCAGACGAAAACCGAGTCTTTGTTTGTGCACAGGGACGTGTTCGGTATTTACATTTTTGCTGAGCATAGCTGAACCTCGGGTGTCATGTTTATCTAATTGATTAATAGTGTACGTCAATTTGACGATTTCTAATAGTCGCTATTTCTTAATTTTCTTAATTGTTGGATTTATATTCGGAGGGGATAGTATAAAAAGAAAATCCGCATTCTGGAGTGGCGTTCAGAATGCGGATTTGTTGTCTGCTTAATAGCGAAAGCAGACGGTGTGCTTAAAAGAATTAAGCAGCGAGTTTTTTATTCCGACGCAGACCTATGAATCCAGCCATAGCCGTACCAAATAACCATACTGCGCCAGGAACAGGTACAGCAGCAACGCTAGAAATGGTTAAGTTGTAAGCTTTAGAACTCGCAGTACCGCAGCTTTGTCCATTAGCATTAACATCAGGACATGAACCTGCAAAGCCAATTAAATAATAACCCGCTTTAAGACCTGACAAATTAAGCAAGGCTTCAGCTGTAGATAAAGTAGCGGAACCACCATTCACATACGGAGATGAATTATTAACATTGGTGATTGTTGTTCCATTTAAGGGGTCTGATAGGCCACCACCATATTGCCCAATGTTTGATGAATTAGTTGCGCCTGCAAATAATCCTTGGATTTTATCGCCATCACCATTGGTAAATGAGTAGCCTGCGTTCGCATAACCAATCCAGCCATTATGACCATCAAGAATATTGCCACCACCGCCAGTTCCTAACCAGCCATTGCTTCCGAGTGCCGCATTACCCCCTACGTTTAAAGGATCCCCGGCTACGCCGCCATCAAAACTACCACGTACCTGACTCCATTCATGACCATAGCCATTGCCATCAGCAGAACCAGCAACTAAGGGGGTAGTTCCACTGGTCCAAAGGCTAAAGGCTGGAGAATTCATAGGGGTAGCAGAACTTAAGTTTCCTTTTAAATCAACGCTTACATCAAAACGAGTGCCTGCTAATAAATCAGCATCATTGCCAACTTGAAAAATACGAAACTGTGCAGTATGAGTCCATCCATAGTTACTATTGGTACCATAATCTGACCAGGCTCTTACCGGAGCGCTTCCTGCTAAAGTGTCGGTAGAACCAGCCGTTAGCACTGGTAAGCTAGCTGGGCTAATCGCTGCGGCTTGGTTTGAGAAAGCCAATGCACTAGAAATACCTAAAACGGCTAAGACCGCTTTACGCATTTTGTTACTTGTTTTTTGCATGATATTTTCCTTTGAAAATTTCTAGTTTTAAGTAAAAGGACTTTTGCAATTCAATCGGATATTTATAACGTGTGTGTTGATTAAATCACTGTTATCTAGATTTAATAGCTTAATATCGCCTAAATCGATATGTAACTAAGCAAGTGGTGTGCCAATATGTATGAAACTTGGTTTTATAGAGGGCTTTAGGGTAAGCGTGTGAATACTTTAAAAGATATAAGTTAGAACCGTGTCATATGACACATTTTTAAGCTTAAGTGTGTCATATGACACACTTAACGATTTGTACAAATGTGCTTTAGTGTTTGTGAGAGCCTATTTCTGGGTATTGGTCTGATATTTGCATAATGTTTTACTCTTAACCTTAGTATACCGATTCCAAAATTACATGAGTTTTCACATAAGTTTATTAATGCAGCAGGGTCAAGCGGCCATTAACGCTAAAAACTTTGCCGAAGCAGTTGCATGTTTTGCGCAAGCCGCTAAAGAAAGCCCTAAAGATCCACAAATTCAAGCCTGTTTAGGGCAATCTTATTGTTGGCAGGGTTTGCGAGCGCAAGGACTTAAATATTTACGAGTGTCTGGGCAATTGTTATTAAAAAGAGCTAAAAAAAATCGTGATACTCGCTTAGCTTTAGATTTAGCCGATCAGTTGCAATATTGGGGTGATTATTCGGGTTCTTTAGATGTGTGTAAGCAGGCTGTGCAAATTAATCCAGAGTATGTGCGAGGCTATCAATTACTGGCATTAAGTCATTCACGTTTAAATCAAAAGAAATCAGCTTTAGTTGCCGGCAGAAAAGCATTAAGTTTAGCCCCTGGCAGTGCCATGTTGGCTATTTTGTTAGCTACGTTAGAGATAGCAGATGGTTTACATGAAGATGCCAGAAAAAGATTAGAAAAGGTCTTAACGCATCCGGCAATCACACCAGAAGAAAAGTTTAGGGCACACAAAGAGTTAGCAAGAGTGTTAGATAAACTAAAGGATTTTCAGCAGGTGTTTACGCATTTGCATGCAGCTGGAGAAATTGCACCACGCATACCGGAAGTGGCAAAACAAGATGCTGCATTAGTACCTGCGTTATTGGCAACCTATCAAGCAGAATTTACTGCGGATTTATTGGGTCGTTGGGCGCAAGCAACGTTTCCAAATCAACAACCCGCGCCAGTCTTTTTGTTGGGCTTTATGCGGACAGGAACTACCTTAACTCAAGAGGTATTGGGTGCGCATCCTAGAGTATTTGTAGCAGATGAAACTGATCTAGTGGCGTCTGTGGTTAAAGAGTTAAATCGGATATCAAAGTTTCAAGGTTCTGTGCCAGAACAATTGCGGCAGTTAGATTTTGCGGGTGTTTTATATTTGCGGGATTTTTATTGGCAACGCGCTAAGGCTTTGTTTGGAGACAAGATGGCTGGGCGGTTGTTTTTGGATAAAACGACCATGAATAGTATTGATTTAGGGGTTATTAATTGTTTGTTTCCGGATGCAAAGTTGGTATTTTTGCTGCGTGATGCTCGTGATGTGTGCTTGAGTTGTATTATGCAGACCATGATTCCTACGCCCTCCACCGTGCATTTGCTTACTTGGCAAGGTACAGCGCAATTTTATGCGCAGGTGATGACCTGGTGGTTAACGGTTAAGCCAAAGTTGAGTATGGAGTTTATTGAGTTTAAGTACGAAAACGCAGTGTTTGATTTTGAAGTGGCCTTTAAGCCGGTTTTTAGCTTAATGGGCTTGGAATGGGATCCTGCGGTAGCTGATTTTCATAAAAATGCAGCGGGTAAATATATCGCCAGTCCAAGTTTTAGCCAAGTAGCACAGCCTTTATATTCATCTTCTGTGGGGCGCTGGAAACATTATCAAGCAGATTTTGTAGAAATAATGCCGATATTGCAGCCGTTTCTTGATGTATATAGTTATGAGTAAAAGTGTGTTATATGACTTATTTAGATTAATAAAGTATGTCAAATGCCACACCATTATTTTTTGCTAAAGTTAATATTTGTAGTATCTCATTGAAAAATGTTTATTTATTTGTACTGGCACAGTAAGTGCTTTAGTAGGTGTTCTCGATGTAATTAATAGGGATAATTTTTATGGTTTTTATTAGGGTTGATGATTACGATCGAAAAGAAGGTTAAGTACTGAGTGCTTAATAATTAAATGAACCAATTAGATTAAATATAAGGAAAAAATAGGATGCAAAAAACAAAATTAACTAAAGCCATCGCTTTGGCTGTTACTGGTGCTACGTTAGTGGTTGGTGCAACATCTGCAAACGCAGCCGCTACAACGATGTATAACACATTTACCACTGCTGCTGCTTCAGACACCGATGGCTGGACGCGTATATATGATAACGGTACAACTTCGCCAGGTGTTGCTACAGGCCCAGAAAGTCAGGGCAACAAAGGTACTGTTGTTCCTTGGTTAGGTACAGTAGGAGGCGCTTTACCTTTTGACTACACGGGTTCTTCGCATTTAAATTGGGCACTACAATTGGGTTCTGCAGGGGATACAGCCACTATTTCTGCGGCAGATTCTTTAGCAAAATATGGAACTGCTGCAGAAATTGATACCGGTGGTGGTGCGTGGAATGATAATGGCTTAACTACTGCTGGTGTTGCGACTGCAACAGGGCCTACCGGATGGAAACATCAAACTGACATTGGCATTATTGAATCAGATGTATCTCAATTTGTTACGTTAAATTTAACAACGCTTGGGAATCAATCTCCAACATTTAGTCGCTTTGGTGTCACTGTATTTGATGGTATAGATACTAACACCGCAAATTATAGTCATCATGGCTCATGGAATGCGCCTGGTGCGGCAACTCCAAAACTTTTCTCAGCAAGTAATCCATTTGGTACAGTTGGTTTAACTAACATTGGTTTCTCTGATAACGTTGATGGCATAAATGGCTATAGTTTTTTAGCTGAAGCGGGTAAAAAGTATTCAATTTATTTAGGTGGTGTAGGTTTCTCACAATGGAGTGCCGGTGTTGATGGTTATGCTTTAAATGTAACAACTTCTGCTGTACCTTTACCGGGTGCTGTTTGGTTATTTGGTACCGCTTTAGCAGGTTTTATAGGCACGCGACGCCGAAGTCATAGAACGGTTTAAGTTCTTATTCAAAGAGCGGTTGATTAATAGCGCAACTGGGTTGTGATTAAATTAGATGGATCTTAAATAAACGAGTGAACTCTTTGAGTACACTCGTTTTTGTATTTACGGCAAATTAGCGGTGTTTATAAATCTTATACAACAAGAGTTATTCCTCCAACTTAGATGGTGCGAAAAAAGATTTATACATCGTAATAAATTCTCAAGGATGAGAGTTTTGCCAAGGAATTTAAATAATAAAGAAAACACAATATTAAATTGTGTAATGTAGCTTTAGAAGGTTTTGTGGGAGATATAATTGAAAAGTTTAATTAATACAATAGGTTTAGCTGGGTGTGTATTGGCTGTAAATGTGGTATTTGCACATGGTCCTACCCCGGTTTCGTTGCAAAATGTACCCATTCCACCAGTACCTGGCTTAACCGATGGTGCTGATCCTATTGTAGTTAATAAAACTGCAGCCATAGCCTTGGGTAAAGCACTATTTTGGGATATGAATGTGGGAAGTGACGGTATGGCTTGTGGGTCGTGTCATTTTAGTGCTGGCGTGGATGGTCGCGTTAAAAATCAGCTTAATCCCGGTCTCAAAAGTAGTCATTCAAGTGGGCAAACGTTTGACATTTTTCCAAATGGAGCTGGTGGCCCTAATTACACGTTAACCTTAGCTGATTTTCCGCTGCATCAATTAAGCAATCCAGCTGATAAATTTAGTACGGTGACTTATACCACTGATGATGTAGTGTCTTCTGCGGGTACTTTTAGTGGTGATTATATGGGTTCTACAAAATTGACTGGCTCAAATGATCTATGTGCGCGTAGCGTTGATTCTATTTTTCATGTGGGTGGAGTCGGTACACGTCGAGTTGAACCTAGAAATGCACCCACTATAATTAATGCGGTATTTAGTCATCGCTTGTTCTGGGATGGTCGAGCTAATAATATCTTTAATGGGAGTAGCCCATGGGGTGAGCGTGATCCTGATGCGGGAATATGGGTTAAAGTTAATCCGAAAAGTGTCCTTAAACAACGGTTACATTTAGAGAATTCTGCATTGGCTTCTTTAGCAACCGGACCTGCTCTAAGTGATTTTGAGATGAGTTGCCGTCAACGTACTTGGTCTGATATCGGGCGTAAATTATTATCTCGACAACCTTTACAAAATCAAAAAGTGCATAATGAAGATTCAGTGTTAGGGACTCTAAGTTTAAGTACAGCGGGTAATTTAAAGCCTGGCTTAAATACCATTTATAAAAATTTAGTGACTAAGGCGTTTAATCAACAATACTGGTCTTATATAGCGTTAGGCCCATTTGGTAATGCGCCAGGGCAAACGCCTTATACGCAAATGGAAGCTAATTTTTCGATGTTTTTTGCATTATCTTTGCAGCTTTATCAATCAACCTTGGTTTCGGATCAAGCACCTTTTGATTTAAGTCCTGTGGATACAAATGTAAGACCTACTTGGGTTGGGTTGGGTAAAACTGATGCTGAAATTGCGCAGCTCAAGAGAGGGGGAACTTTGTTTTTTAATAATCATTGTAACCTTTGCCATACTGGCCCCACCATGAGTATGGAGGCTATTACAACTAATGCCACTTTATTGACGCCTACTCCAGGTAAAACATTCGGTCCAGTGGCAACTCCAATTGCTTATGGCCCCAATGCGTTCGGTGCTGGTGGAGCCGCTCAACAAGCCGGGATGACGCAATATCCAAATGCGATTACCCGGGATTTTAATGCTAATTTTGAACCTAAGTTAATGGATGTGGGTTTTACAAATACGGCTGTAAATGAACAAGATGCGGATTTAGGTTTAGGTGGTGTTGATGATTTTAGTCATCCTTTATCTTACTCTGCTCAGTATCTGGAATATTTAAAGGGTAATTCTGCTGGTATACACGATGCTTTGGTAACTAAAACTCGCGCTTGTGATTTTATGGCGGGTATGGAGATAAATTTAACCAATCCTGAGTATCTGTACTTTACTGCTTTAGACGATATTATTTTGGATGGTAGTAGGGAAGGCCTTTTGAGAACCAATAATTGCGCTGACCCAACGACTGCTTACATTCCTTCTGTGGCAGCAGCTCAAGCAGCGGCATCAGATCCTGCTGGTGATCCGAGAATGGCACTATCTGTTAAAGCGGCATTTAAAATCCCTACCTTAAGAAATATTGAGTTAACGGGGCCGTATATGCACAACGGCAGTATGGCTAATTTGGAGCAGGTACTCGATTTTTATGCAAGACAGGGTAATTTCTTTCATGAAAATTTACATGCAAACGTAGTGGCTATTTCATCTTCTGTTAATTCTACTGCTTTAAATGCTTTCGGCACTAGTAACCGAGCGGATTTAATTGCCTATTTAAAATCATTTACGGATGAGCGGGTAAGATATCAAAAGGCACCGTTTGACCATCCTGAGGTGCTTGTACCTCATGGTCATAGTGGTAATGCCCAGCTTGCCTTGCAAGGGAACCCCTTAAATGGCAGTTTAGCGCAAGATGATATTTTAGTTGTACCAGCTGTTGGTGCTAATGGTTCGGTGACTCCAGTTAAACCCTTTTTAGCGCCTTAGTAAGTCGCTGAGTGAAATTAAAATTCTAGGATAATATTTATGTTTATGAAAATAAAAAACCTGCATTTAATAGGTGTAACTGTTTTATGTAGCAGTTTATGGGGTACACAAATTGCCCAAGCTGCCGTTACTTTTGATAGCTCTGCTACTTTAACCTATACCATTAATAGTATTACAAATTTAAATCCTGCGCACCCAAATGATTTATCGGCTTTAGGCGTATCGGGCTATTTTGATCAAGGTACAGATGCAACAAATTATTATTTAGCGACTACAGGTGATGGTGCGGTTGTTGCCAATAACCCCAGTTATTCAGTAGATCCCGTATCAAGTGTATTTGGTCATACTTTTAATGTGAGTGGTAGTGCAACAGCGGGTAGTGTGGATAGTTTGCATACTGGATTATTCGGTTTATTATTTGATAACTCGGGAACGGATAGCTATAGCATTGATGTGAGTTTAGGGTATGAGTTAAGCGCAGCCGTTGCTGGTTTATTTGCCACTAATTCTATTGCTTTAGATTACTTTACATTAACTGATTCTAGTATTTTTGGTTCTATAGATGCCTTGGGTGCCTACACTATAGATAGTGGCTCATTAAGTGATTCCCAAACGTTAAATGGACTGTTTGAGCATATTATTTTTAATATTGGCGCATTTGACTCGACAAATGGCCTTGATATTTTAAGTGCCAATATTGCAATAACAAGTACTATTGAACCAGCCGCAGTTCCATTGCCAAGTGTAGTTTGGTTATTTTTAAGTGGATTATTGGGCGTCTTGGGTTTTAGTAAACATAAGAAATCTAAAGATGCTTGAATTTAGTATATAGATTTTAAGTACCTCAGCTTATACATGAATCAATCTGTGTTTCAAAAAGTGGGTCGTAATGATCCTTGTACCTGCGGTAGTGGAAAAAAATATAAAGCCTGTTGTGCAAACTCACACGTTGCGGTCAACACACCTATCGGAAGTTTATTAGATATAAATAGCCTGCTTCAGCAAGCTCAACAGGCGATTGCCCAGGCTGATTTTAAATCGGCTGAAGCACTGTTTCGGCAATTACATCAAGCAAAACCAACAGATGCTTATGTTTTAGCTTGTTTGGGGCAAGCTTTATGTTGGCAGAATTTACGTAAGAGTGGGGTTGGGTATTTGCTGCAAGCGGCAAAGTTATTAGAGCGCAAGGCTTTAAAAACTCGTGATCCGCGCTTAGCGCAAGAATTATCCGCGCAATTATTACATTGGGGTGAGGTAAATGCCGCCGAGCGCTTGGCGCGTTTAGTGGTATCTTTAGCGCCCAATGCCCCCGCAACACTTAATAACTTAGTACTGTGTTTAACACGAGTCAATCGTAATGTTGATGCCTTGCCATTTGCTAAAAAAGTGGCTGACTTGTTGCCTAATAATCCGGGATGTCAGATTTTATTAGCTTTAATTGAAGATAAAACTCAGCAAACAGAATCGGCATTAACCCGTTTAGAAGCGGTGATTGCGCATAACCTTGATCCAGAACAAACGGCTAGAGCTTATTTGGAGTTGGGTGGGTTATTAGATAAATTAGGTCGTTATGATAAGGCGTTTATAGCTTTAACCAAGGCCTCCGAAGCGCATTCGGCGTTTTTAATTCAACATCCCGCACAACGTGAGTATCTGTTTGAGGTATTAGAGCAAAATACTTTAGGATTTACGCAAGATTTATTACAGCGATGGACACGAGCTGAAATAGTGGTGGATAACTTGCCGACACCGGCGTTTTTAATGGGTTTTTTACGCTCTGGTACTACTTTAACTGAGCAGGTGTTAGGAGCACATCCGCAAATTATTACTACTGATGAAAGCACCATAGTACATGAATTGGTGCAAGAATTAGAAGCGTTAACAGGTATTAAGCAAAATACGGCTGTGGCGGTAAAGGCTTTAACGTTAGCGGATATTCAAGGTTTACGAGAGTTTTATTGGCGTAGGATGCAAGAAGAATATGGGCCTGAGGTTATGTGTAAGCAATTGGTTGATAAGAATGCATTAAATACCATGGATTTAGGGGTTATTAGTGTGATTTTTCCTGAGGCCAAAATTATTTTTGCCATACGTGACCCAAGAGACATTTGCCTGAGTTGCTTTATGCAGGCATTTAGCGCGACTCCAGCGACGGTTAATTTATTATCTTGGTCAGGTATAGCCAGACAATATGCGGCTGTTATGGGTTATTGGTTGGCAATAAGAGGATTAATTCAGCCTACTTATTTGGAATTGCGTTATGAAGATACTGTGACTGAGTTTGAGAGCACTTATCGCAAGGTTTTTGAATTTTTAGGATTACCTTGGCATGTAGGCGTAGAGCAGTTTCATGTGCGGGCAAAGGGTAAGTATATTTCTACACCCAGTTTCGCGCAGGTGTCGCAACCGGTTTATAAGAAATCAGTGGCGCGCTGGAAACATTATGAATCTGAGTTTTCCACGGTGATTAAGGATTTACAGACTTATATTAAAGAGTTTGGATATGAATCATAAAAGCTCTAATACTGTTTGGTATATGCCAACTATTAATCGAAAGGATCGAGAATTATTACATCGCGCGGATTCAACTCCGAAGTGCAATTCATTTTTATAGAATTGGAAGGGTCAGCTGGTGTAAAGTTCAAGCTTTCCAATC
>CAIPDT010000035.1 GCA_903863905.1 uncultured Methylococcaceae bacterium
AAGTTTGGCATGATAAGAATGAACAATAAATGACGTCGAGATTTAAGCGCTTACGATTTTGTACATTATTTAGTCAATTTTGTGCATTAGTTGTTCTATTTTGTACATTATTTAGTCAATTTTGTACATTAGTTGATCGATTTTTGAAACAACCTAGCGACAATGTCTTGCTGTAATTGGTTAATATCCATGCGCGGGTTATGTGCTTTAGAGAGTTTGGATCACTTAATATAAGCTCTATAGTTTTTAATCGCGTTAATCAGCTTTGCATTGGGTTCTGGGTTCTAAACTTGGTTAGGTCAACTCACCTTTTATTGACTTTGTTAGAGTCGTCCAAGCTTAACTTAAAAATTCACTTCAAAGCCAAACTCTCGATAGCCCGTTCTAAGGCGATTTAAATATTGTTCAGTAGGTCGTGCAATTTCGGTGAGTTTATTTGGATGGGCTATATAGATATGCCCTAACCTTTGGGTATTAAAACTGATTGTCTGATGAATACTCGTCGAATTAGCATGACCAGCATTATCATTAACTTCCTCTTTACCAATATGATCCGTTGCTTTAAACGGCAGCCCTACCCTAACATAATGCACAGACTCACCTACACAGCCGTCGAGTTTTTGCAATTGTCTTGGCGATATCACATACGCAGCGAACGGACAGCGATAACCGGGGCCACGGTATTTTATATTGGCATAAGCACTCCCATTGTCACCTTGCTTATTAAACACCAATTCAAAACCGTCCAAATAACCTAACAAGGGTTCATCAACGTGACCGATACGTTCTAAAATCCGCTTAGAACTCATATTTGAGCCATAAGCAATGTACCAAGCTTGTTTGTTATCCAATTTGTAGCGACGATAATCTCCTGATTCAATATAGACGTAATTATCAAGATGTCTTGAGTTGTACAAATAGGTGTAAGCAGTTTCAGTAGTTGCGTCGTTAAACAAGGTCACCTCAACTTCTGTACGCAGGTATAACGACAAGCGTGGATTATTTTGAAAATACCCTTCGATATCATCCAACGTTTTTAAGGTGGTGGCGTCAACGTCATAAAGCTCACCATAAACTGTTCCATCACCTTCTACAATGCCAGGGTAAGCACCTAAATCATATAAGCTTGCCTTGATTGTACCTAAACCGCAAAAAGTAGCGCTCGCTAAACTGTGCGCACGACTCATGCCTTTTAGTAAAGTGCCATAAACAAAAACTTTCATACCTTAGCCTCCTAAAATCTTAACCGTGTTAATCGCATCAAATAGTGTATTTTAATAATTAAGACGACAAACCAAGTCTTTTGAGAAACGTAATTTTAAAACCTTTAAAAAACATATCAGGGTTATCTCTAAATCATTGAACACTCATTTGGGCTAGGCGCCAAATGCTGTAAATACAATGATAGCAAACTGAGATTACGACAACGTGTATCGCAGAAAAATCTTGAAAGCTAACAGGCTATAGACTATACGTATTGACCATGCCTTTAATTGTATTAATCATCTTTTGTCTTAAATGCTCGGGCTCAATAACTTCTACTTGCGCACCAAAACCTAATAACCACCAATAGAGCTGTTCATTATCCATCACGGTAGCCGTGACTAAAACACACTCTGAATTGTATTCTGTAATGTTTTGATCTTTTGATAACGGGGTTTCATAAAGGTGAATAACTGTTTTTTTATCAAACACTACTGCCAGTTTAATCGGTACTAGGGTATGGTCACTCCAATTGAAGCCCATATTACCCTCGGCAATAAACTGCTTTAAATCAAAGCCTTCAGGCTGCTCCATCAGTTTATCTAGTGCCTTTGCGTTTTTAATTCTATGTAAAGCAAAGATTCTAAATTCATTAAGGGGCGCTTTGGTAGCAATTAAATAGGTGACACTGCCTCGCATCACCAAACCTAAGGGATTGACTGTATACGATTTTACCGGTTGCCCCGTGGGTTGATATTCAAGGGCTAATTGCATTTCTGTCAAAAGCACTTCACTGACTATGCTCTGGACTTCTCGATTCGTTTTAGGGGCGATTAAAGTTTGGGTCGGTTGAACAACAGCTATTTTTTTGGGCCAATTAACAATTGAATTACCCTGTATGCGATTTAAGGCATCTTCTGAATACTTAAAAAAGGGTTCTAATTCATTTAAAGCGACTGCAGGGAATAATTGACTTAGATAGGTTTTTATTAAGGTAAACGACAAGGCTTGGGCAGCGGTTAAACCGGCAATTAGGATCACTTTAGCATCTTCACGCCAATACCAATCATAACGCCGCTTTTCTAGCACCACGTAATCGAGCCCCAAAAAAATAGTCGATAAATACTCCAAATCTCTTTGCACTGTGCGTTCAGTCACCACGATGACATAATTAAGCTCTAATAAGCGCCGCACATTATCCACCGAGATGGGGTTGGTCCTTCGACGATCTTTTAGAATCTCTAAAACGCGTAAGTACCGTGTTAATTGATCACTCATAATAAATTACTCCTTAAAAACGTCTTAGTTCGTCGCTTTAAAACGTTGTGATAGTCATTGCTCTAAGACATAGAGGCCTTTATAACAATCGCGATTCGCTTAGTGACCCAAAATACCTATAAAAATTTTCCTCGTGATCCGGCTAAAACGCTTGCTGCCTTAATGAGTTTACGTTTCAAGGTTAATTATAACGTAGATAATAATTATCCTGATGACGTAAAAATTAAAAATGCGCTATTATCTCGCTTAGATCAATGACAGACATTAACGCTACAGGTTAATCATCACTTTATGACTGCAATTAAAACCTTATGTATTTACTGTGGCTCTAGTCCTGGCCGACTAGAGACATATACGAACGTGGCCCGTCATTTGGCACAGGCAATGGTCAGTCGTAATATTAATCTAGTGTATGGTGGGGCAAGTATCGGTATTATGGGCAGTATTGCCGATCAGGTTTTACAGTTAGGTGGCCAAGTGATTGGGGTTATTCCTAAAGCCTTAGCCAGTAAAGAAATCGCGCATCCTCACCTTACGGAATTACATATTACCGAATCGATGCATGAATGAAAGATGTTAATGGCAGAACTTGCGGATGGCTTTATTGCCCTGCCTGGTGGGATTAGCACTTACACACACTTATTCAAAAGACTTTAAAGAGTTAACTAGATCAATTAGAATCGAATCAATACAATATAAGCTATTGATTCTTAATAATTTAAAAATTGTCTATTTATTAGACAATCTAACTATTTCTAATGAATATTAGGCAGTTAAAGACTTACTCCATGAGTAATCCACAAAGTTATCCACAGCTTCTGGGGATAACTTTGTATTTGTATTTAGGTCAATCAGTTAGCCGATTAACATCATTCTTTTGTTGAAGATAACTCAATAAAACCGTGAGTACCGCGTTTTGATTTAATCGCTAACCAGTCTTTTAAGTATTTTAACTCTTCAGTTTCTTCTAAGGCGTCTATACTTTTTTTATTTCTTAATAACCGAAACGCAGCCGACAGTACGTTGTATCGCTCACCCGTTATACCTGCGCGTCTTAAACCAAGGGTATTTAAACGATAATGCCGAGCGGGACGACCTCCAATTAACATAAAAGGCATGACATCCATATTTAAGCCGGTGGTGCCTTGTACAATGGCAAACGAGCCGACACGGCAAAATTGATGTACCACCACAGCACCGCCCATAAAAACATTGTTACCCACTTCCACATGGCCACCGACAGCCACATTATTAGCAAAGATAGTGTTATTTCCAATATGACAATCATGGGCGACGTGGCTGTTGTTCATAAAATAACAGCCTGAACCAATACGGGTTTCGGCGTACTCTTTTGAAGCTCTGTGTGCCGTAAAACCTTCTCTAAAATGATTGTTATCACCAATAATCAACCATGACTCAGTTTCGGGTTTAAATCCGGTATCTTGAGGTAAACCGCCTAACACTGCATGAGGATGTAAAACATTACCTGATCCCATTTTTACGTGACTATGTACAACGGCATGCGCTCCGATGTGACTATTCGCCCCAATTTCTGCGCCACTTTCAATCACTGCAAACGGCCCAACCTTAACAGAGTCATCTAAGACAACACCTGGGGCAATGTAGGCGGTTGGGTGAATATTTTGTACCATATTAACTATCCTCTTGGATGAAATTTTGAATGTAATTCTTTTAATCGCTGACTGGCGATATGGGTATAAATTTGTGTCGTCGATAAATCAGAATGACCCAATAACAATTGCACCACCCTTAAATCGGCGCCGTGATTTAATAAATGTGTAGCAAAAGCATGGCGCAACGTATGGGGTGATATCTCTTTATTAATACCGGCTTTAAGAGCATGTCGTTTGATGATATGCCAAAAAGCTTGTCGTGTCATGGCATCCGCCCGATTGGTCACAAACAGATAATCAGATTGTTGATTGTGTAACAGGGCCGGCCGTGCTGTTTGTATATAGGTTTCTAAACAACTCATTGCGTCTTCACCTACCGGTACTAAGCGCTCTTTGTTACCTTTACCTCTAATTCTAACTACGCCCTGTCTAAAACTGATTTGTTCAAACTTTAGGGCGACCAATTCAGAAACCCGTAAACCCGTGGCATACAGCATTTCAAACATCGCTTTATCACGACAGCCTTGCAGGTTTGTCACCTCGGGTGAATTTAATAAGGACTCTACATCCTGCTCAGACAGAGGCACCGGTAAAGTTCGCCCGATATGGGGCGGTTCTATTAAACCAGTGGGATCGATAGTGATCTGATTTTCTCGAATATAATAGCCATAAAAACGTCTGAGACTGGATAAAATGCGTGCTGAAGAACGATTGCCAATGCCTTCTTTATAGCGACTGGCTAAAAAGGCCGACAAATCACGAGTCGTCACGTCTAACATCGATTTATCGTTTAACCACTTCGCAAAAATACGTAAATCACTACTATAAGCTGACAAGGTGTTTTTACTGAGGCCTTGTTCAACCCAAACCGCATCAATAAATTGTTCTATTAACACACTCGCTGTCATTATTGATACCTTAGCGCTTGGGGCTTGTTAAGTAAAGTGAACGTCATTACTGACTCAATAGACATTTTAACTGAATAATAAGGTAATTATTTTAATCTTCTAAAATAATTACCCGCATTGTTTAAGATATGCTATCTTTATTGTATTGTTTTTCCTAGAGAATATTATGAAAAAAGAATTTGAAATTATCGACAAAGAAATTGTTTACGCTGGTTTCTTTCGGATGGAAAAATACCGTTTAAAACATACCTTGTTTGCCGGTGGTTGGGGGGCTGAAATTAGTCGTGAGCTTTTTGTCAGAGGCAGTTGTATTGCGGTTTTACTCTATGACCCTAGAACGGATAAAGTCATCTTAATTGAACAATTTCGCGCAGGTGCCATTAATAATCCAGAGCGAGCGTGGCTGGTTGAAATTGTAGCGGGCGCGATTGAAGAAGGTGAAACCGCGGTTGAGGTGGCTTACCGTGAATCGTTAGAAGAAGCCGGTTGTGAAATTGAAGAATTAATAGTCATTAATGAGTTTTATACCACCCCAGGCGGTGCTGCTGAACGTATTACTTTATTTTGCGGTAAAGTTGATAGCACTCAAATCGGTGGTATCCATGGCTTGGATGACGAAGATGAAGATATCCTTGTTCATTGTGTTAATTCTGAGGAAGCTTATCAAATGGTCGTAAATAACGACATTGAATCTGCCATACCCATTATTGCTATTCAGTGGCTACAATTAAA
The DNA here is from genome assembly GCA_903863905.1 of uncultured Methylococcaceae bacterium. Classification (GTDB taxonomy): domain Bacteria; phylum Pseudomonadota; class Gammaproteobacteria; order Methylococcales; family Methylomonadaceae; genus Methylobacter_C. Next base: position 5,756 of record CAIPDT010000035.1, read on the forward strand.
TAAACAGCAACTCCAACAAAAATGGGCTCTTTAACATAGCTTATTTAACTATCTATTCATGACTCAACTTAGACTTCGCTTAACTCAACACGCCTTATTTACTGTCTGCGTCGTGAGTAGTGTGTGGTTATTTTCTGGCTGTTCTAGTGTTCCTGAAAAACCCGCCTTAATTCCCCCCCACCAAAGCGCTTCTCCGGCCGTTTCTTATGCGCTGAGTTTACAAGGTGCGCCTTATAGTTATGGTCACGCCTCTCCTGAAGAAGGCTTTGATTGTAGCGGTTTTGTAAAGCATGTGTACGAGACACAAGGTATTTCCTTACCCAGAACCGCACGGGATATGGCTCTGGTCTTACCTGAGATCCCTTTAAATAATATCAACTCAGGCGATTTAGTCTTCTTTAATAGCAATGGTGCGCCCTATTCTCATGTTGGAATTTATATCAATAATGACCAATTTATTCACGCACCCAGTCAGCGTAGTGGTAAAGTGATTGTCTCTAGCCTAAATAATGATTATTGGAAAAAACATTATATGGGTATTAGACGACCTAGACGTTTACATTAAATGACCGACAACTCTTAACAATTTCAGTATAATAGCTTTTTTTTGCTCTGGATTTACGTTTCAGTTTGCAGTATGGAAGTTAGATGACCTCAATTGTAGTATGCGCTTTATACAAATTTGTAACCCTAGAAGATTTTCAATCACTTCGCCAACCCTTGCATGATGTCATGGACAGTCATGAAGTCCGTGGTACTTTATTATTAGCGAATGAAGGTATTAATGGCACAATAGCAGGCGCTAGAGAAGGTGTAGATGCCGTTCTCACTTGGTTACGCACTGATCCACGCTTAACAGATGTTGATTGTAAAGAATCATTTACCGATACCCCCCCTTTTAATCGCACTAAAGTTAAGCTTAAAAAAGAAATTGTGACTCTCGGCGTGGAAGGTATTGATCCTAAACGCGTGGTAGGTACCTATGTAGACCCTACCGATTGGAATGCCTTAATTTCCGATCCTGAAGTAATCTTAGTGGATACTCGCAACAATTATGAGTTTCAAGTCGGTACGTTTAAAAATGCGCTGAACCCTAATACTGAAAGTTTTAGAGAGTTTCCGCAGTATGTCAAAGAAAACCTTGATCCTAAAAAGCATAAAAAAGTCGCGATGTTTTGCACCGGTGGTATTCGTTGTGAAAAATCAACCGCGTATTTAAAAGAACAAGGTTTTGATGAGGTCTATCATTTAAAAGGCGGTATTTTAAAATATCTGGAAACAGTGCCTCCAGAACAGACCCTTTGGGAAGGTGAATGTTTTGTTTTTGACGAGCGCGTTACCGTTAACCTTCAACTTGAAAAAGGTCAATATGACCAATGTAATGCGTGCCGCTTACCTATTACTGAAGCCGATAAAGCCAGTCCACACTATGAACAAGGCGTGAGTTGCCCGCATTGTTTTGACAAAGTCAGCGACGCTCAAAAAGCCCGTTTTATCGAACGAGAAAAACAAATGGCTTTAGCTAAACAACGCGGTGAAGCTCATATTGGTACCGATGCCGCTAAAAGTTTAATTGCCAAACGGGAAGCAAAACAAAAACGTTTACTGGCTAAACAGCAACAAATGCAACAGCAGCAATAACAACGATGGCAGACAACTCTAACACGGGCTTTCTTATTTAGGCCTTGTTCAGGTTATAATTAATCAAGTTAATAAACTTTACTTTAAATTCGTTCAACGACCTTAATGTGCGCTGAACTTTTATATAGCAACAAACTCAGCCTTAACCACTGAGTTATTTACATAAAATATGACACAAAAACTTTATATTCAAACCAACGGTTGCCAAATGAACGAGTACGATTCCGATAAAATGCGGGATGTACTACAAGCATCACATGGCTTTGAATTAACAGAAGATCCAAAATTAGCCGATGTTTTATTATTAAATACCTGCTCTATTCGTGAAAAAGCCCAAGAGAAAGTATTTTCTGCTTTAGGCAAATGGCGCAAGATTAAAGATAAACGTCCTGATGTTATCATTGGTGTTGGCGGTTGTGTAGCCAGTCAAGAAGGTGCGGCGATTCAAAAACGTGCCCCGTTTGTCGATATGGTTTTTGGTCCACAAACGTTACATCGCTTACCGCAATTACTTGAACAAGTACGTAATCAACATAAACCGGTGGTTGATATTTCTTTTCCTGAAATTGAAAAGTTTGATGCCATGCCTGAGCCGCGCGCTGAAGGTCCAAAAGCCTTTGTTTCTGTGATGGAAGGTTGTAGTAAATATTGTTCGTTTTGCGTGGTTCCTTATACACGCGGCGAAGAGATTAGTCGCCCCCTAAAAGATGTCATTGCTGAAATCACCACTTTGGCCAGACAAGGTGTGCGTGAAATAAATTTATTAGGCCAAAATGTTAATGCGTACCGTGGCAAAATGGAAGACGGTGATATTGCCGACTTTTCCTTATTGTTACATTATGTGGCGGCTATTGATGGCATTGATCGCTTACGATTTACTACCTCTCACCCGGTTGAGTTTACCGATAGTTTAATTGAAGCATTTGCTGAAATACCTGAATTAGTCGATCACTTACATTTACCCGTACAAAGTGGCAGTAACACGATTCTTAAAATGATGAAGCGTGGCCATACGATTGCTGATTATAAAGAGACCATCAGAAAGCTTCGTGAAATACGTCCGAATCTTAGTTTGTCCTCTGATTTTATTATCGGCTTCCCTGGAGAAACCGAGGTAGAATTTGAAGAAACCATGGATTTTATCAATGAGGTCGGATTTGATTTATCCTTTAGTTTTGTATATAGTCCAAGACCAGGTACCCCAGCGGCCGAATTACCAGACAATGTTCCTGCTGAAGAAAAAAAGCACCGTCTTGAACGTTTTCAAGCTCGTATTAACGAAATGGCTAATGAAATTTCAATAGGAATGATTGGAACCGTACAGCGGGTTTTAGTGGAAGGGCAATCTAAAAAGAATCCTCTACAAATGCAAGGCCGAACAGAAAATAATCGTGTCGTTAACTTTATAGGCCATCCTCGCTTAGCGGGGCATTTTGTTAATGTTGAAATAGCTGAAGCGCTGCCTAATTCTTTACGCGGAAGAATGGTCGATATCTCAGATGATAAACTAATTTCTAATTCTTAATTGTTGACTATGATTTTTCAGGAAATATCGTTGCTCCCTGTCGATAATGACAGATTATCCAATTTCTGTGGTGAACTGGATATACACATAAAGCAGATTGAAAAACGCTTACAAGTTGAAATTGCTAATCGAGGCAATCAGTTTAAAGTGACCGGCTTAGAAACATCCGTAAAGGCAGCCTGTGCCGTCATGTATAAATTGTTTGAAAGCACTGAGACAGAAGAACTCACCTCAGAAATAGTTCATTTAGCCATGCAAGATGCCTCGATTGATCTGATGCTGGAAGTTCCTGGGTCAGCACCAGAAGCCGAAAAACCCGTTGCGATTAAAACTAAAATTGGTTTAATTAAAGGCAGAGGCGCTAATCAGCAAGGGTATTTAAAAAAGATCATGACCCACGACATTAATTTTGGAGTGGGGCCGGCAGGTACAGGTAAAACCTATCTCGCTGTGGCTTGTGCCATTGAAGCCTTGCAAACAGAACAAGTCAGAAAGATTATTTTAGTGCGTCCCGCGGTAGAAGCCGGTGAAAAACTGGGCTTCTTACCCGGTGATATGGCTCAAAAAGTAGATCCTTATTTACGTCCGCTGTATGATGCCCTGTATGAAATGCTGGGCTTTGATCGCGTTGAGAAAATGCTGGATAAAGGCATTATTGAAGTTGCACCTCTTGCCTTTATGCGGGGCCGTACGCTAAATGACTCGTTCATTATTTTAGACGAAGCACAAAACACCACAATGGAACAAATTAAAATGTTTTTAACTCGGGTAGGTTTTGGCTCAACTGCTGTCATTACCGGCGATATTACTCAAATTGACCTACCTTCTGAAAAAATGTCTGGCTTACGCCATGTTCTTGAAGTTTTAAAAGATATTGACGGCATTAGTTTCACCCATTTTGCGGTAAGAGATGTCGTTAGACATCCCTTAGTCCAAAAAATTGTTTCAGCTTACGATGCTTATGAGCTAAAAAACAAAACCCAATGATGAATCTAATTGAAATACAAACGGTTTACGAATCAGACGATCAACCCTCTGAGGCACAAGTACAACATTGGATAGATACCGCTTTAGAAGATTACCCTGAAAATACTGAAATTGTAATACGTATTGTTGATGAAGAAGAAAGTGCAGAACTTAATCATCAATATCGAATGAAATCAGGTCCTACTAATATACTTAGCTTTCCGGTTGAAATTCCCGAAGAAATCGAACTCGATTTACTCGGTGATTTAGTCATCTGCGCGCCTGTTTTAAAAAAAGAAGCCTTAGAACAAGATAAAGCCTTACACGATCATTGGGCGCATATTATCATTCATGGTGTTCTCCACTTGTTAGGGTATGATCATATTGATGAAGATGAAGCAGAAATAATGGAAGCTGAAGAAATTATGATTTTAAACAAATTAGCTATAACAAACCCTTATATACAGGATAATAACGCATGAGCGACGATCAACCTCCGAGTAGAACCGCCCCGCGTAAACGTTGGGTAGAGAGAATTAGCCAACTTTTTTCTGGGGAGCCACATGACTTGGATGATCTTCTCAGTATCTTACGAGAAGCCAGAGAAAACCATTTATTAGATACAGATGCGCTTTCAATGATTGAAGGGGTATTACAAGTTTCACAAATGCGGGTTAGAGATATTATGATTCCTCGCGCTCAAATGGTTGTGTTACCTAAAGATGCAGAATTAGAAACCATCTTCCCTCTCGTTATTGAATTTTGCCATTCTCGCTACCCAGTTATAGACGGTGATCGCAGTAAAGTGGTTGGGGTTTTATTAGCTAAAGACTTATTGGCTAGGGTATTACAAAATAAAACCATGACCGTTCAAGATATTATGCGCCCTGCTTGCGTAGTTCCTGAAAGTAAGCGTTTAAACGTTTTACTGAAAGAATTACGCACCAATGGCAATCACATGGCTATTGTGGTTGATGAATACGGTCAAGCGGCTGGCTTGGTCACAATCGAAGACGTATTAGAAGAAATTGTCGGCGAAATTGAAGATGAGCACGATGAGCACGATGATGAGGGTTATATTTTTCAGCGTAGCTCAAATGAATATATGATTAAAGCACTGCTGCCCATTGAAGAATTTGATGAGCATTTTAATACAAATTTCACAACTGACGAATACGATACCATTGGTGGTTTTATCTTAAGTCAACTGGAACACATGCCCAAAAAGGGTGAGAGTGTTGTGGTTGATAACCTGCGCTTTGAAGTGATTAGAGCCGATAATCGCCGCTTACACCTTATTAAATTAAAAGTTAGCAAATAGGATTATCATAATGAAGAGTCGAACAGTATTGATCACAGGCGGCGCCGGTTATATTGGTAGTCATGCTTGTTTGGAATTATTACAAGCCGACTTTAATGTCGTTGTGGTGGATAACCTTTCCAATAGCAAACTTGAATCGCTAACCAGAGTTCAACAAATTACTGGAAAAACACTGACTTTTTATCAAGCAGACATTCGTGATAAAGCCGCATTAAGTGATATTTTTGCCAAAGAAAAACCCAGTACTGTTATTCATTTTGCTGGCTTAAAAGCCGTCGGTGAATCTGTTGAGCAACCTTTACTGTATTACCATAATAATGTCTTTGGCACCTTGGTATTAACTGAAGTCATGGATGAGGCCGAGGTAAGACAATTGGTGTTTAGTTCATCCGCTACAGTGTATGGTGAATCTGACTCTCCGCAATATACTGAAGATTTTCCACTGGGTGCTATCAATCCTTATGGCCGGTCAAAAGCCATGATAGAAGATATTTTAAGAGACTTATCGATTGCTGACAAAAACAAACCGCATAAGACGCCTTGGAAAATTGCTCTTTTACGTTATTTTAATCCCATTGGTGCGCATGAAAGTGGCTTAATTGGTGAAGATCCTAATGGCATTCCTAATAATTTAATGCCTTATGTATCCCAGGTTGCTATCGGTAAATTAGAGCAACTCTCGGTCTTTGGGGATGATTATCCAACCCGAGATGGTACCGGTGTACGAGACTATATTCACGTGGTTGATTTAGTTAAAGGTCATCTTAAAGCCATAGAAGCCTTAAACAGCGATATTTTCTCAAGTGGAAGTTGCAAAGCTTATAACCTAGGAACTGGACAAGGCTATAGTGTTTTAGAGATTATTAATACCTTTGAGAGTGTCACAGGCAAAACTATTAACTATAAAATTTCTCCACGACGCTCAGGTGATCTTGCAGAATGTTTCGCAAATCCTAATTTAGCGTTAAAAGAACTTAATTGGCAGGTAGAGAAAAATTTAAAAGATATGATTGCCGATACCTGGAACTGGCAAACTAAAAATCCACAAGGTTATAATTAACGCTTCATAGAATAAACGAAAATCCCCCAATAATAACAATAAGATACAAGGGTGAATTTATGTGCTGGAGTGGTGAAGCATCAACAGTATTAGCGACGATTGGCTTAACAAGTACGGTCTATTTTTATTATAAAAAAGAACCTGCCGTACTTTGCATGGCTTTAGCTTACTTTTCTTTAATGGAAGTATTACAGGCTTATACGTACACAGTCATTGACGATTGCGCTAATCCGGGCAATCAAATGGCAACCTTATTAGGTTATATACATATTGCCTTTCAACCTTTTTTTATTAACGCGGTATCGATGTATTTCATTCCAGAAAACATCAAAAAACAGATTGCACCCACCGTGTACTTTGTTTGCTTTGTAGCCACTGTGTGCCTTCTACTCAGACTCTATCCTTTTGAGTGGTCTCCAGCCTGTTACGAAGTTAAAACCAAATTAATTTTATTCAGTCAATACATAGATTCTTTTAATGTGCCTTTTTGTGGTAAAAGAATTTGTTCTACCTCTGGCGACTGGCATATTGCTTGGGAAATCCCGGCTCGTGCCAATTTAATTTTATTCAATATGTATGTCATCGCCTCATTTATAATGCCTATTATTTATGGCTCTTGGCGAATGACCAGTTATCATATTATTACCGGACCCTTTTTAGCTTACGTAACCACCCATAATCCTAACGAATGGGCCGCCGTTTGGTGTTTATATTCCATTGGCTTACTTTTATTATTAATAAAATCACCTATTCGCCAAAAATTGCATGTGACTACTTGGTTTTGGTGGCGTTATTTACCCACTTCAAAATCATAATCTAAAAACTCATGGACAAACGTACCTTTACCAACCGCATCATTATTCTCGATACTGAAACGACGGGCTTAAGCCCTCAAGACGGTCATAGGGTCATTGAAATTGGTGGCGTAGAAATGATTAACCGTCGCTTAACGGGCAAACATTTTCATGCGTACATTAACCCAGAAAGAAGCATTGATGACGGCGCAATTGCTGTTCATGGTATCACCAATGAATTTCTAGCTGATAAGCCGGTCTTTGCTCAAATAGTTGAGGAATTTATAACATTTATCGAAGGTGCTGAACTCGTCATACATAATGCACCCTTTGATGTTGGCTTTTTGAATCACGAGTTTTCGCTACTGAAGAATCAAGTGGGACCCATCGAAAACTATAGTCCTGTATTTGATACTCTTACTTATGCTAGAAAAAAACATCCAGGACAAAGAAACAGTTTAGATGCGCTTTGCAAACGCTACGGAATAGATAATAGTCATCGTGACTTACACGGCGCTTTATTAGATTCTGAAATCCTTGCCGATGTTTTCCTGCTGATGACGGGTGGGCAGTCTTCATTATTAGATGAAATGCCCGTAAACCAAGAAGATTCTGCTGTGGTGGTGGTTGGCACTCAACAAATCAAGAAAAACCGACCCACCTTAAAAATAATACACTGTAATGAAGAAGAATCATCGAGCCATAATCAGCGTTTAGATGAGATTGAAAAAGCCAGTCAAGCCTCTCTTTGGCGAGCATAAAAGTATTTAGAAACACCATAAAAAAAGGGTTAGCTAGCTAACCCTTTTTTATACGCTTTATACGAACAAGCTTTTCTTATTCAGCTGCTTTTGGTTTTGCTCGACGTGAAGTAGAGCCCATACGTTTTTTGCTTTTATCAACTTTTTTGGCGCCATCATCTGATCTAGAACGTCCAGCACTTTCATCTAATTTTGAGATATTAAGTAACTGACCAGCCACTCTGATTTTCTTTAATTCTTCAATTAATTCTTTAGGCATGCCAGCGGGTAATTCAACGGTACTATAATTGTCTTCAATTCTAATACGCGCAATATGATCACCGTCGATACCGGTTTCATTGGCAATAGCACCGACGATATTGCCCGGTTTTACACCATGAGTATGACCGACTTCAATACGAAATATTTCCATGTCTACATTAGCGCCAAAGGAAGCACGCTTAGGTTTGCGATCTCTTTCTGGACGATCTTCTCTTTCTCTTCTAGGACGATCATCTCTATCTCTTTGAGGACGATCTTCTTTATCGTAGGCTTTTTTAGGTAAGTTTTGCAACAACAGGGGTGTCTCACCTTGAACTAACTTAGCTAAAGCAGCAGCAATTTCTAATGCAGTGACATTATGTTCTTGTTGATATTGTTCAATTAACTGAGAGAAAAAGCTTAACTCTTCTACGGCTAACGTATCAGTGATATTTTGTTTAAAACGTGAAATACGTTTATTATTAATCACTTCAGTTGAAGGTAAACCCATCTCTTCAACTTTTTGTTTAGTGGCTTTTTCAATATTACCGAGTAACTTTCTTTCTCTAGGTGCAATAAACAAAATAGCATCACCTGAACGTCCAGCACGGCCTGTTCTACCAATACGATGCACATAAGACTCTGTATCGTAAGGAATATCATAATTAACAACATGAGTAATACGATCAACATCTAAACCACGTGCGGCTACATCAGTGGCAATTAAGATATCAAGTTTGCCATTTTTAAGATGAGCAATGGTACGTTCTCTAAGTGTTTGAGACATATCACCATTAATAGCGGCCGCTGAATAACCTCGCGCCTCTAATTTTTCAGCTAACTCAATAGTAGCTGTTTTAGTACGCACGAAGATAATCATACCGTCAAACGTTTCGGCTTCGAGAATACGTGTGAGTGCATCTAGTTTATGCACACCACTAACCATCCAAAAGCGTTGACGAATATTTTCAGCTGAAGCGGTGGTCACTTTGATAGTGATTTGCTCTGGATTCGTTAAGTATTCTTGTGCAATCTTACGGATAACAGAAGGCATTGTTGCTGAAAATAAAGCAATTTGAATATCATCAGGCGTTTGTTCTAATACCCATTCAACATCATCGATGAAACCCATGCGTAACATTTCATCAGCTTCATCAAGCACTAATACTTTAAGGCTATCAAGATTTAAGGTGCCTTTACGCATGTGGTCCATAACACGACCTGGCGTACCCACAACAACATGAGCGCCTCTTTTAAGTTGACGTAATTGCGTGCTATAGTCTTGACCGCCATAAATTGGCAATACATGAAAGCCTTTCATGTGTGCAGCATAACGTTGAAACGCTTCAGCCACTTGAATAGCCAACTCACGTGTAGGTGCTAAAACTAATACTTGCGGATCTTTTTGACGAAGATCTATACGAGAAAGAATGGGTAATGCAAACGCAGCTGTTTTACCCGTACCGGTTTGTGCTTGCCCCAAAACATCTTTGCCTTGCAGCATAAAGGGGATAACTTGTGCCTGAATGGGCGAAGGTGTTTCATAACCTACATCTTCCAATGCTTTAAGCACAGGATCGATCAGTGCTAAATCACGGAAGGTGGGTAATGTTGAAACATCATTGGACATGGATTTACCTGTTTGGAGTATTTAGAATGCGCTTTGAAGCGCGGGGAACTATTTGTTTATAAAGCCATTATAGCAGATATTATTTTATTTTACATTAAATGATCACTTAAAATATACGCCGTCATCAATTTTTAATAATTAAAGAGATTATCTTAAATGTCGTTTCTCACCAGACAACAAGCTTTATAAGAAACATATTATCGGCAACTTATTTGAACTAAAAGCAAGAACATTTGATTTTACCCCCTGTTCCCTGTACCTTTTTAACCTATTTGCTTGTTATAATGAGCGCAATTTGTAACCGTATCAATTTTAATCGAGAGATTTCATGATTCAAGGTAGTATCGTAGCGTTAGTCACCCCGATGTTTGAAGACGGTGCAGTCGACAAAGAAAGTCTAAAAAAATTAGTGCAATATCATATTGACCAAGGTACTGACGCACTAGTCGCCGTGGGAACTACTGGTGAATCCGCCACCTTAAGTGAAGAAGAACATTGTGATGTGATTCGGTCGGTTGTTGAATATGTTAATGGCAAAATGCCCGTTATTGCTGGCACCGGTGCCAACTCAACAACTGAAGCGATCTCCTTAACTCAAAAAGCAAAAGACGTTGGGGCAGACGCATGTTTAATTGTTACACCTTATTACAATAAACCTACACAAGAAGGCTTATATTTACACTATAAGGCTATCGCTGAATCCGTTGACATACCTCAAATTCTATACAATGTTCCCGGTAGAACCGCCTGTGACATGTTACCAAGTACAGTAGGTAGACTTTCGAGCATACCCAATATTATTGGAGTGAAAGAAGCGACGGGAGATTTATCTCGCGTCCATGAAATCCGAAGTTTAGTCGGCAATAATTTTGCAATTTATACGGGCGACGATGCAACAAGCCTCGAATTTTGCCTTTTAGGCGGCAATGGCACTATAACCGTCACGGGTAACGTTGCACCTCGATTAGTTCATGAAATGATTACCGCAGCTATGACGGGTGATAAAGAAACAGCTTTGCTCATTGATGCCAAATTAATGGACTTACATAAATATTTATTTATACAATCCAACCCTATTCCTGTTAAATGGGCAGTTGCAGAAATGGGCTTAATACCCAATGGCATTCGCTTACCTTTAACATGGCTAACAGAAGACTGTTTTAACCTTCTACGCGATGCAATGCGTAAGGCTGAAGTTTTATAATGAAACTGAATAACTACTCACTACTACTGGGCGTCATTGCTCTATCGCAGTTATCAGGCTGTACTTACATTAAAAGTCTCTTTCCAGATAAAGAAAAAGATTACCAGTACACCAATGAAATTCCTCCTTTGATTTTCCCAGAGGATTTGAAAAAAAGCGCTATTCCAAGCTTGACGCCATCAAGTTCGACAATTTCTTCTATTACAAAGGATTTGCCCGACGAAGAATCTTCTTTTGGAACAACAGCCCCTAAAACGCCTATCAATTCAACTTTAAAATCAAAAGGTGAAGAAGATGCAACAGATGTCAATCTCACCGCTGAACAGATCATACTAAATGAGAGTCAAAATCGTTTACACATTAATATTCCTCTAGTGGCATCTTGGCGTATAGTTAATAAAACGTTAAGTAGAAAAGCAATTGAAATTACTGATCGCAATGTTGAGAGCAGAACATTTACCGTTCGATTTAAAACTGAAAACGAACAAACCTCCGCGAGTAACTCCTACTGGAGCGGCATAAAATCGTTGTTTGGCTCAACACCAGAAATAGAAAATGTTTACCTACTAAAACTTGATGAAAATAATCTACAAACTGACGTTACAGTGATAGACGAAAATAAAAATCTTTTATCCGATCCCGGCAGCATTAAATTATTACAAGTCCTAGCTGAAACTATAAGAAAAAATTTAGTCACGCAATAATTAAATTTTTTATAATCAAACAAAACAATACCTAATCGTTACTTACATGTTAAAAATTCCTGGCGCATCTGCATTATCTGACTTTCGTATCAAAAAACTACTCTCTGAATTAAATGCAATAGAGCCCAATATAACTAGCATCTCTGCTAGATTTGTTCACTTTATCGATTTTGAAGGTCAATTAGAAGCACCTCAAGAATATATATTGCAGCAATTATTAACAGATGGTTCGGTTACAACCGAACCATCTGTAGACAGCAACCTTTTTGAAACGGTATTAGTTGTACCAAGATCCGGCACTATTTCCCCTTGGTCTAGTAAAGCAACAGAAATTGCGCAACGCTGTGGATTGTCTAATGTAAAACGCATTGAGCGGGGTATTGAATACCAATTAGAGTCTGACACACTTAATTTTTCGGCAATCAGAGACATCAGAAATAAAGGTAATCTATTAACCTTACTTCATGATCGAATGACCCAATCGGTTATATTTGACGCGACCGAACCCGAGTTATTTGTTCAACACCCCCCAAAACCTTTAGTTAGTGTTCGAATCATTGAAGAGGGTCGCGCTGCCTTGGTTACCGCCAATAGCGAACTGGGTATGGCTTTATCAGATGATGAAATTGATTATCTAACCACCAGCTTTAATCAACTAGGAAGAAACCCAACCGATGTTGAGTTAATGATGTTTGCTCAAGCGAACTCAGAACATTGCCGCCATAAAATCTTTAATGCGGATTGGACCATTGATGGTGTTGAACAAGCGCAATCTTTATTCAGCATGATTCGTAATACCGCTACCCAGAGCCCTGAAGGTATTTTATCGGCCTATCACGATAATGCTTCTGTTGCCGTAGGGTCTGAAGCACAAGTCTTTATTCGTAATGCCATCACTGGCGAATATAGCTATGTACAAGAAGACGCACACCTCTTGATGAAAGTCGAAACACACAATCATCCTACCGCTATCTCACCTTTTCCGGGTGCAGCAACCGGTTCCGGTGGTGAAATCAGAGATGAAGGTGCTACTGGACGCGGCTCCTCAACTAAAGCCGGCTTAACAGGCTTTTCTGTCTCACATTTAAAAATCCCTGAGTTTATTCAACCTTGGGAACAAGACAATGGCAAACCCGAGCGCATTGCCTCGGCCTTAGACATTATGCTGCAAGGTCCTTTAGGCGGCGCGGCTTTTAATAACGAATTTGGCCGACCTAACTTAGCGGGCTATTTCCGTAGTTTTGAGCAACCTGCTCCAGGCAACGCGACTAATGAATTTAAAGGCTATCATAAGCCAATTATGATAGCTGGCGGCATGGGTAATATTCGCCCCATGCTTATTGACAAACACCCTATTCCTGCTGGCTCCTTGATTATCATCTTAGGAGGACCTGCCATGCTAATTGGCTTAGGGGGTGGAGCCGCTTCATCACAAGCCTCAGGTTCAAGTTCTGAAGATCTTGATTTTGCCTCAGTACAACGTGAAAATCCAGAAATGGAACGTCGTTGCCAAGAAGTCATTAACCATTGTAACTCACTGGGTTATAACACTCCGATTATCTCAATCCATGATATTGGTGCCGGTGGTTTATCAAACGCGGTCCCTGAAATCATTCATGATTGCGATCGTGGCGGCCGCTTTGAATTGCGCAATGTTAATATTGCAGACAAAGGCATGTCGCCCATGCAAATCTGGTGTAATGAAGCACAAGAACGCTATGTAATTGCCATCAAACCAGAATCATTAGAACTTTTTGCGTCTTTCTGTGAACGCGAACATTGTTTATATGCCGTCATCGGTGAAGCGACCGAAGCAGAGCATTTATCTCTCAGCGATAACTTGTTAGAGTCTCAACCCGTTGATATCCCAATGTCGATTTTATTTGGCAAGCCACCTAAAATGCATCGCCAGGCTCAACATCAAGTACCTGACACAAAAAAACTAGACTTTACCGATATTGACCTTAAAGAAGCCGTTCAGCGAGTACTCTCTTTTCCAGCCGTGGCTGACAAAAGCTTTCTAATTCACATTGGCGACCGCTCTGTCACCGGTTTGGTTGCTCGCGATCAAATGGTAGGCCCTTGGCAAGTTCCCGTTGCTGACGTTGCAGTAACAGCTTCAGGGTTTTATGCACTGACGGGGGAAGCAATGGCCATGGGAGAACGCACTCCACTTGCCGTCATTAACGCGGCCGCATCGGGTCGTATGGCGATAGGTGAAGCGGTTACTAATATTGCAGCCGCCAGAATAGACGCGCTAGGTAAGCTTAAAATTTCTGCTAACTGGATGGCGGCGGCTGGTTTTCAAGGTGAAGATGCCGCTCTTTTTGATACCGTTAAAGCAGTCGGCATAGACTTATGCCCTGCTCTTGGGATTGCAATACCGGTAGGAAAAGACTCCCTATCTATGAAAACAGTCTGGCAAGATGAGGGTATTGAAAAAACCATGTCATCGCCACTCTCATTAATAGTCACTGCCTTTGCCCCCATTTTGGACGTTGCACAGACGTTAACACCGCAATTAAAATGGCTAAATGATGAAGAAAGCCTTCTATTGATCATAGACTTGGGGCAAGCGCGCTTGGGCGGTTCTGTGTTAGCGCAAGTTTACAATCAGATCGGTCACATTGATGAATGTCCCGATTTAGACAATCCGGATTTATTAATCGCCTTCTTTAAAGCAATCCAATCATTAAACAGTCAACAAAAAATTCTAAGCTATCATGACCGCTCAGACGGCGGTGTTTTAGCAACCTTGGCTGAAATGATGTTTGCAAGTCGCTTAGGTATTAACTTAACACTCGATAAATTAGGTAGCGATGTATTATCCGCTTTATTTAATGAGGAATTAGGGGCTGTCATACAAATTCGCGCCACTGATTGTGACGTCATCATGGCTGAACTGAACCAACTGGATTTAGGTGATCATAGCCATGTTATCGGATCGGTTACCCAAGCACAGCAACTAACGATTAACTATCAAGAAAGCCTTATTTATTCAGCAAGTAGAGCTGAATTACAAAGCACCTGGTCTGAAGTCAGTTATAGAATGCAGGCTTTACGAGATAACCCTGATTGTGCAAAGCAACAATTTGAGCGCATTACAGATGATCATGATCCAGGCCTGTCCGCCTCTTTAACTTATGATGTTAATGAGGACATTACCTTACCTTATGCGGATACTCGCCCTAGAGTGGCAATTTTACGCGAACAGGGTGTCAATGGTCATGTAGAAATGGCAGCTGCTTTTGATCGCGCAGGCTTTACCAGTATCGACGTACACATGACGGATATTATTCACGGTCGAGTCAGTTTACGTGACTTTATCGGCTTAGTCGCGTGTGGTGGTTTCTCGTATGGTGACGTATTAGGTGCAGGTGGTGGCTGGGCCAAATCTATTCTATTTAACCCTCGAGCCAGAGAAGAGTTCAGTGCTTTTTTCCAACGTCCTGATACTTTTGGCTTGGGTGTTTGTAACGGCTGCCAGATGATGTCAGGCCTAAAAGAGATCATTCCAGGAGCCGATCATTGGCCGCGCTTTATACGCAACACCTCAGAACAATTTGAGGCTAGAGTCGCCATGGTTGAAGTAAAAAAATCACCTTCGATCTTTTTTACAGGTATGGAAGGTTCTAAAATGCCAGTCGCCATTGCACATGGCGAAGGCAGAGCCGAATTTAGTTTCGACCCTCAACAGGCTTTTAATGCAGAGGCAGTTGCTTTAGGCTATATTGATAACTATGGTTCTGCGACCACTGTGTTTCCTGCAAATCCTAATGGCTCACCGCTTGGAATTACCGGCCTAACGACACTTGATGGACGCTTCACCATTATGATGCCACACCCTGAACGCTGCTTTAGATCAATACAAAACTCGTGGTATCCTGAGGACTGGAGTAATTATGGCGCGTGGATGAGAATGTTTAGAAACGCCAAAGTGTGGTCACAACGTTTAAAATGAATATAATAAGAGCTCACTTCAACAACTTAAAAGTGTGCCCTTTCAAAATCAACGACCGGATGACGAATGATTTTAAATAAACATAAATATATTCAAAGATCTTTATTGGGAATTGCCATCATAATCATGATGGCAATTCCAGATGTATTAATAGAATTAATTACAGAAGGCCTGCATATCGTTTTTGAGATATTATTTGAAATTTTAGATATTTCATTTGAGTGGGTTGAATCCATGCTTGACCATTTGATTGAGCATCTATTTGAAACTGAACTTCATGAAACACAAACCATTGTTTTTTACGTCATAGTTAGTCTATTAATCACACCACTGTATTTTTTATCTCGGCTTTTTTTACGCTTATCATCACGTTTTTATTTTTATTCACAAGAAAAACTGTTTCATTCTTGGACCCTCAACAAAAATGAAGTTATACTTTTCTGGAGCACATCATCTTTGCATGAAAAAATAAAATGGGGCTTAATTACACTCCTAAGTCTTTATATTGCCTCTTTCTTCATAATGTAGTACTCAATGTTCAAGTTTTTAAGCGCATAAAATCAGTTGAAAAACCAGACAGCCTAACTAATGATTGAATTAGAGGTATTTCAGCACCCTGTTGATATACAAACACGATCAGTTTATAATCTATGCGGCTAATGACGGCAATCATTGCGGTAACACCTAAAATAACTTAACGAAAAATGCAATTAATGTTGCAGTTTCAAAAGTAACATTAAATCTTAATAAAGGACAGTGTGTTTTGCGAAGGTCATTAAATAAAACTAATCTATTCGTGTGGTTATGATTTTAGTATGTGTTTGTATTATAAATAGATCCTCTTTTCTAACGATCTAAAACTGCACATACTCTACTTTATTAATAAGATAGTTTACTTTTAAAACTGAAATAATTGCAGTTAAAGAAGAAAAGCCTATTTATTAAGTGATTTAATTAGTTTTAAGACGTATCCTTTATCTTAATACAATATTTTTTATACCGCTTTTAATGGCCGCTATACTTTAGCTTTAACATCGGGTAAAAATAACGTATTTCAATAACCTAAAGTAAAATAGAGAGTTATTTATAATGACCGATTATAAAAAAATATTTGCACAGGAAATGGATATATCTGGGACCTTTCAGGAATGCTACGCATTTTCAATACATAAAGCCGGTAGTTCATTGATGCACAAAATGATTATTGATGTCTGCAATTTATCAAACATTCCGGCACTTAGCATTCCGGATATCTTATTTCTGGAAGGTATATCTGAAATTATTTGGGAAAATGACGAAAATATAATTAACCTAATCACACCTGGTCGGATTTATTGTGGCTTTAGGCAGTTTCCAAACTTATTACTGAATGAATCATTAAATTTAAAAGATAAAAAATCTGTTCTACTAGTACGAGACCCAAGAGATGCCCTAGTATCAGAATTTTTTTCTTTCGGCGGGAAAAATATTTCACATACCATGCCTGAGAAGAATAAAGAGTCTTTTATAAAAGAAGTTCAGACTAATGCTTACATGGACATTAATCAATATGTATTAAATTCCGCTAAATATTATCAAGATAAGCTAAATGCTTATAAGAATAAATTAAATTTTGACAATGTCTTAATATTTAAATATGAGGATATATACTTTGATAAAAGAAAGTTTTTGAGTGATATATTCAATCATTTTTCAATAGCAATTGAATCAAACATACTAGATCATGTCGCAAATGAAAATGATATTCGTCCAGAAGTGGAGGATATAACAAAGCATATTCGAAAAGGTACGCCAGGCGACTATAAACAAAAACTAAAGCCGTCAACCATTGACAAACTAAATGAAATGTTCACCGATATAGCCGCATGGTATGGATATGATTTATATTCAAACCCTTAAAATATAACTTTTACATAATGATAAGCAAGCTATTCACTAAACTTGATAGATACTATTTATATTTATGACCTTAAAGAAAGCTTTACCTAACAAAGACGCTCTTAATAAAATTGTCACTGAAGCGCGCCGCAATCAAGAACTAAGAGAACAATCTTATCGTGGCCAAGCACTTAAACTATATCCTTGGCTATGTGGTCGTTGTGCGCGTGAATTTACACATACTAATCTCACAGAACTGACTGTTCATCATAAAAATCATAATCATGATGACAATCCTACCGATGGCAGTAACTGGGAGTTGTTATGCCTGTATTGTCATGACAATGAACATTCTCGTTATGAAGAAACCCGCTTTGGATCTCAACAATCTTCAAAAACGAGTGCGTCAACTTCAACTCATAATCCTTTCGCCGATCTACAATCCCTGTTAAATCAAAAAAAGTAATCTAACCTCTAGATATAACGTATATATTAGGTTAACGAGTCGATACCTAAATTAGCTAAGGTATCTGCTCTTTCATTACCAACATTTCCTGAATGACCTTTTACCCAAGTCCACTCTATCTGATGATTGCTAATAGCAGCATCTAAGCGTCTCCACAAATCTTCATTTTTTACCGGTGTTTTAGAAGCAGTCTTCCATCCTCTTTTTTTCCAATTAGGCATCCAATCAGTAATTCCTTTCAACACATAACTCGAATCACTATAAAGCACTATTAAGCAAGACTTAGTAAGCACTTCCAATGCCTGTATCGCCGCCATTAACTCCATACGATTGTTCGTTGTTAACTGTTCAGCCCCATACATTTCTTTAGTAGCCCCCTTGTAATTGAGAGTGACTCCCCATCCTCCTGGACCAGGATTACCTCTACAAGCTCCATCTGTATATATAATTACTACGTTATTCATACTTTTTTCTTTGTGCAACGGAATTTAACGAATTAACCAACGAATATCGGTTATTTAAATTTTTAATAGGGGTTAATGGAATAATATTGTAACGACGCTTTATTGCCTTAACCGCATAAGCGGTATAAAAGAATGAAAAACCATCATTGATTGACTTCCCTTGTTTAGAAAGGACGGTATCCAAATTAAATATTGAAGATACGGTCACTTCAAAATTTAATAGTTTCAGCCAATCAAACATACGTGATCTAAAAATAAAATGTCCTCCCCATGAATCTGCCAATTTTTTATCCCACAAAAACTGATACCTTACCCAAAAACTTAAGGGATTAAAGTTTAAAATAACTAAAATGCCTTCGGGTTTTAATATCCGTTCTATCTCTCTCATAGTCTGAAAGCGATGCGTATCAAACTCTAATAAATGCGGAACAATAACCATATCCATGCTATCAGTTTGTATCGGTAGAGAATACGCTTTAGCGCGTATTTTTCTAGCCATTTCACAGCCTAACCCTTTAGCATCTAATATCGTATAGTTTTTATATAACGAACAGTCAATAAACTCACTTTCCCATCCCAAGCCACCAATTTGCAGAATGTGTTGCTGGCAACTCACGGTTATAGCTTTTTTTAAATAATCTGTTTCCAGCTCTTTTAATAACTTACCTCTTGGTGTCTGATACCATGCAAATAGAAATTTACGCTTCATGAAAATTACTCACATTAATATTACGTTAATGATCTTTATATAAAAAAATGGTATCATTAGACTAAACTAAAGAAAAACCATACACTTGGACATAATGATGATACGTGTTGATTTTAAAAAGTCGATTAATTTTTTATTAATTACGCTATCCTCAATGATCGTAGGTTGCTCTGATGCACCAAAAGAAAATTTAAATCTTAGCTATCAAACGCCTATTATACCTGTAGAAACTGATACAGGTATCAATCAACAAAATCTGTTTAAACACAAACTTAAAAAAACCGCATCTAATCACAAAGATACTGTTTGGGAACGACTATTATCTTTATATTCGCTGCCTGAAGTTAATCATCCTCGTATTGACCGTGAAGTTAACTGGTATTTAGAACATCCGACTTCTTTAGCCATTCTTCAACAACGCGCTGAACCTTATCTTGCCCATATTCTTGATGAAATAGAAGCTAAAAACATACCTGGAGAACTGGCCTTATTACCTGTCGTTGAGAGTGCATTTGTTCCTGATGCTTACTCAAAAGCAGATGCTTCTGGCTTATGGCAATTTGTACCATCAACCGGTAAAGAATACGGTTTAATGCAAACCGATTGGTATGATGGTCGCCGAGATATACTTGACTCAACCAAAGCAGCAACCACTTATCTAAAAGAGCTTAACGAAGATTTCAATGGCGACTGGTTACTTGCACTCGCATCATACAATTGTGGCAAAGGCCGAGTCAGAAAATCCATTGATAAAAATACCGATCTTAATTTACCCACTGATTATTGGTCACTCGACTTACCCGAAGAAACAGATGACTATGTACCACGACTCTTAGCAATTGCAAAAATATTTGCTAATGCGGACGAATATAAAATTCATCTTCAACACATACCCAATAAGCCTTACTTTGAAGTAGTGAATATTCATTCACCTTTAGATTTAGATAAGGCCGCGCAACTGGCTAATCTCCCACAACATAAATTCTTAAAATTAAACCCTGGATTTAATCGTGACAGCACCTCACCACATGGCCCTCATAGACTGTTAGTACCCGTCACTCATGCACAAGCCTTTAAACAAAACTTAGCACTACTCCCCTTCTCAGAAAGGGTGAGCTATAAACGTTATGATGAAGACAATGTTATTGAGCCTCGTACTACCGATAAACACCTTGCCACGACAACACTAGACCCCCAAAAAACCACTAAGCCCCAAATAACATTCTATAAAGTTAAACAAGGTGACAAATTAACATCAATTGCTAAAAACTACGCAACCACAACTGCAGCACTTCGCCTATCTAATTATTTAAGCAATGATACTATTCGTGCGGGCATGACTTTACAAATAGCTAAAAATGTCAAAACAAGTTTAGCTATCTCTGATAAAACACCCAAAACTAACGAATTAACGGCAGTCACTAAAACAACTAAAGTAACTAACATCGCTTTACTTGATAAACCAACCAAAGCGAAACCTTTCAATAGCCTAGCTTATGAAATTAAAAAAGGTGATACCTTTTACAATATCTCGCAACGTTTTTCTGTGGCACCACAAGAGATTGCGAGTTGGAACAATATTAGCTTAAAATCAGCCTTATTACCTGGCAAAAAAATAACTATAAAAGCAACCACTCAACAACTAGCAAGTTCTAATACTCCCCATTTAATGAACTATACCGTTGTAAAAAATGACTCTCTTGAACAAATTTCTAAAAAATTCAAAGTGAGCGTCGCTGACTTACGAAAAGCAAATCCGACAGTATTAGCAAAAGGTCTAAACCCGGGACAGAGATTAAAAGTATTGATTGATAGTACCCCGTATTCAGGCTAATAACTTATTAAAATTGTTTAGCAAAATTATTTTAAATCACAATGACCATAAAAAGCTCAAATATCGTTTGGCATAACTCAACGATAACTAGAACAGATCGTGAAAAACTACATCAACACAAAGGAGTTGTTTTATGGTTTACGGGTTTATCAGGATCAGGAAAATCAACGCTGGCCCATGCAGTAGAAACCTACTTACATAAAATCAATATATCTACTTATGTGCTTGATGGTGATAACGTTCGTCATGGACTTTGTGGTGACCTAGGTTTTAGCGATCAAGATAGAGTTGAAAACATTAGACGAATTGGTGAAGTTGCAAAACTATTAACCGAAGCAGGTATTATTACCTTAACTGCCTTTATTTCACCCTTTAAAATAGATAGAGATAATGCCAGAAAATGTCTACCTCATGGAGACTTTTTAGAAATTTACTGCCACTGCCCAATAGAAACCTGCGAACAGAGAGATGTAAAAGGGTTATACAAAAAAGCAAGGGCTGGAGAGATACCATTATTTACTGGCATTGGATCTCCATATGAACCCCCTACTCGCCCTGAGTTGATTATTAATACTGAAAAACTCACTATCGAAGAAAGTATCGAAGAAGTAATTAAATTACTTAAAGAAAAAAATCTTATTTAATCACTTACGATCTAAAACATCTTCATCACAAAATACTTGACTAACTTGTAAGTTTTCGTTGATTAAATCTTCATCAAAAGTGGATTCTTGTTGATTTGTATAATGCTTCAAAAATAATCTCATCACATGATCAACACCCTCTTTTTTTATTGAGCGTAAATCATCTTCAAAATACTCACCTTTAGTGTAATTACCTGTAATAATTTCATAAGAAGGGAAATAGTCACAACAGGTATTCCTCTTAATAATGACTTCTGCAGCAACACGCAACACTGATTTACTATAAGTATTCGACACTAATACATGACGATTTTCGTAAGTTGCAATTAAAGGAACAGGAGAAACTGTCAAAATTATTTTTGCTTGAGGATTAACTCTCACCAATTTATTAATGAAAACTTGCATATCATTTACAACTTGACTGATACCAAAATTAACAAACTCATAAATCGTTGGCTTCATTTTCCCTGCCACAACACCCGGTGCTAATGGGTAAACCGCACCATCAACCTTGTGACGCCAAGTCTCTGTCAAACCCAACGTAAAAACTAAAACATCTAAGTTTTCAAACATCTTACGAACTGCTGCAAAATGCTCAATTCTAGATTTTTCCAGTTCAGCAATGTTTAAAAAACCATCTGGCTCAATTTGAGGACGAAATGGATCGACTAACTTACCATCACTTCGAAGCCAATACTTTTCAATAGGATCAAAATTTCCATAAACCCGATCAAATAATTGCAATAACTGACTGGTTGTATAAATATTACCGAAACGCGCAGAGAAAACCCCATAATTTCTTTCATTATATTCTTCCGATAATAGACTAGTGTCTTTCTCAGATACATAATAATTAAAGCCATTTTTTCCAAGTGCACGAGAAATATGCTGAGCAAAACAACTACCCGCGGTCGCAACTTTACTCTCTCTATCTAATTTAAATCGAGGCTTCATGACTGGATCAACTTCGTATAGAGGAACACGTTCAATAGCTCGCCTCCAAAACTGATAATCATGTAAACCTTTATAAGGATGACTACTATCAATGTCTGATTGAGATAATTTATTTATAGCTGTGATAGATAAGGGCATCCCCTTTTGTAGCGGTTGGTTTTTTAAAAACTCACTCATTTCGTCATATTTTTTGGAAACAAGCCGAGGACAATTAAAACCCTCTTTACTATAAGTTGCAAACAACTCAAATGAAGCTCGAACGAAATCTTCTAAACCAAATAACAACTCTCCAACATTTTTAGAGGTAATGCGTCCTCTGTTTTTAAATTGATACTGCCCTTCAAATCCGAATCGACTGGCAATTTCTGGATAAGCCTTCCAACAAGGTCCATTAGCTAAAGTATCCCCTAGATTTTCCTCAATATTTGGAACAAAAGGTATTTTTTCTCTGCCTAACAACGCCCTAGCTACATCAGCTAACACAAACACTTTTGGGTGATTAATTGTATGCATCCAAATATCTCGTTTAGACCAACTTTCAATCATCTTGTCTAAAGGTAAATTGGAGGCTTCACCTTGTTTAACCAAATAATTTACCGAAACCTGCCAATAATCGAAAAATCCTAATGCTTTAAAAACATCCTCACAAAATAAAGATAGCGTCTCCTCAACTGTAAAATCGTTCAACCAACCAAAACAGGCAATAGACGAATGATAACAACCAGTTGGACTTGGTAACTGCTTCCCTTTATCAGTTATATACAACATATCAGGATGAAAAGCATTAAAAATTATATTAGGGAAAAATCTAATTTTATGACTTGTATCTGGAAACCTTTGCTGGAAAAATTTAAAAATTTTTTCGCCAGATTGAATAAATATCAAGTCACATTCAGACATTAACGTGTTAATATCATGATCACCCCAATTAAAACTATTAAAATCAGTTAACCCAGATTTCATACTCTCATAAGTCGATGGCAACAGTTGAAGATAGTCAATAGATATATCAACACACATCGCCTTAATCAACTTTACCATGCCCATCGCCTGGCAATTACCGATCATTAGTAATTTCATACTGTACCTTAATAGTTAGCGAATATAATCAACACTAGCTTGAAGACTTCGAAGTGCCTTCCATTCTGTGAAATAATGATCATATATGCCTCGCTTATCTTCCTGAACCAACAATTCTAGCTGTTCCCCTAAAGCATCCGCCATACCTTGCCACCTAAAATGATGACTATGCACCAATCCTTTTGCCTTAAGTAATTTTCTATATTCCTCATCTTGTATTTTTTCAAGAGCCTCACACATCTCAACAACAGACTCACCACTGATCAAGCAAGCTGCATTACCAGCTGCTTCAACTAAGGAGCCATTATGAGTTGTTATTACTGGACAACCAGAAGCCATTGCCTCAATAACTGGCATACCAAAACCTTCATAAAGAGATGGATAAACCAGAGCAAGGGCTCCTCCATAGGCTAAAGCAAGCTCATCATCTGTTAATTCAACTCGAAAACATCGGACGCCATCAGGTAATAAACTTATAATTTCAGCTTCAATTTCTTTTTCTCCTCCCACGCAAAAAACATCAAACTCTACCTTAGGCATACGAATTAACGCATTGAAAAATAATTGGCTATTTTTATAGTTGTTATGTTGAACCCGCGACCCGACAAATAAAAAATATTCTCTATCTAATAAAAAACGCTTCCGAAATAAATTAATTTCATGTTCATCTCTAACATAAAAAACACTCTCATCCACGCCACAATGAGCAACGTTAACTTTTTCAATTGCAATTTCTGGGTAAAAATCTAATAAATCATTACGAGTATTGTAAGAATTACTTAAATAACGTTGAGCATAAGAAATAGCTATATCTTTTTCCATCCAAGCACGTTGCGTTAAATCAAAATCGAATAACTCTGGAATCATATCATGCACCATCAACACCATTGGCGTCGTTACTGGAGTTGTATAATACGTTGAGGTAAAAACATCTATCTGATAATAATCACAAAGTTCCTGAATTAAAAATGAATCCGCAGCACACTGAGAAAATAGATTTCTTGGAAAAGGAATATAATAAACCCCTTTTATTTGAGGTGCATTACCTCTATCGAGGAAAAGTATTTCATACTGCCCCGACTCAGCAAGAATCTCAATAATAGACTTCCAGACCCGAGCAATTCCAGTATTATTAATCTGAAAAAAAACGCCATCCACCATTAACTTAATCATTTAATTACCTTTAGCAGTCGAATATTTTATGTGTCTTGCTAAGTTACGAAGAGCACGCTGGGTCTGCGCATAACGATCATTTTTTCCTGCATCCATCACTATTGGCATGTTAGGTAGTTTTTGAGAACAAAAATCCTCGAATGGCATCACAAAATTTTTTGAAATTAATTGTCTAGCATAAGTTTTATGAATTTCTTTAGCTTCAACAACTCCTCGTGTACCTGGACGAGTTGACAAGCCGTTAGGGTTTTGGTAATAAACAACATGTGGATCATTAAGTTTATAAAAATTTTTACCTGCAACCAAACAACGTAACCAAAACTCATAATCTCCAGCAGACTTATAATTGATATTAAAATACCCTAACTCATCATGTAAAGATTTACGCCACATCGGTGCGTTATGCGGGGAATTAAATTTCATTAAATTAAAAGGCGTCACAATGGGTAAATTAGTCTCATAACCAAACTTAGCAATCTCTTCAAAACTAAGGTTTGGGTCAAACGTATAATAAAGATCTTGATAGGTTACATCAACAAATGACAAATTATCTAACACAGACGCTTGAAGCTCTAAAGAATCATGACGTCGAAGATCATCTAAATTAGTATTGGTAATATAATCACCTCGTGCCGCTTTTACACCCACATTCCACGCATCATAAATTCCTATGCGATAATTCATCCGTAAATAATTAATGTTGGGGTACTTAGAAAGGTATCTGTTTATGATTTTTGCTTCGTTTTCAGGGGAATCAGCATCTATAATGACTAATTCACAATACTCTTTGAATATGCTCTGAGAAGTAATATTATCCATGAACTGCTCAATATAACCCCCCCCTTTATAAAGACTAGCAACGGCTGTTACTAAGAAACTAGGCTTCGTTTTAATATAAAATCTATTTAGATATCGTTTATCTGCCTCAACCTCAGACTCAGATTGCGTTTGCATCATATCCGCTTTGATCTTCCAATCATCTGCGCTGACAACTCTATTAGTTCCCATAATATGACAAGATAAGCCATCATGCCTATAATTATCCAGACCTTCATAGGCCTTTGCCGCATGATGAAATATAGATAAAAATATATCCTCTCGACTCATATCTCCTGAAATAATCCGAGTTACCCAATGATTAATTTCCCAAGCAAAACAGCCTTTACCATAAATTAATTCATAAATTATCTGTATAAATTCAGCATCACTCTTTTCACTTAGAATATCTTTTGATTTTTTCAATCGCTTAGCTTCTTGACTATCAGCCATTGCCAACATAAACTCATGAAAAGGCAATCCGTTGTTGAAATTAACTTTCCATATGTCTATTTCATCTTGAACTGGACTTCTTCCAACACTCTGCACATAAACAGAAATGATTGCCTTGTCAAGGCTACTGTGGTGCGCTGGATTAATATCTAAACTATGACTATCCTCTGATCCCACTTTATTACAAGGTATATTAAGTAATCTATGAGCACATTTTTCTTTTATAAAAACAAGCTCTTTAATTAATTCAGCACGTTTTACTGGACTAGAACAACTACTTAAGGTTCGCCAAGTCCGATTGACCATAACCGCAATAATTTTATAGGAGGTACTGGAGTTATCATTTTTAAGTAACTGAAGTAAATTAGCCTTTGAATGATATTGATCACTGTCTTTAATAGCAGATTCAACTAACTTAAATACAGATGTTAACTCTGCGACGAATAATTTATCTATTGCCAAATCAATCATTCGTTTGTTTTCACTATCAATCATATAAACACTATCTCATTAAAATTATTCACGAAAAAACCAATCATCCCATTCTCGTTCTACACATTGATAACCCTTTGAGGATAACAATGTTCTAATTTCTTCTCGCAATGGCGTAAAATTATGTTCTACCGTTAATAAACGTACATCCCATGACTCAAAGGGAAAAGCACTTAAAATTTCGAATTCACTCCCTTCTGTATCAATACTCAAATAATCAATGACAGTAGGCGCTTTTTGTTGAATTAAAAAATCATTCAAGGAAATTGTTTCGAGATTAATCACCTCACCGGCGTCAATATACGCCTCCCGATTATGAGTATGACTATCTAAATTAGCAAAACTTGCTATTCCTCCATAAGCATCAGCAAGAATAAATTTTACTTTACTACCCGTTTGACCACTGATACAAGCATCTGCAACGATACAACGTCTATTCTTACGAAGCTGTTCAAAAAACTTAGGGTTAGGTTCAGCACAAATGCCTTTCCAAGCAAATTCCTTTTCCAGCAGCCATGTATTACTTAAAGTAACGCCATCCGTTGCACCAAACTCCACAAAAAAGCCATCTCGTTTAAATCCAGTTTTTTCTAATACCCATAAATCTTGGCCTAATTGTGAAACAGAGATTTTTCTTAACTGCTCTAAAATATCTATAACGTGATTTTGTTGCTCTGGCTGAAATACGTCAGCATGACTATGAAATAACTGCTGTCGTTGCTGAGCGATAACAATATTACCATGCAACAAATCTAACTCCGTCTGCAAAATCTTAATTTTTGCTTGTTGTTCATGAGGCCTCAATACCTTGCCCTCAATCGCATTTAACTCTTGAGTCACTAAACCCACCGCTTGCGGTAATAAGCCCAGATCCGACATCTCGCGTACTGCTCTAGCATGACCTAATAATCTAGTTTCTGCATTATCAGGGATTCCAACTGCAGCCACAAAGTGCCGAGATACGCTCTCTTCATTGTTAGAAAGAGCCGCTAATCTACCTAAAGTATTGTGTACACCCGCAACCAAAACAGAAGCCACTAAACAATTCGAAGCGCCCCAATTTAAAGCGCTTTGAACATAATACCGCGCCTTATCGTACGCCTCTATCTGTAAATGAGCGCTGGCTACCAATAACACTAAATAAGCTCGATCGTGATGCTCCTTAATAAGCTCAATATCTATGTTAACCAAGGAAACCCAATCTCCAAACAACCAAAGATTTTTTACCTTCGACAAACTAATTTCTTCCGAAAAGGTAATATCTTCCTGACGATCTTGAGGGGAAATCTGCTCAAAATCTTCCGCGATGGAAATTGGCCCAGCAGATGCAGAAGTTAATTTAGATTTTTTCTTTTTCTTAGATTTATCGTTCATTGGCTTAAAATGCTTTTTCACGAATCAAAATATCTTTTATAAAGTCAATTTGAACTTCAGCCTTCACTAACTCCTTATCAAGCAATTCTTGACGATACTGCTGCTCATTGATTTGCTTTTGAAGTGTCTCATTCGTATGTAACCAATGCAAAGTTTGACGTTGCTGCTCTTCTAATTCTTGTTTTAAGCGAACAACTGCGTCAGATTTTTCGTCTAACGCTCGATTAATCCGTGTTAATTCTGCTTGATGTAATTGACTTAATTCTTTAAATTTAACGTGTTGTTCTAGATTAATTTGATCAATTTTAACCCGATAAGATTCTGTTAGTAACTCTATTTTATCGAGCAAATAATCTTTTTGATCTCGTAGATATAACACATT
>CAIPDT010000036.1 GCA_903863905.1 uncultured Methylococcaceae bacterium
ATCCAGGCTCTATTGATTTTTTAAGCAGCAATTAAGTTGGCTGTTTTATTTTTTCTGCGATTGATTGACAGGAAGTCTTTTTGCCAGAGCAAGGAGCACTCCCCGCCCAACTGCTAAGAGGGAGCAGCAATAAGCAAAAAACGACCTTACAATAGTTGTAAATTTTACAGGAAAATGATTTGAGTTTAAATTTTAGAATTAAATCCGGATTGATTGTTCGTCAAGATTTATGGCTCTATGTGAATTGTAGTGGGTAATGCAATAATATAGCCATGAACAGTGAAATATTATTTAGTGCCTGAAAGAAAACTCCAATAAACACAAGCCTTAATCGACTCATAAAGCCAATTATCAAGCATCACATAGCAAGATTTATTAAGGCTTATATCGCAACCTCGAAGGCAAAATTCAACTTTTAAAACAGGGGTTATAATACCGCTAACAGAAACGGTTTACGGTATAAAAAATTGACAGTTGATAGCATTGACATTGAAGCCACTATTAAAAAGGTACGGCAACTTTTAGCTGAAGAAGCACAGTTGTCTGTTGCCCTACGGGCTGCATTGGAAGTACTGCTGAAACTTGTTCAGTTATTGGCGAACCGTTTAAATCCTAATAGCCGAAACAGTAGTAAACCACCCTCTTCAGATCGTTTAAAAAAAAACAAGAACGAAAAAGATCTTTTGTCGCGTCCGGAGTTATCTATCGACCTGTGGAAAAAATAACGTCTCTGCCAGCGAAGCTTTGACTTTATTGTTTGACGGTAAATTACCCAAACTGTCACTACTGCCGTTATCATACTGCTTAAATCATCTGTATACCCTATACTGGGCGTAATATCAGAGATTGAATCAATAGGTTAATACACTATAAATTATAGTCTTCGCTTATATATGGAGGTCTCAGGTAGCTTAACCTTGCTCATTTTATTTGCTCAACTTTTTATTAATAGGCTAACTTGATGCGTTTATCAGATTTTCAAAAACACAGTATTTGTGAAAGTGCCAAACATAATTTTGGTCAAGATACCCACGTCTGGTTATTTGGCTCTAGGGTAAACGATCTTGCCAAGGGCGGTGATATTGATCTTTATATTGAACCGCAAACACAAAAACCTGCTGATTTAATCACTGCTAAGTTGCAATTTCTCAGAGATTTACATAAAAAAATAGGACAGCAAAAAATTGATGTCGTTTTGCATAGGGCGGATAGTAAGGTTGAACTACCTATCTACCGTATTGCAAAAGAAACGGGGGTGTTATTGCAATGAAAGAATCTATCACTGAAATCATCAAAACTTGCGATCGTCATGCAGATCGTTTGCATTGGGCTATGACACAGTTGCTCAATGGAAAAAGGAATTGATGGATAATGTCGGTAGCCTATTCAATTTACCAGTGATGCTTTTACTGGCGTATTGATCTTTGTCATATTTCTAGACTGTTAATTCAACAGAAAATTAGCCGATCCTGATAGTTCAAGCCCTGTATCAGTCGTTTCATCTTTTAACTCCACTCCTGATAACTTTAATTGTTCAGCCCCTGCAATCAAGTAGCATAACTTCTTTAACGCCTGCTCATAAGTTAAGCCATTAGCGTGTATATTCGAGATACAGTTACGATCTGCATCGGTACTCACACCGGCTTTAGCTTGATAGGTGAAGTAAATCCCCATGCTGTCAGGTGAACTTAAACCCGGACGCTCACCAATTAAAGTGATACATAATCGCGCCTTATAGTGGTCGGCTATAGCATCACCAATAGCCACTCGACCGTGCTTCACTAAAGCAATTGGTGCTAATTGATAGCCCGCCTTAGTTAAAACCGGCACTAATAATTGTAAAAAACCGAGCGCATGGTTTTCAATTGCTGTGGAGGATAAACCATCTGCGACCACAATAACCGCATCAACGGGGTGGATGTCTGATGTGGCCAAGGCTTGATAAGAGTGTTCATTTAAACAACGGCCTAAATCAGGACGTTGTAAATAATGCCGTTGATTCTCAGCTTGGCTTTGTAATCGTTGATAGTGATAGCCCAATTGTTCCAGTGCTTGAGCCAGTTTAGAGAAGTCTAAAGGAATATGCACCGCATCTCTGGCTAAGGCATGCGCTAATTGAAAGTCTAAGTTGGCCCGAGTCGGTAAACTCATGCCGGCACGACCTAAGCCAATTCTGGCCGAGGTTAATTGATTAAGCGCATGCCAAGGATCATAGGCAATGATGGGGTTTTTATCGTGACTCATCTGTAGACCCCAGTACTTTTTGTAGGGAGGATTTAAACAACGCAGGCATTTCAGTTAAGGGCTTTAATTGATTAGAGGCGTTAAATATTTGATGTTCTATTAGCCATTGTTCAAATTCGGGGGCAGGTCGTAAGCCTAACACCTGCCGGATATATAGGGCATCATGAAAAGAGGTCGATTGATAATTAAGCATCACATCATCAGCGCCAGGGATACCCATAATAAAACTACCACCGGCCATGGCAAAGGAACTCAGTAATAAATCCATGTCATCTTGATCGGCTTCGGCATGGTTGGTGTAACAAATATCACAGCCCATCGGTAAGCCTAGTAACTTGCCACAAAAATGATCTTCTAAACCGGCCCGAATGATTTGTTTGCCGTCATATAAATATTCAGGGCCAATAAAGCCCACCACCGTGTTGACTAATAAGGGTTTAAACTTTCTAGCCACCGCGTAGGCGCGGGCTTCACAGGTTTGTTGATCTAAACCATGATGCGCATTAGCCGACAGGGCGCTGCCTTGTCCGGTTTCAAAGTACATGCAATCATTGCCCACCGTACCGCGTTTTAAACCTAAGGCGGCTTGGTGTGCTTCTTCAAGTATGTTCAGATTAATCCCAAAACTCTCATTGGCTTTTTGAGTACCCGCAATTGATTGAAATACTAAATCGACGGGGACGTTTTGTTCAATGGCTTTTAAGGTGGTGGTAACATGCGCTAAGATACAGGCTTGGGTTGGGATTTTATAGCGCTCAATCACATCACTGAGTAAGTGTAATAAACGTGCGGTCGCTTCTAAGTTATCAGAGGCGGGGTTGATGCCAATGACTGCGTCGCCACTGCCATAGAGTAAGCCATCTAAAATACTGGCCGCCACGCCCGTTGCATTATCAGTCGGATGATTCGGCTGTAAACGGGTAGACAGGCGGTTTTCTAGGCCAATGGTATTTCTAAATTGGCTGATGACACGACACTTTTTAGCGACTAAGATTAAATCTTGCAGACGCATAATTTTGGACACCGCAGCAACCATTTCGGGGGTTAAGCCGGGGGCTAAAGCCGTCAGTTTTTCAGTGCTGGCATCTTCTGATAGTAACCAATTACGAAAATCTCCGACCGTAAAGTGGCTAATGGGGGCAAAGGCGGTCTGATCATGTTCATCTATGATGAGGCGGGTGACTTCATCCGTTTCGTAAGGCACTAAGGCTTCGGTTAAGAATTGTTTTAACGGCACGTCTGCTAAGGCATATTGAGCGGCCACGCGCTCTAGGTGATTGCTGGCTGCCACACCGGCTAAATAATCACCGGATCGGGCTGGCGTGGCTTTAGCCATGACATTCGCTAAAGTTTTAAAATCGTAACTTAAATGCTGTGCAGTGGTTTTATACATGAAACATCTCTAAAATCTGTATTCATTAGGATAACATGGGCATATTACATTTTTACGTCTATTAATGACATCGTTTTCAACCCGATAGGGTATCCTGAATCGGTGTTTTACTTATCAAGTGCATGGAAAATAATAATGACTGACTCTTTAGTAATAGTATTAGGTATCGCTGGGCTAATTTTATTCGGCTTGTTTGTAATGTCTGTTTTAGTGTTTATACGAGTGAAGGATTTACTTAAGGCTCAGTTAGAAACGGGTGCAACTGAACTCATTAAGTTACATCAACAGCATGAACTGAGTTTAAAGAATGGGATTAGTGAGATTCGTAAAGAACTGCGAGAGGTGAGTTTTGAGAATCGACGTGAACTACAAGAGTCCTTTAAAGCCTTTCAGGATACGGTGTTAAATCGGATCAGTGAAAATAACGCGGTGCAAGCACGGCAATTGAATGGTTTTGAAGTCACGATCAAGACCGATGCGAAAGCCAATCGCCAAGAATTGGCGGAGGGTTTAAAGTCTTTTGAAACCCGCTTTATTGAAGTAAAAGATACCATCGATAAGCAACTTAAAGCGATTCGAGAAGACAATACCCAGCAGTTATCTGAGATGCGTAAAACCGTGGATGAGAAACTGCAAAGTACCTTAGAAAAGCGTTTAGGTGAATCTTTTAAACAAGTCAGTGACCGGTTAGAACAAGTTCATAAAGGCTTGGGTGAAATGCAAACCTTGGCGATTGGGGTGGGGGATTTAAAGAAAGTCTTATCGAATGTGAAGACGCGCGGTATTTTGGGTGAATATCAATTAGGCAATATCTTGGAACAGATTTTAACGCCGGATCAATATTCAATGAATGTGGCCACTAAGCAAGGCAGTCAAGCGAATGTGGAGTTTGCGGTTAAGTTACCCGGTAAAGGAGATGAAAAAACGGTGTGGTTACCGATGGACTCTAAATTTCCGCTAGAGAGTTATCAGGTGTTATTACAGGCTTATGAAGAGGGTGAACCGGCTAAAATCGAACTCGCTCAAAAGGGGCTATTAAAAGTAGTGGAGAGTTTTGCTAAAGATATTAGCACTAAATATATTGATCCGCCGCACACGACCGATTTTGCGATTATGTTTTTGCCCATTGAAAGTTTGTTTGCTGAAGTGTTGAGACATCCGCACATGTTTGAACTGTTACAACGTAAGTATCGCATTACGATTACAGGGCCTACAACGTTGTCTGCGTTATTGAATAGTCTACACATGGGCTTTAGAACCTTAGCGGTACAAAAACGCAGCAGTGAAGTTTGGAAGGTGTTAGCTGAAGTGAAGACCGAATTCGCGACCTATTCGGACCAATTGGCCTTGGTGCATAAACAATTAACCACCGCATCGGGGTCTTTAGAGAAACTAAAGGATACGAGGGCAAGGGCAATGACCAAAAAATTACAGGATGTATCGACCTTAGAGGTGCTTGAAGAGGTAGAACTGGTAATACGTTGAAGAAATTGCTTTTATTGAAAATCCTTGTATAACTTTAAAACCACAATCGGTGTGGTCATTTCGTTTATATAAAGGGGTATTTATCATGAGAATATTAGCCGCGTTGGGTGCATTAATTGTTTTCTTTTTACTGATGCTAACCAATTGTAACAAAGGCTGTTCACCGGCTATGTTTACGGTGACATTGTTTCCCATTATCCTTATTTTCGGGTTTATCTGGTATAAATTGTCGGCCAAAAAATCGACTTAACCATATCGGCTAGATAGGCACATAGAGTGCTTGGTTGTTGTCATTAATTTAATATAAAGCAGGAATTATTATCATAACCGTGCGAAAACGTATTGCATTTGTTGATCTTGAAACGACCGGTGGTAATGCCTTGGTGGATCGTATTACCGAGATTGGTGTGGTCTTTGTTGATGAAAACGGGGTCAGGGAATGGAGTCAATTACTGCAACCCGATACCCGAATCCCCGTATTTATAGAACGCTTAACTGGCATTACCAATCAGATGGTCATTACTGCCCCACGTTTTGTCGATATCGCTCATGAACTGTGTCAATTGCTGAAGGGCTACTTATTTATTGCGCATAATGCCCGCTTTGATTATAGCTTTTTAAAAAATGAGTTTAAACGGGTTGAACTCGATTTTAGACCCGATATTTTATGCAGTGTCAAACTTTCAAGAGCCTTATTTCCAGAACATAAACATCATAATTTGGATAGTGTTATCGAGCGGCATGGCTTAACTGTTTCCGCCAGACATAGAGCTTTAGGGGATGCTCAAGTCATCTATCAGTTTTGGCAAGACATTCAACAAACCCAAGATTCAACGTTGCTTGCGAGCACCATAAAAAAATTGGTCGGTCGGCCGAGTTTACCTTCCCAAGTTGATACACATTTAATCGAAGATTTGCCAGATACGCCCGGTGTTTATTTGTTTTATGGTGAAAATGAACTGCCCCTGTATGTTGGAAAAAGTACGCATATAAAACAACGGGTATTAGCTCATTTTTCTGCGGATCATCGGCAGAGTAAAGAGATGAGTTTATCTCAGCAGTTGCGACGGATTGAAACTATTGAAACTGCCGGTGAGGTGGGGGCGCTATTATTAGAAGTGCAACTGATTAAAACCTTGCAACCTATTCATAACCAACGTTTAAGACGAAGTCATGATTTATGTACCTGGCAATTATTACAAAACGCTGAGGTTTTGAGTCCGGTGTTAACCTGGGCGGATGATTTAGATTTTGGAGTTCAAGAGAATCTTTATGGGTTGTATCGTAATCAAAAAGATGCCCAAAAGGCCCTCCGAAATATCGCCCAAGAGCATCAACTGTGTTTAGGTGTGCTCGGTTTAGAGAAAGTATCCAAGGGCCGGCCTTGTTTTGCAAGACAGTTACATAAATGCAAAGGTGTTTGTGTCGGAGAAGAAGCGATGTTGTCTCATGCCTTACGTTTTCAACAGGCCATGACAAAATTAAAAGTCAGTCAATGGCCCTACAAGGGCGCGATAGGACTTAAAGAGGGCGCTGATATTCATTTGATAGATCATTGGTGTTATTTAGGTACCGCTAAAACCAAGGCCGAAATTATTGAATTATTAAATAATGGCCGCCCCGCGTTTGATAAAGATACCTATATGATATTGAACAAAGCCCTGAAAAACTCACCGGAAGTGATTGATCCTTTACATGCTTGGGTAAAAGCGTGATTCAAGAAAGTAATTGATGCTGATTTGATAGATATTTATGGCTGATCAAGCAGCCTTTAAAATGGAGAAATGTCTAAATAATTCAATGGGCATGGCATTAATTAATTGCCAGGTGATTGAAATAGGTTTTTCCCCCTCGGCTTTTACTAATACCACCTCTCCTAATGACGCATAAGCAGTTTCTTGATTTTCACGTACGAAAAGGAAAAATCGCCAGCCATTCGGGTTTGTTTTATTTACGCTTTCCAGATAACGTTGTCCAGTTGGATTTTTAGCACTGGCTACATTTTGAGATTGCCAATGAAATAAGGTCGGGCTAATGGCATAATCATGATATTGAACACGCTCAGCAAAACCTGTGCTTTTATCCAAGGTAACAAACATTAATTCTATTTTGTCTTCTGATAACGCTAAACAACCCTCTCTAAAGGCCGGGCGTTTATTAGCATTGGCATAACCGATTGCCGTAATAATATCCGACCTGGAATAACGATTATGCAGACAGAGTGCCCATGTTGAGGGCGTGTTATCTAAAGGCAATGAAAAATGAAAAGATTGCTCTAAGCGCCAAGCAATGACTTCAAGTAGTTCGGCTTTAATCGCAGGATGTTGTTCGATCAAGCTAATAAAATCAAGCGGCGTTATCAGTTCAGTTTGCCTCACTAAAAAGCTGTGGGCCAGTATTTGTAGTCGAGTTTCATCTATTGTGTTGAACTCTAAAGCCTCACGCCATGCATTTAAAATCGTAATATCATCCACATATAAAATACTTCCTATTCGACCTAACAGTTCTGATTCTCTGGGTCCCTCATTGAGCGTAGTAAGTTGAGCACGGCGTTTAAGTTCAGTCCAAGAATATCTGCCAGTATACACATCACTCATTTCTAAAGTGTTCTCTATTAAAAAATCTTTTAGCGTAATTTGGTGTTTGTTTTTAGTGTTTGCCCAAGCAATTAGTTCTGCTTTGAGTCGCGTGACATTGAGTCTTAATGCGGCTTTAAGGCTGTCTAAAACGCGCTGTCTAGCCACCCGATCAAATTGAACATGGCAACCGGTAGGTAATAAGCCAAAGCCTTTTTCAACGGACTCTTTGAGAGCCAATCTTGTTTGTCCGGTTAATGTTCTGAGTAAAATATCAAATCTAAATTCTTTAGAATAACTGCCGACAAAATCTAAGACTAAACAACTGGATTTGTCTTGGGCTAAGCGAAGTCCGCGGCCTATTTGTTGTTGAAAGATAACGGCACTTTGCGTTGGGCGTAATAAAAGCAAGGTGTTAACATCCGGTATATCGACGCCTTCGTTAAATAAATCACAGGTAAAAATAACTTTAATTGTCCCTTGTTTAAGTTGGCTAATGGCTTGGTCGCGTTCTTTCTGAGTATGTTTTCCTGTTATCGCCAGTGCAGGTAGCTTATGTTTATTAAAATAATCAGCCATAAATTCAGCATGATTCACACTGATACAGAAACCAATCGCTTTTAATTTATTGATGTCACTGACATAGGTGCTTATTGCTACCAATGCTGAGCGGGCACGAATGTCACTGGCTGAAATGATATTATCCAGTTGCCTATCTACATTGGCTTGCTTCCAATGAATACTAGATAAATCAATCTCATCATGGCTGGCATAATATTCAAATGGGGCGAGTAATTCTTGATCTAAGGCATCCCATAAGCGTAAGGTGACCGCGGGTGAACCGTCTGGTCGTGGATCAAAATAGTGATTTAAACTTTTGCCATCTGTTCTTTCTGGGGTTGCTGTGAGGCCTAACAGTATTTTTGGTTTTATAGTTGTAGCAACTTTATGGAAAGAGCTGGCTGGTAAATGATGCGCCTCATCAATAATGACCATACTCCAATAATTTGCACCATATTTTGAAATTAAATCACGACTGTGGACAGTATTGATGGTGGCAAATAAATGATCATATTGATTGGGTTGATTGTTACCATCTAATAAATCGGCAAAATTCGTATCGCGTAAAACCTGTCTAAAGGTGTTAATCGCCTGTTGTAAGATTTGTATCCGGTGGGCAATAAATAATAAACGGGGTTGACCGCCTTGTTCTTTAGCTAAACGGGCATAATCAAAGGCCGCTACAACAGTTTTACCTGTACCTGTCGCGGCAACTACCAAATTTCGATAACGTTGATGAGATCTTTCTGTCGCTAAGCGCTCTAGCATTTCTTGTTGGTAAGGTTTTGGACTTAAATCGAACCATGTTTGGATGGCAATGGGTTCGAGATTATTGTTGCCGATATTCCCTCGATATCTTTCAACCTGCAAAGCTTTCTCTAAGGCGTTACGGTGTTCTTGATTGTTAGGGTCATAAGGTTGAAATTCACCATCATTCCAGAGTGTTTCAAAATGGGCTTGGGCATTTTTAAAAATAGCGGCATTTGAAACTTGGGTCAGTTTAACGGTCCATTCGATACCGCTTATTAAGGCCGATTCTGAAAGGTTTGCGCTTCCTATAAACGCGGAACCGAAACCACTTTGGCGATGAAATATCCAGGCTTTTGCATGTAAGCGAGTCCGGCGTCCATCTAAGGATATTTTTAAATCCACATTAGGTAGTTCCGCTAATGCATTAACGGCTCTAGCTTCCGTGGCGCCAATATAAGTAGTGGTTAAAATTCTGAACCGTGTTCTAGATTGTCCTTTAGCATCCACGGCTGTGGCTTGTTTTAAAATATCGATAATCTTTCTAACGCCGCTCCAAGTGATAAAGCTCACTAAAATATCGACACTATCAACCGCTTGTAATTCGGCAATCAGTTCTTGTAGTAACGAGGGTTCGCTTCGAGAAGAACTAAATAACCAAGGGGTCCGTAAACCGGTGATTGGATAAACACCCGGCATATCTTTGTCGTGGATGGATTTTAAAACTTGTGGCGGATTAGCGATGAGGTCAGTTTCTGTGCCAATTTTCGTTTCAAGACGGGCGGTTTTTAACAGCGTTGAAATAAGTTGTAATTCTGTTTGAGAATGCTCAAGGTCAGTACCAGTGGCCGAGGATATTTTATCTAATAATTCAGGTAAACGGTTAATGAGTTCATTAAGAAGATATTCTCTGGTTTCATGAGCGGAAAGTGGTCGAACAGTGGCTTGATTGTCTGAGACTAATTGATTAATATCATCTAATTCGTCTGCACGAATCAGTCGATCATAGAGTCCCTTGGGTAATTGAGTCATTAGAAATCCTGTTGTTCGATGGGCTAATAAAAATTGAGTTACTTGCTGCAAATGATATATTCGTGATTCAATGCATCTGCTTTTTCCGTAACCGATAGACATTTTTGATGTCGTGCGTTATCGAGTACTTTTATAAGGTTAAATGAATTAAATAGGGTGCAAATAACAGCAGATTATGATAGTTTTAGTTGGGTTAAGTTAGTTTCTGAATCGTAAAAAGTTTAGGTGCAGAGGGTTTATCGGCTTCACTGAGGGTTAATTGATAATTAAAGTAGAGTGGGGCTAATTGTGAGCACCATTGCGCTACTTTCAGGGCTTCATCATCACCACCCGGGTGCCCTGGGTATGCCATGATAGTTAGTAATCCGTCTTTAGCTAGGAGTTTTCCGGCGCTTTGTAAAGCAACAAGCGTGCTTTCAGTTTGGGTGATAAGGTGTTTATCTCCGCCCGGTAAATAGCCCAAATTAAACATAATAGTGCGGACTTTGCCGTGATACTGTTCAGGTATTTTTTCACTCATTAACGCGTGACTAGCGAGTATTAAGGTGGGTGACTCTAGTTTGGCTAACCGAAATCTTTCACGCGTGTTTTCAATGGCCGAGGCTTGTATATCAAAGCCAAAGACTAACCCTGTAGGCCCCACTAATTCGGTCAAAAATAAGGCATCATGGCCATTGCCTAACGTGGCATCGATGGCAATATCACCGTGTTGAAGCGTATCTTTAATAAGGCTGTGCGCCTGTTTAACCAGTGAAATGCGTTGCATAATAACGTTGAATGTTTGAAGGGGAGGGTGAGTTAGAAGCTAAAGCCGCGGCAAATTGTTGGGCATAGATAGGAATCTGCAAACTTCCTTTAGCGCCAAAGCCGTTGAAAATACTCAGCTGAGAATACTGAGGGTGATGACCGATAAAAGGCAGTTTATCTAAGGTACAGGGACGAATATTAGCTTGATGACTCACTAAATGGGTGGGTGGAAGGTCAGGTAATATCTGCGCCAGACTATTTAAGAGTGCGCCTTTAGCCGTTTCTGTGGGTTGGGTATCTACGTTTTCTCGATCAAACGTAGCTCCTAAACGCAGATGACGTTCGTTTAAAGGGATTAACCAATCCCCAAAGTTAAGGATTTTATCGGGTAAGTGACCTTGGTATTCAAGTGTTAAAATTTCACCTTTAACCAATTGAAATGGTAACCAAGAAAATAACGGATTATGCTGGGCCTGATGACCGTCGCAAAATATAATCTGCTTGGGATAGACACCCTGCCAGTGTAATTCAGGCTGAAACTGCAGTTCATCAAGGCTGACAGATCCTTGGCGATAACTGGCTTGAGCGATAAAAAACGCTTTTAAACAGCTTAATAAATTCCGGGTTAATAAATAACCAGTTTGTTTTTGTTCCAAGGACCCTAACTGGGTTACGGGAGTATTGAAGAACGCATCACTTGGATTGATGCGTTCTATAAAAGCCTGATAGGACGGCTCTTGTAAGCGTTTAAGTCCATAGTTGACTTCGGCTTGAGATTTAAAAATCCTGAGCATCGGTTTTTCAATATAAAATGGTTGCTTAAAAAATGTGCTTAAATGTTGATAGTAGCGTTTAGCCATGCTTAATTGTTGATCGACTTCTGCCGCTTTAACCAAACGCATCCCCGTGATTGGATTAATTAACCCGGCTGCCACTTGAGAGGCACTCTCTTGGCCATTATCGACCACAAGAACTTTATAGCCCCGTTGCATTAATTCCCAAGCCAAGAGACTACCCGCTAAACCTTGGCCAATAATTAAGTAATCCAGCGATATTTGTGTCATCTTATTTAACAACAGCGTTTAATGCCGTTCCATTTTTCATCTTGCCATTGTTTAAAAAAGGCAGCTTTACTTAAAGGCCCCGCACAGTGTGAGGGCGCATCTGATTGATGAGTTTCTTGATGATGATAGTGCGCATAGTTTTTTAGGTAGCGCTCATAGGCATCATCACCCGACAATCTGCGGATGATTTGCCAGATTTTATTGAGTGTAGAGTGCATTAATCTCTGATCCATTCTTCAACTAACCGACTCGGAATATGGGCGGATTCAGTTAAAGGTGGGACCACTTGCCCGGCGAGGTGTTTGTAACATACGCGTACCATGTCGAGCACAATAACCCACAGTAAGCTAACAAAACACAAGGTAATCCAACCATCAATTTGTAAATTGAGGATTAATTGGGGGGCAATGGCGGCCTTGGCGGCGGGTAAAGAGCCATTGGCTAGCTTTTCAGTTAAATCATTGGCGGCAGAAAAAAAGCCTAAACGGATATTGTCACTGGTAATTTTTTGCCATGCGGCGGTTGAAGTAATCGTGATCAGCCATAACAGCGGTAAGCCGGTAATCCATGCATAATGAAGTTTATCGGATTTAACTAAAATACCTGTAGCTACAGACAGCGCGATGGCCGCTAACATTTGATTGGCGATCCCAAATAGTGGCCATAAAATATTAACGCCACCATTTGGATCAATAACACCAATATAAAGAAAATAGCCCCAACCTGACACCACAATAGCACTGGTTAAAATAACTGAGGGCGTCCAAGAGGTTTCACCCATTTTAGGCCAGATATTACTGAGAATATCCTGCAACATAAAGCGTCCTACACGGGTACCCGCATCTAAGGTCGTTAAGATAAAAATCGCTTCAAACATGATAGCAAAGTGATACCACAAGGCGAGTAAATGTTCACCAAAGGCACTGCCAAACAGACTGGCCATACCGACTGCCAAAGAAGGTGCGCCACCGGTACGCGCAAATAAAGTAGTTTCACCCATTTGATGGGCCAACGTTTGCATTTGTTCGACAGTCACGGGATAACCCCAAGAGGAAATCTTAGCCACTGCGTCGACAGCTTCAGCACCTACCACCCCCGCCGAACTATTAATAGCAAAGTACACGCCGGGATCTAATACGGTTGCCGCGATCATGGCCATAATAGCGACAAATGATTCTAGTAACATGCCACCATAACCAATGAGACGAATATCGGTTTCATTACTCAGTAGTTTAGGTGTAGTACCTGAAGCAATTAAAGCATGAAAGCCAGAAATAGCCCCACAAGCGATGGTGATAAAAACGAAAGGAAAAAGTTTTCCGCTAAAAATGGGCCCAGTTCCGTCAATAAATTGAGTTAACGCCGGCATTTTAATAGCAGGTTGTAAGCAGATAATGGCGATAGCCAATAAAGTGATGGTGCCTATTTTCATATAGGTTGATAAATAATCACGTGGTGCTAATAACAACCAAACGGGCAATATAGCGGCTGCAAAACCGTAGGCCATAATAGACCATGCTAAGGTCAAACCCTCATGATCAAACAGATGACGTAATGTTTCGTTTTCATCAACAAAGCGTCCGCCAAGGACTGACAATAATAGTAAAACCACCCCTAAGATAGACGCCTCTAAGACTTGTCCAGGGCGAAAGTGACGCATATAAAACCCAACAAGCATCGCAATGGGAATAGTCGCAGATACGGTAAAGGTAGCCCAGGGGCTGTGTTTCATCGCATTAACGACCACTAAACCTAAGACAGCAATCAGGATAATCATAATCGCAAAGGTCGCGGTTAACGCGGCTGTTCCTCCTAGGGGGCCTAATTCATCTTTTGCCATTTGGCCAAGGCTTTTGGCATCACGACGGCTTGATAAAAATAGGGTGACCATGTCCTGAACGCATCCGCCCAAGACCGCGCCGAATAATATCCAGAGCGTACCCGGCAAATAGCCAAATTGAGCCGCCAGCGTGGGCCCTATTAAAGGACCAGGGCCGGCAATAGCCGCGAAATGATGACCAAAAACAACCCATTTATGGGTTGGCATAAAATCACGGCCATTATCTAAGCGTTCTGCGGGTGTGGCACGGGTTTTATCGACCACTAAAACGCTTGTTGCAATCCATGAAGCATAAAAACGGTAGCTAATCGCATAAATACAGAGCGCCGCCGTAATGAACCACAGTGAATTAATCGATTCACCCCGATTAATCGCAATACCTCCCACCGCAGACGCGCCTAACATGGCAATGAAGAGCCAAATAAAAATATTTAAGAATTTATGCATCTGTGACTCGTTTAGTAAAATAATTTGGTTTTTAACTGAGGTTAGGTATACGTTATTGTATATCAGTTCCTATGTCACGTTAAATGAGACTTGCTGTTAACTCACTTCTTAAGCCACTTATAAAGATAAAACCATTATAATTACCTTATTCAAGTACAAAACATGAAGAAACTATCTGTTTGTCGGAGTCGATCTTTAAAATTTTTAGGTAGAATGCGTGTGTTAAGAGGAAGCGGTCAAGATGGAAGTTGATGTATTGATTATTGGAGCGGGTGCTTCTGGTTTAATGTGCGCGATTGAGGCGGGTAAGCGGGGTAAGCGAGTCTTAGTGCTTGATCACGCGAATAAGGCCGGTAAAAAAATTTTAATGTCAGGGGGAGGGCGGTGTAATTTTACTAATTACACGATTGAACCTCTTAACTATCTGTCTAACAATCTCCATTTTTGTAAATCGGCGTTAAGTCGCTATACCCAATGGGATTTTTTAGCTTTAATCGCTCACTATAAGATCCCTTTTCATGAGCGCGCTCATGGACAATTATTTTGTGATGACAGTGCAAAGGATATTTTAGAGCTGTTATTACAGGAATGTGCCAAGGTTGGTGTGATTCTTCAGCTTAATACGGATATTAACGAGATTACTCGACTGGAATCTCAGTTTACCCTGAAGACTTCTCAAGGGGTTTTTAAGGGACTGTCATTGGTGGTGGCAACGGGCGGCTTGTCTATTCCTAAAATGGGTGCTTCGCCTTTAGGTTATAAAATCGCTGAACAGTTTGATATTCCTGTGATTCCTACTCGTGCGGGTTTGGTTCCTTTAACCTTACAACCGAATGATAAAGAGCTGTTTTCACCTTTATCAGGGATTGCTATACCTTGTGTTGTGAGCAATACTCGACAATATTTTAAAGAAAATATTTTATTTACCCATCGTGGCTTAAGTGGCCCCGCTATTTTACAAATATCATCTTATTGGTTAGCAGGCGAGGCGATTAAGATTAATTTATTACCTGATCTGGAGGTAGTTCAGTATCTTAAAGAATTACGTCAACAAAAAACAAAAAGTCATGTAAAAACGATCTTAGATCAGTATTTACCGAAGCGTTTATTGGGCTGTTTACTGCCAGAAGAATTACTCAATAAGGCATTGCCTGATTTATCTGATTTTCAAATTGAGCAGATAGCTCAGCAATTACAGCAATGGCAAATTAAGCCGAATGGAACTGAAGGTTATCGGACTGCAGAAGTCACGATTGGGGGCGTTGATTGTAATGCCTTATCCTCTAAAACCATGGAAAGTAAACAGGTGCCCGGACTCTATTTTATTGGAGAAGTGGTTGATGTCACCGGTTGGTTAGGCGGTTATAATTTTCAATGGGCTTGGTCATCCGCTTGGTGTGCAGGACAATACGTGTGAGAATGTTAAATTTTAATCTGTTTGGAAATAGGAGTCGTTAATATTGAATAAGTAGCCTTAATGATTCATATACACCTTCTTCTATAGCTGAAACTTTGGGTTTACAGCTACTTTAATTAATTAAACTTTGACTGTCTTTTTATATAAAAAACAATGAATAAACCTTTAAATAAAAGCCTTACGACTAACCTTGCTGCCGTTGGCATTATTATTCTTGGATCTATCAGCCCTGTGCTGGAAGATTTAATTAAATCAATTGGATTTTTTGCCTTATCGGGTGCAATTACAAACTGGTTGGCCATTTATATGCTCTTTGAGAAGGTGCCCTATCTCTATGGCTCTGGGGTGATACCGGAACGTTTTGAGGAGTTTAAATTATCGATTAAACAACTAATGATGCAACAATTTTTTACCGCCGCTAATATTGAAGCCTTTATTCAAAAAGAAGAGCAGGAAGGTAGCAAAATACTTAATTTGGAACCTTTCTTGAATGCGGTTGATTACGATAAGATTTATGAAGGTTTAGTCTCTTCTATTATGGGTTCTTCCTTTGGCGGTATGTTAATGATGATGGGGGGTGAAGAAGCGTTAGTACCCTTAAAGGAACCCTTCACTGAAAAAATGAAGCAAACCTTAGTGGATATGATTGAGTCAGATCGTTTTAAAACAGCGATTAAAGAAGGTCTTGATGCGCATAAAATTGGTGTTGATATTACCGATAAAATTGAAAATGTGATTGATAAAAGATTGAATGAATTAACGCCGCAATTAGTTAAAGAAATGGTTGAAGCGATTATCCATGAACACTTAGGTTGGTTAGTGGTTTGGGGTGGCGTCTTTGGCGGTGTGATGGG
The DNA here is from genome assembly GCA_903863905.1 of uncultured Methylococcaceae bacterium. Taxonomy (GTDB): domain Bacteria; phylum Pseudomonadota; class Gammaproteobacteria; order Methylococcales; family Methylomonadaceae; genus Methylobacter_C. The sequence goes on from CAIPDT010000036.1 coordinate 16,408, forward strand.
CTTATTGTTTTATATTTTCGTTTAATGAATACTGTTGTTTGTGCTTTTGAAGAATTTGGTGACATTGAGTCAAAACCTTTAATTATCTTACATGGTTTTTTTGCCTCTTCTCGTAACTGGAGACAAGTCGCTGAAAAGTTATCGGTTACTTATCATGTTTACGTTTTAGATGTGCGTAATCACGGTGAGTCACCACATCATCCTGTGATGAATTATGCGGCTATGGCTGCGGATGTGGTGCATTTTATGGATGTTCATGGCTTGTCTGAGTCTCATCTATTGGGACATAGTATGGGCGGAAAAATAGCGATGTGGTTAGCGTTAAATAATCCTGATCGTGTTGATAAATTGATTGTCGCTGATATTTCGCCAACGTGTTATACGCATAGTTTTGATCCCTTAATTACCGCGTTAAAGGCTTTGCCCTTAAGTGAAATAACGAATCGTAAACAAGCTGAACAATGGTTGGCGCCTTATATTCCTGAATTAAGTTATCGGCAATTTTTATTGCAGAATTTAGTTTTAAAAGAAGGGGCTTATTATTGGCGTGTTGATTTGGATATTTTTTATAGCCAAGGCCACCATATTATTGAATTTCCGCGGGTAGAACACGTAGAGCCTTATTTAGGTAGTGCTTTATTTTTGGCGGGTGGAGATTCTAACTATGTTAAAACGGATGATATTGAGCCTTTGTTTCCCAAAGCCAATTTAAAGGTGATTGCTAAGGCGGGGCATTGGTTGCATGTACAACAACCGATTGAATTTTTAACGCAAGTTGAGACGTATTTAACGGCTTAGTTTTTGTCTGTAACGATGTAAGCACTATTCCACGGTGCGATTTTGATTAAGAGTAACATTCCCGGCACTGCACATATAAAACACACTAAAAAGAACATTTGCCAGCCAAAATAATCCACTAAATACCCGGTGATTGAGTTGGCAAATGTTCGTGGAATGGCTGCCAGACTGGTAAACAAAGCAAATTGAGTGGCCGTGTACAAGGGATGGGTGGTGTGTGCAATAAAGGCTACAAAAGCCGCCGTGCCTAGACCCACGCCCAACGCTTCTATACTGATGGCAATCGCTAAGCCTGGCAAGCTGTGACCTAATACGGCTAACTCATAGAAGCCGAGTATCGCCAGCATCTGTATTAAGCCAAAAAGCCATAACGCCCGATTGATACCTAATTTAATCATCCATATTCCACCGAGTAATCCACCTATCACACTCGGCCACAAGCCCGCATTTTTTGCGACGAGGCCAATTTCTGTTTTACTAAAGCCTAAATCAAGATAAAAAGGGGTCGCAAGGGCTGTCGCCATGCTATCACCTAATTTATATAGAAAAATAAATGCCAAGATAAACAGCGCTGATTTTAAACCGTTACGATTAATAAACTCTTGAAAAGGTTCTGTGACGGCCGCTCTTAATGTTTTGGGTGTGCCTTGTATTAGTTGAGGTTCGCTGACACAGAGTGTCATTGCAATACCGGGCAACATAAATAAGGCGGTTACGATAAAGACCTGATGCCACGGTAAATGATCCGCTAAGATCAGGGATAAAGAACCGGGTATGAGCCCTGCAATTTTATACGCATTGACATGAATAGAATTACCTAGGCCTAGTTCTGTGTCTAACAGAAGTTCTCGCCGATAAGCATCTAACACAATATCTTGAGAGGCACTAAAAAAAGCCACGACACTGGCTAAGGCAGCAATCGTTAATAAATCAAGGGTTGGATGTAAAAAGCCAAAGGTAGGAATGGTTAGCAGTAAGGCTATTTGTGAAAGAATCAACCAACCTCGACGACGACCGAGAGGTAGTGTATATCGATCAAATATTGGGGCCCAGAGAAACTTCCAGGTAAAGGGCAATTGAATAAGGGCGAACAACCCAATGGCTTTTAGATCAACGTTATTGGATCGTAACCAAGCGGGTAGAAGAGCAATGAGAATATAAAGCGGTAAACCTGAACTAAAGCCCGTTAAAATACAAATAAGCATGCGTTTATTGAATAAGACTTGCTTAATATTTGTATTTTCTTTCACGGTTACCTTTTAAAAAGAATCCTTTAGCAACTAACAAATGGCGTCGCACAACCTGTGCGACGCCTTAGCTACGATTTAATTAGCCGTTAATCAAGTAATGTACAAAAATACTTGCTGCATAACCCGCTGCGATAGCAGGTGTCCATTTTAAGTGACTAAAGAAAGTGTATTTATGGTTCGATTGACCCATTAAAGCAACACCTGCTGCAGAACCGACTGATAATAAAGATCCACCTACGCCAGCAGTCAAGGTGACTAATAACCATTGGTATAAATCCATATCCAGATTCATGTTCAATACCGCAAACATCACAGGAATGTTATCAACGATAGCCGAAATAACACCCACTAAAATGTTAGCTGTTGTTGCGCCTAGACCGTCATACATGGCGCCTGATAATAATTCAAGGTAACCGATGTAACCTAAACCACCTACTGCAAAAACAACACCGAAGAAGAATAATAAAGTGTCCCATTCTGCTTCTTTAACTTTGTTAAAGATATCAAAACCAGCTTCACCTTCTTCACGATGATTCTTTTTAAGATAAAAACCGTACAACATTAATACAGAAAGACCGACCATCATACCCATGAAAGGTGGTAAATGTAAGCCTTGTTTAAAGCTAACGGCAGTCACGATAGTTAATAAGAACAAACCACAGATTTGTAAACCACCATGTTTTAATTGCACGGCTTCTTCATCAGTCACTAAAGGTTGTTCATCTGGTACAGCAAAATACATTACCGCCGCTGGAATGGCATAGTTAACAGCTGATGGAATGAATAGTTTGAAGAAATCGAAAAACTCAGCATAACCTGCTTGCCAAACCATTAAAGTAGTGATGTCGCCGAAAGGACAGAAAGCACCACCCGCATTAGCTGCAACCACTAAGTTAACAAAACCGATGCTAACAAATTTCTCGTTATCAGCACCTACCGCCATAACGACCGCACCGACTAATAAGGCAGCAGTTAAATTGTCAGCGACCGCTGATAAAAAGAACGTGATAACACCGGTAATTAAAAACAATTTACGATAGCCAAATTGTTTTCTGACCATCCATGAGCGCAATGCTTCAAATACATTACGTTCAGCCATAGAGTTGATAAAAGTCATAGCGACTAATAAAAACAACATTAATTCGGCATATTCTTTCAAGTTGTATTCAAATGCTTCATGCAAATCTTCAACTGAAACGCCTTTTTGAGATGCCAAAATGGCAGCGTGTGCCCAAATAATACCAGCCGCAAGAATCACTGGTTTAGATTTACGCATGTGCGTAAACTCTTCGGTCATTACAAAACCATACGCAATTAAGAAGATTAGAACGGTATAAATGCCTCGTTCAGTCCCCGTCAACCCTAGGCTTTCGAAGCCACTTGCCATTGCCACTTGCGGCATCAGCAACACCGATAACAAAATCAATAAAAATCGCACAAAAATATCCCCCTACTTAGATCTATAGTTATTAAATACAATAAATTTTAACTGTTTATAATATCATCTACTAATTTATTTTGTCATTTTATCAATGTTGCCCTAAAACACTGATAGTACAGAGAGGTAATAAAGATGACTTTTATTTTAATTGTGCATAATATATACTCGATTAAATTTACAGTATTTTACTAGGTCTTACGACAAAACCATTTATTGCTTATATATGTATCAGTATACCGAAAACGATCAAAAACTTGTTGATGAACGGGTGGCCCAATTTAAGCGGCAAACCGAACAATATTTAAAAGGTGAATTGACTGAGGATCAGTTCCGTGCACTTCGTTTAAGAAACGGAGTTTATGTACAAACTCACGCTCCTTTGTTGCGGGTTGCAGGCCCTTATGGTTTGCTTAATTCAAAACAAGTTAGAAAACTTGCGCATATCGCCCGTGAATATGACAAAAACTATTGTCATATTACCACACGTCAAAATATCCAATTCAATTGGCCTAAGATAGAAAAGGTTCCAGAAATCTTAGCTGAATTAGCCAGTGTTCAAATGCATGCCATTCAAACGAGTGGTAACTGTATGAGAAATACCACCTCTGATCATTTAGCAGGTGTGTGTATTGATGAGATTGAAGATCCGCGTCCCTATTGTGAAATTATTCGTCAGTGGACCACGTTACATCCTGAATTTGATTATTTACCTCGTAAGTTTAAGATTGCAGTCAGCGGTGCTTTACATGATCGTGCTGCCACACAGTTTCATGATATCGGTTTACATTTAGTTAAGAATGACAGTGGTGAAGTTGGCTTTAGAGTAATTGTAGGCGGTGGCTTAGGTAGAACCCCTATTATTGGACAAGTGATTAAACCTTTCCTTGAAAAGAAACATATCCTGTCTTATCTTGAAGCTATTTTACGTATCTATAATCTTTTTGGTCGTCGTGACAATAAGTATAAAGCACGTATCAAAATCTTAGTGAAAGAATCTGGCTTGGCTAAATTCTCTGCAATGGTAGAGAAAGAATGGGCCTTATTAAGAGACGCTAATGAGCTGAGTGCAGAACGTATCGATGCCATGAGAGCAGAGTTTGCACCGCCTACGTATGAAACTGAGGCTATTGATAATGGTGAGTTTGAGCAGCACTTATCCACTGACAAAGCATTTGCTACTTGGATTAAATACAATACCGCCGATCATAAAGTACCGGGCTATAAAGCCGCCTTTATTTCTTTAAAGGCCCCCGCTTCTCCTCCAGGTGATATCACCGATGTTCAGTTAGATGTGGTTGCTGATCTTGCTGATCAATTTAGTTTTGGTGAAGTTCGAGCCACACATCGTCAAAATTTAATTTTGGCTGATGTTAAAGAAACCGATTTGTTTAGCTTGTGGCAACAATTGGATGCTTTGAAACTTGCAACACCTAATATAGGAACTGCAACAGATATGATTTGCTGTCCCGGCTTAGATTTTTGTTCGTTAGCTAATGCAGGCTCTATTGGTGTAGCTAAAGAAATTAACGAAGCGTTGGATGATGTAGATTATATTCATGACATTGGTGATTTAAAAATCAATATGTCAGGCTGCATGAATGGTTGTGCGCATCAAAGCGTAGGTCATATTGGCATTTTAGGTGTTGATAAGAAAGGCGTTGAATGGTATCAGATAACCTTAGGGGGTTCATCTGAAAATAATGCCGCTATTGGAGAGCGTTTAGGACCTGCAGTAGCCAAAGATAAAATTACTCAAGCGATTGTTGATATTTTAGATGTCTATGTAAAGATTCGTTTAGAAGACGAAGCCTTTTTGACTACGGTAAATCGTGTGGGCATTAAACCATTTAAAGAGCAAGTGTATGCAATTAGTTAAAGACAAAGAAATCATCAATAATACGTGGCGCTTTGTGTCAGACGAAGAGACTTTAGGGGCGGGTGATATCACTGTCACCCTGCAACGTTGGAAAAATGATCAACATAATTTATTAGCTCATCAAGGCAAAGTCGGCTTGAGACTTTCTGCGGCTGATGTCGTTGATGATATTGCCGGTGATCTAAAAAACATTCATTTAGTTGAATTAGATTTTGCTGATTTTGCGGATGGTCGGTTGTTTTCTCATGCGTGGTTACTGAGAAGTCGTTTTGATTATTTAGAAGAAATCAGAGCGATTGGTCATTATTTATTAGATCAAGTGTTTTATCTGTCTCGTGTGGGTGTGAATGCTTTTTCAACTGAGAAAGCGACTGATTTAACACAAGTGTTAACTAACTTGAATGACTTTACCGTTCAGTATCAACGATCGGTAAACTAACCCAATAATCAAGCTTATTTCTATCAAACAGGGTGTCTTTATGACTTAAAGATACTCTGTTATCTTCGCTGTTTTTAGAGCATTTACTTGGAACCTCATGTATTACCAAGGCATAAAAAGAACAATCGTACAGCGTCCACTTAAAAAGAAAAGCGCCCGACTGGGTAATATTCATCCTCTGTTAGAGCGTTTTTTTCTAGCTCGTGGCATTACCTCAGAATTAGAACTCGATAGAACACTTTCAAAGTTACCGTCTCCTTGGTTATTATCCGGTATGGAAGCGATGGTCGGTCATTTAATTACGGCCATTAAAGAGCAACAAAGAATCACAATTGTGGCTGACTTTGATGCCGATGGGGCTACCAGTTGTGCAGTGGCCATTAAAGGCTTACAGTTACTTGGGGCAGGGGCCGTGTCTTTTATTGTCCCTAATCGCTTTGAATACGGTTATGGTTTAACCCCTGAAATTGTTGAGCTGGTAAAGCAACAATCTCCAGATGTTATTATCACGGTCGATAATGGTATTTCTAGTATTGAAGGTGTTAAAGCCGCGCTTGATTTGGGTATTAAGGTTTTAGTGACCGATCATCATTTACCCGGGTTTGAGTTGCCCGAGGCCCATGCTATTGTTAATCCTAATTTAGTCAATGACGTATTTCCGTGCAAATCTATTGCTGGAGTCGGAGTCATATTCTATGTCTTACTAGCTTTAAGAAGTCGGTTAAGAGAATTAAAGTGGTTTGAAGCTCAACAAAAACCTGAACCCAATTTAGCACAATTATTAGATTACGTCGCTTTAGGCACAGTAGCTGATGTAGTGGCTCTTGAACACGTTAACCGAATCTTAGTGCATCAAGGTTTGTTAAGAATACGCACAGGGCGGGGACACCCAGGCTTAAATGCTCTGATTGACGTAGCAGGCAAACAAGTCGGTAGTATCGTCGCTTCTGATTTGGGTTTTTCAGTCGCACCTAGACTCAATGCAGCCGGACGAATGGATGATATGTCTTTGGGCATTCAATGCTTATTGACTGATGATTCCGGTACTGCAAAAGTCATTGCGTTGCAACTGGATGCTTTAAATAATGAACGTCGTGAAGTAGAAACATCGATGAAGCATGAAGCAATGGCTTTGCTAAGTGAGATGAAGGCCTTAGATAAGCATCATTTACCTGCAGGCGTGTGTTTGTTTGATGAGGGTTGGCACCAAGGTGTCATTGGTATTTTAGCTTCTCGAATTAAAGATCAAATTCATCGTCCCGTGATTGCCTTTGCTCCGGCCGGAAAAGACTTAATAAAAGGCTCTGCCCGGTCTATTCCTGGCATTCATATACGTGATGTATTAAGTGATATTGCCGTTGTACATCCTAAATTACTCTCTAAATTTGGCGGTCATGCAATGGCGGCTGGTTTAAGTTTAAACATGCATGATTATCCACCTTTTGCTTTAGCTTTTGATGAAGTCGTTTCAAAACGGTTAGCTGATGTCGATCTAGAACAAAAAATACTGACTGATGGTGAGTTAACAGAAGCAGAAATAACGCTTGAGATGGCGGATTTGATTCAAAATGCGGCGACTTGGGGACAAGAGTTTCCTGAGCCGATTTTTGAAGGTGTGTTTAATGTCGTTCAAGCTCGTATTGTTGGGCAGCATCATCTTAAATTAATTCTTAAACAACAGGAGGGGCAGGCATTAATTGATGCGATCGCTTTTTTTGTGGATAAACCTGAGCAATGGTTAGGGATAAGGCAAATAAGGGCGGCTTATAAGCTTGATATTAATGAATTTAGAGGTGTAAAGAGCGTACAACTGATCTTACAATACCTAGAGAAAATTCAGTAGTCGTCAACGTAAAACGGTAAAAACTGGACAGGTTAGAAAGGGCAATATCATTGCCCTTTCCATATAACCTAAGTAAAGATTATTTTTTAGCGGGTGCAACTTCTTTTTTGGCGTCAGGTGCTTTTTCTTCAACGACTTCTTCAACAATCGTTTCTTTGGCTACCGTTTTACCTGAAGCATCTTTAACTTCTTCTTCAATGACCACTTCTTCAGCCACTGGCTGAGCGCCAGCTTCTGCTGGTTTAGCGGCATCAGTTGCTGCCTTAGCAGGCTCATCTATTAAAGGCACTAAAATTTCAACCTTAGCTTGTTTACGTAAAGATTCAACCATTGTTTGAACTTTTTTACGTTGTAAATAAGGTAGCAATTGTTCTTTAACGGCTTCTAAAGGAGGAGGTGTTTGTGCACGTGAATCTTCTCTTAAGATAATGTGCCAGCCAAATTGAGTTTGTACAGGTGTTTGTGTGTATTTACCTTTTTCTAATTTAACAACGGCTTCTGAAAAAGGCGCAACCATTTGACCCGCTGCAAACCAACCTAAATCACCACCATTTTGTGCATCCTTACCATCTAAAGAATTTTTGTTGGCTAGTTTAATAAAATCACCACCTTTATCTAATTCAGCAATGATTTTCTTAGCTTCATCTTCAGTTTTAACTAAAATGTGACGTGCTTTGTATTCAGTACCGCTTTCGCCGGCGACTTTACTGTCATATTCTGTTTTAACTTCAGCATCAGTCACTGGATTTGCTTTGATAAAGTTTTGAACGTCTGCTTGCGTTAATAAGGTTTTTTTAACGCTATCTAACTGTGCAACAACTTCAGCTGATTTATCTAATTGTTTTTGTTTTGCATCTTGAACTAATAATTCACGTTGAACTAATTCTTCAATCAATTTCTCTTTTGGAAAAGCTTGACCGTGTCCACGTTCAGAAATTTCTTTTTCTAAATCAGCTAGTGTTTTTTTAGATATATATTGGCCGTTAACAACGGCAATAGCATCTTCTTTAGAAACAGTCGGTGCTGATGAATCATTATTGCAACAAGCAGTTAATAATGCAGAACCCGCTACGAGTAGGGGAATAATCATTTTTTTCATTTATAAACTTCCTTTAGTTTCTTCGGTGGGTGATAGAGCATTAATGCCTAAGGCATGAATTTGTTGTTTCATTAAATCGCCAAGCGCTTTATAAATTAATTGATGTCTTTGTACTAAAGACTTATCTTCAAAGGCTTCTGAAACGATAGTCACATGATAATGACCACCGCCACTTTTAGCACCTGCATGACCTGCATGTGCCGCGCTATTATCTATAATTTCTAATAACTGAGGTTTTAAAGCTTCTGTTAAATGTTGTTTGATTTGATCAGATATCATTGAGGAAAGACCTTTTTAAATGGTTTAATTAAAACATTGGCATAAACACCTGCATCAACATAAGGGTCGTTATTAGCCCATTGTTGAGCGTCTTGTAGACTATCAAACTCAGCAACAATAAGGCTGCCGGTAAAACCAGCGTCACCCGGATTTTCGCTATCAATTGCAGGATGGGGGCCGGCTAGTATTAAACGACCTTCATCTTGTAAAGCTTGCAATCTATTAAGGTGTGCAGGACGCACAGATAACCTTTTATATAGGCTTTCTGCTATGTCTTCACTGATAATGGCATATAGCACGATTTATTTTTCCTCTGTGTCCGGTATATATTTATAGATAAGCGACATTTGTACGATCATAAAAACAATCATCAAGCCAGGGGCTACAAATGTTTTAAAAGTAACCCAATCATCTGTGTTGTAATTATACATAACATACACATTGATAAAGCCAACTAACATAAAAAAACTGGCCCAACTAAAATTCAAACGCGTCCAAATATTAGCCGGTAAGGTTAAATTATTTGACATCATTCTTTCTATAAATGTTTTTTCACCAATAAAGTGACTACTTAAAAAGGCTAGACCAAATAACCATTCAATAATTGAAAACTTCCATTTAAGATATTGCTCATCATGTAAGTAAATTGTAGCACCGCCGAACACAATGACCAATCCTAAGGTAATAAGTTGCATTGTTTCAACTTTTTTATGCTTAAAAAATGCATAAGCAACTTGTAAAATAGTGGCTACGATAATAATTGCAGTCGCAACATAGATATCATAAAGCTTGTAAGCGACAAAAAATAAGATAATGGGGATAAACTCAAGCAGTTGTTTCATATTATAATTATTGAAAAGCGGGTAGGGGGTATATATGCCTAAAGTTCTCCTTTAGATTAGGCAAATCAATACCAAGAATAAATAACAGTTAAAATAAATATTTGCTAATTCCGAACTTAAATTCTTCCCATTGTAGATTTTTTCATTGCGAATGTACATGCCTGTTATGATGTTTCTTGTTAGAATGTCATTATTTTCGAGGATTTTCAATGAATAGTACGATACAAACTGAACTTGAAGCCGCCGCTTTTAGACAATTAATTAGTCATTTGCAAAAGCATACTGACGTACAAAATATTGAGTTAATGGTGCTCGCTGATTTTTGCAGAAACTGTTTGGCTAAATGGTATGCGTCAGCCGCTAAAGAACGTGATGTAGCTATTGATTATGAACAAGCGAGAGAAATTATCTATGGGATGCCTTATGCAGAATGGAAAGATCAATTTCAAGTAGACGCTACACCTGAACAATTAGAAGCGTATAACAAAAAGCAACAAGCTAAAGCGAACTAAATAAACACCTAAAGGGGCGGTATCACTGCCCTTTTATAGTACTACATAACTTCGTATAATGTATATTATGTTAAATTAAGTTATTATCGAGATCGGTAATTGACCCAAAGGCCTTTATTCGTAAATGACTTTAAAAGCAAGTTCATTAACAACTTGGCCGCTTTCATCAACCAAACGGACTTTCCAATGTGTTTTTATACTGTCATTAAAATACTGACGACTAAATGTTCGCCATTGATCGCCAGATACTTTAAGTTTTTTACGCGTAATTAATTTATCTTCTAAATACCATTCGTGATAAATAGTTTTACCATTTAACGCATTTAATTCAGCAAAATAATAAATATTAGTGGGTTTATGTTTGCTTAACGTAATTGGAAGCGTTAAAGACTCACCCGGTTCGTGATTACTAATTTTATAGGTTAATAAGGAACGAATGACTTTATGTGTATCTACATGAGGCGTTTGATTGGTTGCAACCGGCTTAATATTTTGATCTACCGCTTTAGGTACTTCAAGGACTTTATTTTCTGAAGTATTAACCGGTGCCTCATCCGATTTTAAAGCTAAATAAAGCAATAAACTGATAAACAATAATAAACTCGCCAAAGCGATCAAAATACGCTTCACATTCCATGTGGTGATTATATTTGGAGAGGATTCAATTTTTTTACCAGCCGATGGATATTTAACTTTAATAACAAGGTTTTTTTTGTCAACCATAAATGGACCTGATAAAAATTAATATGAAGATGTATTAAACTTTCAGTTATACAAATAATACAAAGGCACTTAACACAAACTAGGTGTTAAGTGCCTCGGTGATAAACAGAAATAAAGACTTTGAATTTAAAGTGTTTAAAAATAAAATCGAATTATTTTTATCTTTAAACTTTATGATAAATATCTGCGCCTTCATCCAGAAACTGTTTAGACTTTTCATTCATACCGCTTAATAACGCCGCCTGCTCGTCTTGTATACCTTTTTCTGCCGCATAATCACGCACATCTTGACTGATTTTCATCGAGCAAAAATGTGGTCCGCACATTGAACAAAAATGCGCTACTTTAGCAGAATCTTTAGGCAGGGTTTCATCATGAAATGAACGGGCTTTTTCTGGATCAAGACCAATATTAAATTGATCTTCCCAACGGAATTCAAAACGTGCTTTAGACATCGCGTTATCACGCGCTTGGGCACCTGGATGACCTTTAGCTAAATCAGCCGCATGTGCCGCAATTTTATACGTCACAATGCCTTCACGAACATCTTGTTTATTAGGTAAGCCTAGATGTTCTTTTTGAGTCACATAACACAACATAGCGCAACCGTACCAACCGATATTTGCCGCACCAATGGCAGAGGTAATATGATCATAACCGGGCGCAATATCTGTAGTTAAGGGCCCTAAAGTATAAAATGGAGCTTCACCACATTCTTCTAATTGCTTTTCCATGTTAACTTTAATCATGTGTAAAGGCACGTGACCTGGGCCTTCAATCATGGTTTGTACGTCATGTTTCCAAGCAATTTTAGTTAATTCACCTAGGGTTTCTAATTCACCAAATTGAGCAGCATCATTCGCATCATAAATAGAACCTGGACGTAAACCATCACCTAAAGAGAATGAAACGTCATAGGCTTTCATGATTTCACAGATTTCTTCAAAATGGGTATATAAGAAACTTTCTGTATGATGCGCTAAACACCATTTTGCCATAATAGAGCCACCACGAGACACAATACCGGTCATACGTTTTGCCGTTAAAGGTACGTGATGTAAACGCACGCCCGCATGGATGGTAAAGTAATCAACGCCCTGCTCTGCTTGCTCAATTAACGTATCACGGAAAATTTCCCATGTTAAATCTTCAGCTTTACCATTTACTTTTTCAAGTGCTTGATAAATAGGCACGGTACCAATGGGCACTGGAGAGTTGCGGATAATCCATTCACGCGTTTCATGAATATTTTTACCCGTCGATAAATCCATAATAGTATCGCCACCCCAACGGATACCCCACAACATCTTTTCAACTTCTTCTTCAATAGACGAAGTGACCGCTGAATTACCTAAGTTACCGTTAATTTTAACCAAGAAGTTACGGCCGATAATCATCGGTTCTAATTCTGGATGGTTAATATTACAAGGAATAATCGCTCTACCCCGTGCGACTTCATCACGAACAAATTCGGCCGTAATCACATCAGGAATTGAAGCGCCATAAGAATCTCCAGGATGTTGATCTTTCCAGAGTTCACGCATTTCTTCCATTTTTTGATTTTCACGAATAGCGATGTATTCCATTTCAGGCGTAATAATGCCTTGGCGAGCATAATGCATTTGCGAAACATTTTTGCCAGCGATCGCGCGACGAGGCTTACGAATTAATTCAAAACGTAAATCAGCTGTCGCTGGATCTTCTAAGCGTTGACGACCATAATCTGAACTGGGGCCCGATAATTCTTCAGTATCATTTCTTTCTGCAATCCAAGCAGAACGGATAGTCCCTAAGCCTTTTTTTAAATCAATTTCAACGTTAGGATCTGTATAAACACCTGAGGTATCATAGACATAAAGAGGTCCATTCTTTTCTACAGCGCCAAAATGTACGGGGGTATCCGATAGCGTAATCTTACGCATAGGCACTTGTATGTCAGGGCGACTGCCTTGCACATATATTTTTTCAGATGCAGGGTAAGAATCAATTTTGACACTGCTTGCTTCAGTAGCGTCAGTAGCGTCTTTTAGAACAGCGTTCATGCTTATCTCCAATAACAATAAAACAAGACGCAGGGAAGTTTGTGGGCTTTCCTACGCCGGTATTAACCGGGGTCAGGTTCAAAGGGTTTCTCTCAGCCATTAGATATAGATATTCATAAAGCATCTAATTAGCACCCCTAGCCTTTACGGATTTCCGCTTAAGTTAAAGTATTATGGCCATGATTGCAAGTGTAGACGACATATTAAATAAATTTTTTTAGGATATTTAACACATTTTTTATATCATATACGGTCAAGCGAGATTTACTTGATTGATACGCTATAAATATATACTACTGTTTAGGATGGTTTGTGAAAATTTCTATTGTTGTTCCCGTACATAACGAAGCTGAAAATATTATCCCTTTAATTCAAGAAATTGATAAAGCGATGAGCGCAGCAGAAGCCTATGAAATTATTTATGTCGATGACGGTAGTAAAGATGAAACCCCCGCCATATTAAAACAGGCACTTCATGATTATAGTGCACTTAGAGTGATTCATCATCAACACAGTTGCGGTCAAAGTACGGCGGTTCATACCGGTGTCAAAGCGGCTATTTATCCTTGGATTGCCACCTTAGATGGTGATGGCCAAAATGATCCCGCAGATATTCCAAACCTTTATCATGTTTTAATCAGCCAACAAGAATCTATCCCTAATTTATCGATGGTTGCTGGTTGGAGAAATAAACGTTATGACTCGCAATGGCGGCTTTTTTCATCCAAAATAGCTAACGCCATTCGTTCAAGTTTATTAGGCGATAAAACACCCGATACTGGCTGTGGTTTAAAAGTATTCTCAAGAGACTGTTTTTTAAGCCTACCCTACTTTAATCACATGCATCGATTTTTGCCAGCCTTAGTCCTAAGAGCTGGCGGACAAGTCATTTCAGAACCGGTGAGTCATAGATCTAGAACAAATGGTGTTTCAAATTACGGTACTTTAGATAGACTGTGGGCCGGTATTACAGATATAGCGGGCGTTATTTGGTTACAAAGACGCGCGAAATTACCGGTTAGTGAAGAGATTAAACGTTAAGCAATCATGACTTCTTTACTATTTAAATGGTAGTTATCATTTTGATAGCGCTTGCTAAGCTTAAATTATTAGCATAACTCAAGCTTTTAAAACAAACAAAATAAAACCAATTGGTTCATTGACTCATTTTAATCAAATACTCCTGAGGCAATTAACCATAAAAAAAGGCGGATTCTTATTATAGAATTCGCCTTTTTAATGAATAATGAAAGGTTAACTATGTATTGGTTAACTTAACTACAGCGTTTTAACCAGTTCTTTAAGGTAAGACTTAAATCCATCTTTTAACTCAGCATTTAATAGCGCCATTTCAACGTTCGCAATTAAAAAGCCTAACTTAGCACCACAATCGTAACGAGTTCCTTCAAACTCATACGCTAACACGGTCTCATCTTTCAATAAATCAGCAATCGCATCCGTTAATTGAATTTCACCACCCGCGCCTCTGCCCGTGTTTTTGATTTTATCAAAAATAGCAGGGGTTAAAATATAACGGCCCACAACCGCTAAATTTGAAGGAGCAACCTCTGGTTTTGGTTTTTCAACAATCACTTCAATCGGTGCATATTGACCGGTCGTTTCTGGCGTCTTTACAATGCCATAACTTGCGGTATCGGCAGGGTTAATACGCTCAACACCTAAAATGGACGTTTGCTTTTCTTTGTATAAATCAACCATCTGAGCCATACAACCGCGCGTACCATCTTCTACCATATCATCAGCTAAAATCACAGCAAAAGGCTCATCACCAATAACGGGTCTTGCGCAATAGACCGCATGCCCCAAACCTAAAGCTTCTGCTTGCCTAATAAACACAAAAGATACATTAGGTGGCACAATGTCTTTTAAGATTTTAAGCAACTCTGTTTTGTTTTTAGCTTCTAATTCTGTTTCGAGTTCATACGCTTTATCGAAATGATCCATGATGGCATTTTTGCTACGCGAGGTAACAAAAATCATCGTATCAATACCCGCAGCCACGGCTTCTTCAACAGCGTATTGAATCAACGGCTTATCAACAACCGGTAACATCTCTTTTGCGATCGCTTTTGTAGCAGGTAAAAAGCGAGTACCTAAACCCGCAACAGGAAAAACGGCTTTAGTAATTTTTTGACTCATTATGTTTCCTTATCGATTAAATATTTTTTTATAATTATACGCGACCATACTGATCTAAATAACGAACGATGTCATCTTCACCTAAATAACTACCCGATTGTACTTCAACAATTTCTAAAGGTATCACACCCGGATTCTCAAGGCAATGCACCACACCTAAAGGAATATAAGTCGATTCATTTTCAGTAATTAATATCTTTTCATCGCCTTTGGTAATCAACGCAGTTCCCTTAACAACCACCCAATGCTCGGCACGATGATGGTGTTTTTGTAAAGATAACTTTGCACCGGGCTTAACAACAATGCGTTTAGTTTGATGACGCTCGCCCGTATCCACTAAATCATAATGACCCCAAGGTCGATAGGCTTTACGATGGATATCAGCTTCACTACGACTCTGTGCTTTTAACTGATCAACAATATCCTTAACCTCTTGGACCCGATCTTTAGCGGCAATCATCACAGCGTCAGCTGTTTCAACCACAATCACGTCTGATAAACCAATCACGGTCACTAACTTACTGTGCGCATGAATAAATGAATTATGCGTATCTACGGTGAATACATCCCCACTAATGGCGTTGCCTGATTCATCTTTATCGGTAACATCCCACAAAGCAGACCAAGAGCCTACATCATTCCACGCAGCATCTAAAGGAATAACCACTGCTTTATCGGTTTTTTCCATGACCGCATAGTCGATTGAGTCAGAAGGACATTTTAAAAACTGTTCTTTATCTAAACGGATAAAATCCATATCGACTTTCGCAGTGGCTAACGCATTGCGACAACTTTCTAGCATCGCTGGATTATACTTTTCTAGTTCACTTATGAAGGTACTCGCTTTAAAAGCAAACATACCACTATTCCAGTAATAATCCCCACTTTCTAAATACGACTGAGCAACCTCTAACTTAGGTTTCTCGACAAACGCATCCACATTGTAAGCCGCACCGTGCTGTGATGCTCCACGCTTAATGTACCCATAACCTGTTTCAGGTTCAGATGGAACAATACCAAAGGTCACCAAAAAGCCTTCTTTTGCCAAGGCATTGGCATGAGCAATGGCTTCATGAAAAGCCTCAATGTTAGTAATAACATGGTCTGCGGGTAAAACCAATAAAATATCATCCGCTGAAGCCGCCGTTAAGGCCGCTAACGCCACCGCAGGAGCTGTATTTCTGCCAACAGGTTCTAAGATAATAGCAGACGGTTTAGCACCAATCTCCCATAACTGTTCCGCCATCATAAAACGATGATCTTCATTACACACGGCAATAGGCGCTTGTACCTCTTGGAGTCCTGACAATCGTCGTACCGTTTCTTGAACCATACTGTAAGTAGACACTAACGGCAAAAATTGTTTTGGATAGTGTCTACGCGAAAGTGGCCAAAGTCTTGTTCCAGAGCCACCCGATAAAATGACGGGAATCATGTTTATATTTCCTTGAGAGAGGGGTTAATTGAAAAACTGATCAAATGTAAACTTAATTATATAGCTACTACGTTAAAAGTGTCTTACATTTTTAATGAGTCCAATTGTTAGCACAAACAGAATAAAATAATAACTTACCAAAGTCTTAACGGCGGCCACCAAAGCCCCCCCTAAAACCGCCGCCAAAGCCTCCATGATGGCCACCACCAAAACCACCACCGTATCCACCGTGATGACCTCCTCCGAAACCACCGCCATATCCCCCACGATACCCCCCGCCAAAAGAAGGTCTATAAATCGGATAGGCAGGATACACCCCTAACGTACTATAGCCCCCATAATACGGGGTATAACCATAATTATAACCCCCTACATAATTTCCACCATAAGGTGTAATAGCGCAAGATGACAATAACAAAAATAACACTGACAGCAAGAGTTTCATGATCAAGGCCTTTTAAAAGTTAACAGATAGGGTTAAGGTTTAACTCAAAGTGGTTAATAAAGTCTCAATAAACTCAATCTTCTGTTCCGTAGAATCAAAAGGTTGGGTAAATCTTAATTTATCGATACCATCAAATTTATAGCATTGTGCCTGGGTTTGGATTAAATTAATTAATTTCTCGGCATTTATATTAGGTGCCTGAGTAAAGATAACACGTCCACCACCACTATTGGCTTCGACCTTTTTAATGCCTAACAGTTCCGCTTGCTGTTTAATTTGAGTGACGCTAAATAAAGTTTTAACCGGTTCCGGTAAGAGTCCAAAACGATCAATCATTTCCACTTGTAATTCACGTAAATCAGCAGAATCATGGGCACTTGAAATCCGCTTATATAACACTAAGCGCGCATGAATATCCGGCAAATAATCTTCTGGAATTAAAGCAGCCGATTGCAAATCAACCTCAGCGCCTTTATCCATCGGTGTATCTAATTCGGGTTGTTTACCCGATTTTAAAGCAGCCACCGCCCTATCTAATAATTCAGTGTATAACGTAAAACCAATCTCCTGTATTTGACCGCTTTGATCATCCCCAAGCAACTCACCTGCCCCACGAATCTCCAAATCATGTGACGACAACATAAAGCCTGCCCCCAAATCACCTGACGCCTCAATAGCTTCTAAGCGTTTTTGCGCATCTTTACTCATCACCGCTTTTGGCGGCACAATAAAATACGCATAAGCCCGATGATAAGATCGACCTACACGACCACGTAGTTGATGCAATTGAGCCAAGCCTAATTTATCAGCCCGATCAATGATAATGGTATTGGCACTCGGAATATCGATACCACTTTCAATAATGGTAGAACACAACAACAGGTTAAAACGTTGGTGATAGAAATCCAACATAATCCGTTCCAGTTCACGTTCAGGTAACTGGCCATGCGCAATCTCAATACGCGCTTCAGGAATCAACTCGGATAACACCCGGGCCATTTTATCCATGGTTTTAACTTCATTATGCAGAAAGAAAACCTGTCCCCCGCGTTTAATTTCCCGCAAACAGGCTTCTTGAATCTGAGAATCAATCCATTCCGTAATAAACGTTTTAATCGCATGACGATTCGGTGGTGGGCTGGCAATAATAGAAATATCTCTAAGCCCAGACATCGCCATATTCAATGTTCTGGGGATAGGTGTCGCCGTTAAGGTTAAAAAGTCTAGCTCACTGCGTAACTTTTTAAAATGTTCCTTCTGACGCACCCCAAAGCGATGCTCTTCATCAATGACCACTAAACCTAATTCTTTAAACTGCAATTCTTTAGAAAATAACGTATGGGTACCAATTACGATATCTACTTTACCTTCGGCCAAATCCTCAGCGATTTGTTTATGTTGTTTGGCAGAAACAAACCGAGATAACACTTCAACACGCACTGGCCAATCGGCAAAGCGATCTCTAAAGTTTTGATAATGTTGCTGTGCCAATAATGTAGTGGGTACTAAAACAGCCACTTGCTTACCACTTTGTACCGCAATAAATGCCGCACGCATCGACACTTCTGTTTTACCAAACCCCACATCCCCGCAAATTACTCTATCCATGGGATGTGGGCTGACCATATCATCAATAATAGCTTCAATCGCTGATTGTTGATCAGGGGTTTCTTCAAAAGGAAACGCATCGGCAAAAGCTTGATAATCGGTTGGTTCAATAACAAAAGCATGCCCTTGTTTAATCGCCCGTTTGGCATGAATCTCTAATAATTCAGCCGCAACATCTCGAATTCTGGCAATGGCTTTTTGTTTCAGCTTAGTCCATTGATCACCACCCAGTTTATGTAACGGCGCACTATCAGGACTCGTCCCCGTATAACGACCAATGACATGCAAGGTCGAAACCGGCACATACAACTTATCATTATTAGCGTACTCTAAAGTTAAAAACTCAGCATCAATCCCGCCAATTTGTAACGTTTGTAACCCTAAATACCGTCCTACCCCATGATCTTGATGTACAACGGGTGAACCAATCGTCAATTCATTGAGATTATTGATAATGTTTTCAAGATCACGCGCACCGGATTGCTTACGTCTACGCCGTTGTAAAACTTTCTCACCGGACAACTGACTTTCAGTAATAATGGCAATGGCCGGATTATCCAGACATAAACCACTTTCCATCGGTGCCACTAAAATACAAGGTGATACTTCAGCGTTTAAGAAAGCGTCCCAACTGTCTACTGTTTTAACTGATATCTTATACGATCTAAGGCGATCAAATAGCGCTTCTCTTCGACCCGCTGATTCAGACACAAATAACACTTTACCGGCAAAGGTCGCTATAAAATGTTTAAGTGCCTGAGCCGGTTCATGCGCTTTGACATCCAACATGACTGCGGGCAAAGGTAAGCAGGTAAACGCGCCATGCTCAACGGAAACACGATCCGCTAAGATAATTTGTGAGAATCGATTTAGTTGATCAGTTAAGTCAGTTTCTGATAAAAATAACTGCTCAGGTTTAAGTAAAGGTCTTTCAATATCGTATTTTCGTTGTTCAAAGCGTTCTTCCGCTTCAGCATAAAATACTTGGGCCGTACTTTTAAAGGTTTCAGAAACTACGATCGTTGCAGTCTTGGGCAAATAATCAAACAACGTCGCCATCTGCTCAACAAATAACGGCAAGTAATATTCGATACCATTCGGCGTAATGCCTTTACTGACATCATTATATAAACTGTTTTTTAAAGAGATATTGGGGAAATGCTCTCTAAAGCGCTGTCTAAACAGTTTGATAGAGTCATCGGTCAGCGGAAACTCTCGGGCTGGAAACAATTGAATCTGCTGGATCTTTTCTAAAGAGCGTTGCGTTTCAGGATCAAAGGTCCGAATCGACTCCACCTCGTCATCAAATAACTCAATTCGATACGGCACGTTACTGCCCATTGGAAACAAATCAACAATAGCGCCTCTCACCGCAAACTCCGCATGTTGATACACCTGAGACACACATTGATACCCCACGCTTTCTAGCTTAAGTCTATTGAGCTCTAAATTAAATTGATCACTTATTTTAATCGAAAAACTATTCGCTAAAACATGTTCTCTAGGCGCTAAACGATGCATTAAAGTGGTTACAGAAACTACTAAAGCCCCTCGTTTAACTTCGGCTAATAAAGCCAAGGTTTTAAGCCGTTCTGAAATAATTTCAGACAGAGGCGAAAATACATCATAAGGCAAGGTTTCCCAATCAGGAAACTGTAAGATAGGTAGGCTATTTTGCAAGAAAAAGCTTAGCTCATGCTCCAACCTCGCAGCCGTTTGATTATCAGGCGTCACAATCACAAACAAACGGTTTTCGTTATTAATGGCCGACGCTAAAGCTAAGGCATCACCGCATCCGGTAAGGCCCTCCCAAATAATAGAAGGTTGTTGGGCGGTCGGAACCGGCGGAGAAAATATAAGCGTGTTAGCCATAAGATATAGCGAATTTCGTTAACTTAAAAACATGGCATCGCCATAACTAAAAAATCGATACGATTGATCAATAGCATGATGATAAGCCTTCATAATGGGTTGATAACCTGCAAATGCCGACACTAACATTAACAGCGTTGATTCAGGTAAGTGAAAATTAGTGAGCATGGCATCCACAGACTTAAATTGATAACCTGGCGTGATAAATAAATCCGTATCACCAAAGCCTGCTATTAACTCACCGGATTTTGATGCCGATTCTAAAGCTCTCACCGCCGTCGTGCCAATAGCAATCACTCGACCACCTTTAGCCCTAGTCGCTTTAACAGCGTCCACTGTAGATTGAGTCACGGCAAAATATTCTTTATGCATTAAATGTTCGGCTAAATTTTCGACACGTACCGGCTGAAACGTACCACTCCCTACATGTAAGGTTACAAAAGTAGTTTGTATTTGTTTGGCTTTGATTAAATCCATCATGGCCAAATCAAAATGTAAACCCGCTGTAGGCGCGGCCACAGCACCCAATTCTTTCGCAAACACCGTTTGATAACGCGTTAAGTCCGATTCATCATCTGCCCTAGTAATATAAGGCGGTAAAGGAATATGTCCAATTTTATCTAATAGAGACATTAAAGGTATATCAGCAAATTCTAATTGAAACAAATCATCTATCCGTCCCAGCACCTGACAGATATAGCCATCATTCAGTTCAATCACTGTGCCAGGCTTTGGTGCTTTGCTCGCTTTAATATGCGCAATAGCATGATGTGGATCTTGCACCCGCTCAATTAAAATCTCTATTTTGCCACCGCTTTGTTTCTTGCCATATAAACGCGCCGGAATCACTTTGGTATTATTAAAAACTAATAAGTCATTATCATGAATAAGATTGATGAAATCCGTAAAAGAGTTGTCTTGAATAACGCCAGTACTTTTATCCATACACAACAGACGACTAGAATCGCGTTGTGCTAAGGGTTTTTGAGCAATAAGGGCGTCGGGTAATTGGTAATTAAAGTCACTTTTTTTCATATCAAGCGATATTATCAGGTTAAGAGGAATTAATACACCCTAAAAATAAACTAGCTTTTTTAAATAACAGCCCTTATAATATCTATTCTTTGCCGGGATGGCGGAACTGGTAGACGCGCCGGATTCAAAATCCGGTAATGGTGACATTGTGCCGGTTCGATTCCGGCTCTCGGTACCAAATTTAGTCCGAGAATGGGCAAAGATAATGGCTTAATGAATGTAACAGTTCATTAGGCCATTTTTATGCGTATTAATCCTCTTTTATGTCATCTTAGGCTTTCTATTTCCGCGATGCTTAATCCGGTGATATCGGCTATGTTTACTGTGCTTTCAACTTTCTGAAGCAGTTTTAAGGCAATTGATTTTGTGGATTGTTAAAAGCTAATATAGTCGGTTTATCCCCTTAAGAAAAATGAATATATTCAATCAGATCAGTTTCCAGCGTAACTGATAGCCAATATTGCCCAGTATTGATAGAAGACAATTAAGATATACGTATATGTCTCTCACCGTACCACCCCAATAATACATGTCTTACCGTGATACGATATCTGATTACAATGCTGATGGCCATGTAAAAAATCCCACATCATATTTTATTATGGCAAAGATCATTAAATAATGTAATAATCCCCACCGCTGTTAAAGAGCAGCGTTAGTTACATTAAGTGCTTTTTAAAAAGATAACTATTTGAAAATGAAAAATCCTGTCAACCCCCTTTATAACTGATTGATTAATAGGGTCGAAAAGAGGGTGTGCAGAGCAAGAACCACCTCCCTGATTAAGAAGGGATTAAGACTACTCGATAATGATTTCATTTTAATTTTCCTTGGAGCAAGAACCACCTCCCTGATTAAGAAGGGATTAAGACGCAGGGGGGTGTATCGTACATAGAAACCGAACTGAGCAAGAACCACCTCCCTGATTAAGAAGGGATTAAGACGTTTTTGGTTAACCAAGGTCTTAGATCGACTTAAGCAAGAACCACCTCCCTGATTAAGAAGGGATTAAGACCCTCCTATGAAATACACCAACACTAATCCACTTAAAATGTTACTGTGATTAACTTTGCTTTAGCATCCGCTCTTAAGCTCTTCACATATAACTATTGTAGGCCCCTAAAATTATGACCCACGATAATAGTTATAAGCTGTTATTTACTCACCCTGAAATGGTCACGGATTTACTTAAAGGTTTCGTTCACGAACCCTGGCTAGAACACTGTGGTTTCTCAACTTTAGAGAAAATGGGCGGCAGTTATATTACAGACGACATCAGAGATCGTGAAGACGATATTATTTGGCGCATTCGTTACGGCGAAGAATGGTTATACGTATATTTATTACTTGAGTTTCAATCAGGTATCGATCATTTTATGGCTGTCCGCATTGCCGGTTATATCTCCTTACTGTATCAAGACCTGATTCGCTCTCAGAAGTTTACCAGTAAAGATTTACTTCCACCGGTGTTACCGATCGTACTTTATAATGGCAAGTACCGTTGGCACGCACCAATACAACTCAGTCAATTAATTGAGGTACACACCATGCTAGCAGAACGCGTTAAAGAATGGGTCGAAGAATGGAAAGAAGAAGGACTTCAAGAAGGACTTCAAAAAGGGCTTCAAAAGGGACTTCAAAAAGGGGAAGCTAAACTTTTCGTGCTGTTACTAAAATCTAAATTTGGTTCTGTTAATCAACAAATTCAAGATAAAGTAAATTCAGCAAGCCCTGAACTGCTTGAATCTTGGGCTGAACAAATTTTTGATGCCACATCACCAGAAGATTTATTGAATAGTTAAAAATACTTTTAATCGCTCAACAACCGATTAATCCCATCCGTAAATAACATCACATCAGCAGGAAATAATTGCCGACCTAAGGTTTTCATATCGGTATTATTAGGTAGCCGATAACAACGAATATCATCTTGAGCGGGGTGGATTAACTCCGTTAAATCTTCAAGTAAGCGCAACAGTACCTTACGCTTCATCACCACCGTAAAAACAGAATACTGCACCGGCAATCCAGCCCTTTTTAACACCCGATGCACCCTACCCAAACGCTTTGGGTTCGCAATGTCATAAGCCACCAAATATAAATTCGCCTGATTATCAGCCATCAATACACCTTCTGCTTATCAGCATAACCCACTCGCCGGTCATCCTTAACTCACCGACAACAAGAACTGTTGCAACTTACTCACGGTACTTTTAAACAACAAATACACATGGTCTTCTCGCTGTTGATATAACAACGCCATGTCGGCAAACGGTTTATCAACATTTGCTTTATCCGCTTTTAATAACGACGGATAAAAGTCCCACAGCAACAACTTACTCATATCCGCTGCCAAATCTAATTGCTCTGACAAGATCGCCTCATCATCACAACCAAAATCACTGTCGGTTAACAACACCAATAACTCACTATGCACAATACCCAGCATTAATTTAACCTGATACTTACCCGCCACCGATAAATTCGACATCACAAACTGCTCCATTTCCTTAATCGGAATCTCCCGCCAGTTGTCAAAATTCAACTTCCTCGCACAACTGCGAACCGCTAGTTTATACATCGATAAATACCAGTTTTCATAACGCTCTAAACCGTCCGCACGTGCCAACAGATCAATCAAACGTTGAGACAATGATTGCCGAGTAGTGCCCACACTCAACCATCGCGCCCTTACATCACCGTTTTTATATAAGAATATTAAATTAATTCCGGCATCCGTACACGCCAACATGGCAGACATTGACCATTCCACCACGCCTTTACACACAATCCTAGAAATACGTGACAAAGGAAACAACTGATCCGCCTTATCAGGCACCACAATTCTTAACGCTGGCTCATCCAACACCACCCGACAGCCTGGCACCCCATCAATATACAGTGGTCGCATACTTAGCCCCTACCCCACATAAAAAAATGAACCATCTTGCGGCAACACCGCCTTACCCAAGGTTTGAATATGTTTAGCACCCACCAACCTCAATAAGATAAACCGATCTTCCAATGGATCAATAATTTCTCGCACCTCTTCCAGCAACAGCACCTTTTCTGCCGGTGTTAAGAAACATTCATACGCAGACTTTTGGCCCCCAGACGCATAACCCCGAACCACATACAAGGCACGCCGCAAGCGTCGATTACAAGAAATATCATAAGCCGCAATATACAATTGTCTCTTCTTCATAGGGGCACCTTAAGCAAAACGGATTAAAGGTTCATCGCGGTTAAGCGCTTAGACAACGCATAACCATAACGCCTTAATAACCGCCGTGCCGGCCCTGCTTTAGATTCATAATAGCCATAAAAAACCTGCCGACCGGCTTTGTTCATCTGACAACGCCCACCCACATCATCAGAGAAGTGTTCTGGCCGCAGGTGCCGATCTTTAAATAATTGCCAAATCCAGGCATCCATTAAGGGTCTTAACGGTTCCATTAAATCGCAGGCTAAAGACTCTCGACCAAAGCTTAAATCATGAAAAAACCCTAACATGCTATCTAATCCAACCATCTGGCACGCCCTAACCGCATCATAATGTAATAAGGTATAGCCTAAGGACAAACACACATTAACCGGATCAGGGGGTGGGCGTTTCTTTCGACCGGTAAAGTTTAAGGAATCAGCAAAGAGATGTTTATACCCACCAAAATAGGCCGCCGCAGCCGCACCCTCATACCCTCGGATGTTTTCTAAAGCCATCACAAGATTGTCAGCCTTTAATTGGCCCATAATGCCAGTGATAGTTTCTATGGCAGACGACAATGGATAACGCAAATCCGCTCTGGCGCTTAAAGCTTCATTCAAAAAGCGTCTCTGCGCTCGGACTTTAACCAAGATTAACCAACGGGCTAAGAGTTTTCGCTGTTCCTCATCCAACATTAATTGGTATTGCGCTAAGCGCCGACCCGCATCACTGTGAGATTTAGCCGCCAACATAGCGGTGGCTTCGGTATTTCGACCTGATAAAACGATTAAGCCGATATTGCGTTCTGTTAAAGCCCCCAACACCCGACTCTCTAACTGCACATTACCTCTTAACACGATACGATCTAATAAATGTAACGGCACCGTGCCTTTTTTAACGCCTTCTTCATATAACGCTAAGGTTTGTCCATCTAACTTGATGCCCAGATTCTTCCGATCCAAATATAAACTACTCACCCATCACCCCTCTATCACCACGAGTTTAAAAACGTATGAGGCATACCTTATAATGGCAAGTACCGTTGGCACGCACCCATACAACTCAGTCAATTAATTCAACCGGCACCACAAAGCTTAGCAACTTTGGGCGCTACTACTTTTCTTTAAAGTAAGCTCCCAGGTATTTACCTTCATTTTAGGGTCGTAAGTAGCAATCCCTGTACACGTTGCACTATCAAATAGACTCGATTCTAGTGGATACAAAACAATTTCAGCCAAACCTAGGGTGAAGACGTCTGCGGCTAGGTAAGGTAAAAACCTTACTTTTGTAGCTTCATGAAGACCCGATCTAAACTCAAAAAAATCTTGCTTATCACCATTGGCCGCAATATCTGTTATTTTTGGAGGCCCCAGACGCTGAATTAATTCTTGTCGTGAAGAGCCAACACCCAAGCCATTAAGATCAGCTGGGCCGTCTTGAGACAAAACCTTATAAACAGAACAGCCCGATAAACCAAGTATTGCTAAAGCGATTAATGTTTTTTTCATGTTCAACCCTATATATTATAATTATCAATTTTTCTATGCTAAAGCGTAGCAAACGAATTTGTTTTTTATAGAGTTGGCAAGCTTGTCAACTTTTTGCAGTGTCGTGCTGATCCGTCCAAATTGCCCTCCCGGCTCATTTCTTTGGGTCTGCTCTTTGCTGTTATTATCTTTTCGTTCTTGTTTTTTTTTTAAACGATCTGACGAGGGTGGTTTACTGCTGTTTCGGCTATTACGTAAGCGGTTAATTCTTGATGTACTTGCCTTATTCGGCAGAAGCCATTTTTTTAAAATTCCACGGTAACAAAGCTTCAATTTTTTCAACCGTATCGGCATAAGGCAGTGCTTTGAGTATTTGAGTTAAATAGCCATAGGGTTCTAGGTTATTCGCTTTAGCAGTTTCGAGTACCTGTATCCGTGTTTCATCAACTTGGATGACAAGGCCCGTATGTTGATGCTCTCGCATGAGATTAATTAAGAGTTGAAACTGCCTCGCTAGAGCAATGATCCAGAGAACACAAACAGGCCGCCATCGAATGGATTATGTCCTAGTTCGCACTCAACAAGCGCCGATAAGCCTCGATAGGATTTACGAAAATCAATCGGTTGCCGATAGAGATAAACCTCTGTTAATAACGGCGACGGGCGCA
>CAIPDT010000037.1 GCA_903863905.1 uncultured Methylococcaceae bacterium
ACAGAGGTAACTCAGAATGTCAACACCTTGTTAACATTAATTTTTTCGTCCCTTTCTAAGTAAAACCACATCTCCCTGATGAGCCGTCCATTATATCGACTCTGTCATAATTGTCAACTACTAATCTCATTTAATTCTTTTTTACTATCCGTCATCAGCCAACACTACTTATGTTTCATACCACCTCCCAATCTTAAAGAAGGAGATTGCGACTCGTGATCTACTGGGAAAACCGAAGCTGAAGGGCTTACACCCCCCCCAAAAAGACAGGGCAAGAGTTGCTTCTATACATATATAGTCTTAAACAGCCTAACTTATGCAAAAGACACGTAAAATGCACATCCTAATGACTCAACTTTCATTATAATAAACACTTACCGACTCATGTATCGGTACGATCTATTCCCCACCCCATTTTAACCTTCCTCAACACCCTTAAAGCAATGAACACAGTAGCGTCCGGTTTTGTTTCACACCTATTACACTTGAGTTTAATAGGCTGCATTTCAATTATTAGCACAGGCTGCGATAACCAACCTCATTCAAATATTCAGACGCCCCCACCCCCTAATGTAAAAATTGCACAACCCTTATCTCAAGAAGTCACCGAATGGGATGAATATACCGGCCGCATAGATGCTGTCAGCTCGGTTGATATTCGTGCCAGAGTCAGCGGGTATTTAGAACGGATTAACTTTAATGCTGGCTCCAAGGTAAGCAAAGGCGATCTTTTATTTGAAATTGATCCAAAACCTTTTATTGCCCAATTACAATACACTCAAGCCGAACTAGAAAGCGCCAAAGTTAAACGTGAATTAGCCAAAAATGACTTAGAGCGAGCCGAACGCTTATTCAAAGGCAAGGCTATTTCAGAAGAAGAACATGACTCACGTAGCAAAGGGGCGCGTGATTCCATAGCCTCTGTACAATCTGCTGAAGCCAATGTTAATACCGCTAAATTAAACCTAGAATATACCAAAATCCGCGCACCCATCGATGGACGCATAGGAAGAGAATTAATCACCGAGGGCAACCTAGTCAGCGGTGGCGGAGGTGACGCCACCCGCTTAACCTTTATAGTGTCAACAGACCCCGTATACGTGTATGTTGATGCAGACGAACATTTAGCACTCAAGTATCGCCGTCAAGCCCAGCAAAGGGGTAATAAGTCAAAAAATACAGAACAAATGCCTGCTCAGCTCGCTGTTTCTGACGAAGCAGATTTTCCACACACAGGCTATCTCGATTATATTTCACCACGCGCTGACACAGCAACCGGCACTGTCTCTTTACGCGGCGTATTTTCTAATCCTGATGATTTGCTAAGTCCTGGTTTTTTTGCACGCATGCGAGTTCGCGCAAGCTCACCTTACCCAGCCCTCTTAGTTCCTGATAGAGCCGTAGCAACCGACCAAGCTGAACATTTTATCTGGGTCGTTAATCAGGAAAACAAAGTTGAATACCGTAAAGTGAGCTTAGGTGCTCCTATAGGACAATATCGGGTTATTACTTCAGGCTTAACAGCACAAGAATGGATCATTATCGAAGGTCTACAAAAAATGATGCCAGGGGTTCAAGTTAATCCAGAACGCATTTCACTGACTCCCTCAAAGGCCGAGTAATAAGC
The DNA here is from genome assembly GCA_903863905.1 of uncultured Methylococcaceae bacterium. Lineage (GTDB taxonomy): Bacteria > Pseudomonadota > Gammaproteobacteria > Methylococcales > Methylomonadaceae > Methylobacter_C. The sequence goes on from CAIPDT010000037.1 coordinate 1,628, forward strand.
AATGAATAAATTTGCACATTTTTTTATCGATCGACCTATTTTTGCAGCGGTACTCTCTATATTAATAGTCTTAGTCGGTAGCCTTGCCTTAATTACTTTACCCGTCATGCAATATCCAGAGATTGCCCCACCGACGGTAGTGATCAGCACCACCTATGCAGGCGCCAACTCTCAAGTCGTTGCAGAAACGGTCGCAACGCCGATTGAACAAGAAGTGAATGGTGTAGAAGATATGCTGTATATGTCTTCCCAATCTACCAACAGTGGCAATATGGCCCTAACAGTCGCTTTTAAACCGGGTACAAACCTTGATAAAGCACAAGTTTTAGTGCAAAACCGAGTCGCTTTAGCTGAGCCCAAATTACCCGAAGACGTCAGACGTCAAGGAATTAGTGTTAAAAAACGTAGTCCCGACTTAAGCCTAGTCATTAACTTAGTCTCCCCAGATCAACGTTATGACAGCGTGTATTTAAGTAATTATGCGCTATTGCAAATGAAAGACACCTTGGCGCGCTTACCCGGTGTGGGCGACATTGTGATTTTTGGAGCTCGTGATTACAGTATGCGACTTTGGTTAAATCCTGAACAAATTGCAGCCCGCAACTTAACAGCCAGTGATGTAGTCAACGCTATTAGAGACCAAAACATACAAGTAGCGGCGGGCGTGGTCGGTCAACAACCTAGCCAGAAAAAGACGGATTTTCAATATACCGTGACTACCCAAGGGCGCTTAATGAACGCCGAACAATTTGCTAACATTGTGATTAAAAAAGGCAAAGAGGGGCAAGTCACCTATCTTAAAGATGTGGCTCGTATTGAATTAGGCGCCAAAGATTATAACTCGGGCTTGGTGCTTGATGGCCAAGAATCTGTAGGGTTGGCTATTTTTCAACTACCCGGTTCCAATGCCTTGGATACCAAAAAAGCCGTTGTAGAAGCCATGGTCAAGCTGAAAAAACGTTTCCCAGAAGGCTTAGATTACAAAATGATTTACGATACCGTGGTCTTCGTTCAACAATCGATCAAAGCAGTCACTAAGACCTTGTTTGAAGCCTTATTGTTAGTCGTTATCGTGGTGGTTATTTTTCTACAAAACTGGCGTGCTACAATTATCCCCTTATTAGCCGTTCCCGTTTCCTTAATTGGTACCTTTGCCGTTATGTCAGCAATGGGCCTAACGCTCAATACTTTATCCTTATTCGGCATGGTCTTAGCCATTGGCATTGTGGTGGATGACGCCATTGTCGTGGTCGAAAATGTTGAGCGCCATATTGCCGAAGGACTCTCCGCCCGAGAAGCGACCCGCCTCGCGATGACAGAAGTAGTCGGGCCTATTATTGCGACTGCCTTAGTGTTAGTCGCGGTATTTGTACCTACTGCCTTTATTACTGGAGTTTCTGGCGCGTTCTACAAACAATTTGCCCTTACTATCGCCGTATCTACCGTCATTTCAGCCTTTAACTCTTTAACGCTCAGCCCAGCCTTATGCACCTTGTTACTCGATCGTGCGCATGGCGATAAAGATAAACTCACTCGAATCATTGATACCTTATTTGGCTGGTTTTTTACCCGCTTCAATCGCTTCTTTGAACGCTTTGGCAACGCCTATTCTGGCTTAGTCGGACGTTTAATTAGAATGACCTCAGTCGTGTTGGTGGTTTATGCTGGGCTTTGTGGCCTCAACTTTTTAGCCTTTGAAAAAGTACCGACTGGCTTTATTCCGCAACAAGATCAAGGCTACCTAATTCTGTATGCGCAATTGCCAGATGCGGCCTCCCTAGCGCGTTCACAAGCCGTTGTTAAACAAGCCACCCAAATTATTTTAGAAACAGACGGTGTTAACCATGTAAATGCCTACGCCGGATTTTCCATTTTAAGCGGTGCCAGTCAATCTAACGTTGCCACACTCTTTGCGACTTTAAAAGATTTTGATCAACGCGCCGGCCATCCAGAACTGTATGCGGATAGAGTGATCGAAAACCTCCAAAAACGCCTCTCTATAATCGATGATGCCAATATCAAAGTATTTGCCCCCCCACCGATAAGAGGAATGAGTTCCGTCGGCGGTTTTAAATTACAAATTCAAGATAGAAACAGCGAGGGCCTTGTAGCTTTAAAACGAGTTAACGCCGATTTAATCAATTTAGGCAATAAAGAACCTGGACTCACGGGTCTATTTACCACCTTTAGAACCAGCGTACCACAATTATTCTTAGACGTTGACCGCACCCGGGTCAAATCTATGGATGTACTCTTAAAAGATGTGTTTGATACTTTGCAGATTTATCTAGGCTCGCTGTACGTCAATGATTTTAACCGCTTCGGTCGCACTTATCAGGTCATGGCACAAGCTGATTCAGAGTTTAGAATGAAGCCAGAAGATATTCTTAAATTAAAGACCCGTAACTTACAAGGAGGGATGGTGCCCTTAGGGTCTTTAATGGATATCAAAGAAATTAATGGCCCAGATAAAATTACCCGCTATAACATGTATCCAGCGGCAGAAATTAATGGTAGCACCTTACCCGGAGTCAGTACCAGTCAAGCGATTGATACCATGAACACTTTAATGGCAAAGTCCCTGCCGCCGGGCTTCGATTTTGAATGGACAGAACTTAGTTTACAACAAGTGCTGGCCGGCAACGTAGCCTTATTAGTCTTTCCATTAAGTGTTATTTTTGTATTTTTAGCCCTCGCGGCACAATATGAGAGTTGGTCCTTGCCGTTTGCAGTTATTCTGATTGTGCCCATGTGTATCTTATCGTCCATGGCTGGGGTGTGGTTAAATCACATGGATAATAATATCTTTACCCAAATCGGCTTTATTGTCTTAGTGGGTCTGGCCAGTAAGAATGCCATTCTAATTGTAGAATTTGCTAAACGACGACAAGAACAGGGACTCAGTGCTTATGAAGCCGCTAAGGAGGCGTCAAGAATTCGGTTACGTCCCATTTTAATGACCTCGTTTGCATTTATCATGGGCGTATTTCCCTTAGTGGTTGCCACGGGAGCCGGTGCCGAATCGCGCCGTTTATTAGGCACCGCCGTATTTAGCGGCATGATAGGCGTCACCTTCTTTGGCCTATTGTTAACCCCGGTATTTTTTGTCGCTGTGCAAGCCTTCTCACAACGTAACAAGCCTACAACACCTAAATTCGAACAGAAGCCCTCACACTCAGGAATTGAGCTATGAGTTTAGCCCATATAAAACCCAGCTTTATAATCACTGTTTTAATGGTGGGCTTATTACCAGCATGTGCCGTTGGCCCCGACTATAAACAACCGAACACCGAAACACCTAAAGCCTTTAGCCGAGCGGTGACTCCTGAGTTTTCAGCACACGGTATCGAAGTTAATTGGTGGACTTTATTTAAAGATAAGCAACTTAATACGCTGGTTGATCAAACGATACACCACAATCTTAATTTAAAAGCGGCCAGAGCCAATATTCAAGAAGCCCGAGCCCTGTATTTGCAAGCCGCCCTTAATTTGGCGCCTATTGTAAGTTCACATGCCAATTATATTGATCAAAAACGTAGCGTCGGGGCTTTAAACAACCTCTCTTACGCACCCCGCACCTTGAAACTTTACAATGTCGGTTTTGATGCGCAATGGGAGTTAGATTTATTTGGCCGTGTCAGACGTAGTGTTGAAGCCAGTACGGATGAAGTCGAGATTCAAGAAGCGACTTTACGCGATTTAAGTGTCAGTTTAATTGCCGAAGTGGCTAGAAATTATTTCGAATTACGCGGTCTACAAAATCAATTAGCTGTCGCCAAGAAAAATACCGACAATCAAATTAAAACCCTAGAAATCACCCAAATTAGATTAGATGCTGGACGGGGTACGGAACTAGATACCTCCCGAGAACTGGCCCAGTTAGAATCTACCCGCGCTCTTATTCCCCCCTTGGAAGCCGGCATTTATCGCGCGATTCATCGACTCAGTGTATTAACCGGTCAACTACCCGACAGTTTAACCCAAACCTTGTCTCAAGCGGCACCTTTACCACACATTCCTGAGACCATTCAGATCGGTAATCCAGCCGAGTTATTACGCCGTCGTCCTGATATTCGTATTGCAGAACGTTCATTAGCAGCCGCCACCGCCAGCATTGGCGTTGCCACCGCCGATCTTTTTCCGCGTGTAACCTTTGTGGGTACTGTTGCCTTAGAAGCCAGCATGCTATCGTCTGTCGGTGCGAAAGGTTCTGATGCCTATAACTTGGGCCCAAGAATTAGTTGGGCCGCCTTAGATTTAGGCCATGTTTATGCCCGTATCAAAGCCGCGAATGCCAATGCAGAATCCAGTTTAGCCCAGTATCAACAAACCGTGCTGACCGCCTTAGAAGAAACTGAAAACGCCTTAGAAAGCTATAATCGAGAACGCGCACGCCAAGCTTTATTAGCTTCGGCTGCACAAGCCAGTATCAAAGCCGATGAATTGGCACATCTCCGCTTTAATGAAGGGGTCAGTGACTTTTTAACCGTCTTAGATACTGAATTACGGTTACTGCAAGATCAAGACAATCTAGCGCAAAGCGAAACCGCTACCGCCACTGCGTTAACATCTGTTTATAAAGCCTTAGGGGGCGGTTGGGAAGTAAGTGAGGTTCATTAATCTTCTTGGTCCATGCGTATAAACGCTTTAAATAAGTGCCTTTAATAAAGAGCAAGAATTCTTAATAGCACTCTTGCTCTACACTTATTCCTAATTTTAACTTTTCCCCGGTAACATACCTACCGAACCTGGTTTAATACGCTTGCAGGTAACCACTACGTCTTCTAAATGGCATTGTTTCTTACCTAAATTCACACCACCACAATCCCGACAAATGGCATTACCATTATCCTTTATGGCCTCTACATGCCAACCATACCCCTGTGTTTGGCAAAATCTTTTACTGTAATTTTTAAGATTATAGGGTTTTACTGCCTGTGCAATTGCTTCCACTTCTGGCGCACAACTGGGTGAAGATAACGTATTGGCCATAAGATCTCGATAAATATATTCTGTAGCTAATACCGTATTTGAACCCAGAACCAATAAAGCGAATAAACTAATTACCTTAATTTTCATGCCTCTCTCCTGATTATTATTTAAGCAATAGTGATCGATTGAACCATCAAACTACGGTTAGTTCAGCACCCTAATATGCATTTGTGCATTTTCTTCTTCTACTTGCTGTTTGATTGGGGCAAACTTTTTATTCTCGCTCTGCTTGATTAATAAAATACCGGTCACTATTACCAATACCGCAAGAGCCACGTATAACCAGAACCTATCTTTTTGTTCTATTTCCTCATTCATAGTGTTCACCTTTTTATTATTTTAAATCACCTATAAATACCTCAACATTGATATCAACATCCCGATGACCCAGGTCTATAATATCGAATCAATACTATAAACACATGCGCGAGTGCCGTCAATGATATTTCGAATCGATATTATTAAAGCGAAGAATATAAAACAGCTGCACTGGCTTCAGTCCATTATGCAAACTAAACTACAAACGACCTCATATAAACACGATTAAACAAGCCATCCCGGCTATCCATATGATCTTGTCATATTTAACCTCATTGATTTTTGCTTCAAGACGTAACTTAAGCTCTTTAAGGTCATATTTTGTAGTTAATTCAGCGTCACTTTGAGCGTCTCTAAACGCTTCTGAAAGGGCCTCTGCTTGATTTTCAGGAACGCCTGCTGCTTTCAATATGCGAACAATTTTAAGGCATCAAAAGTGACAGTGGCCATCTGAGGTGCTCCAAAGGAATCGTTTTATGAGCACCAATGTAGTCGTAAAGCCTACTTATTGTCTATACGAATCATAAGGGCGTAAAGACCTCGGAATTTGCTTAAACTGTATCGCCTATCACCTCAATAATCGAGGCTAAAGCCTCTCCTACCGATAATACCGCTTAACGTCATGACATTAAGGTGACTTCTAACCGACAAAAATGCTGAAACAACAGCGTTAAGGTTCATTCCGTCTGGGAAAAACCCTACCACGACTGGAACCGTAACGTTTCTGATTGGAAAAAGCATAAAAGCAACTGGAACCGTGACGTTTCTGATTGGAAAAAGCATAAAAGCAATTGGAACCGTGACGTTTCTGATTGGAAAAAGCATAAAAGCAACTGGAACCGTGACGTTTCTGATTGGAAAAAGCATAAAAGCAACTGGAACC
>CAIPDT010000038.1 GCA_903863905.1 uncultured Methylococcaceae bacterium
GGCCTATCTGTTACCAACCAGCGAAAGAAGTTAAGTTTTAAGCGCCGATGCGTTTCCTGCATGTTTTTTTCAAACTTTACGCGCTTACCGTTTATTTGAAAAAATATAGTCGAAGGTTGCTCGTTCAAGGCGTTACGAAGGTCATCTTCAAGCACAGTGATTTGATCAAGTAATTGCTGTATATGTTGATTCATGCAGTTCTCAATTCGTTAATATAGGTCTGTTATTTATGGAATATTTGGTTATGCATGTTGCGTAATCACCATCGATTTTCAATCATCTTCTCCTTCATCACCAATGTAAAAATGTTACTACAAAAAAATATGAGAAGTGTAACCAAGCACCCATATTTAACAAATAGCTTTTTTATCTAAATTAATTGACTTTTTAATCAATATTAGTATAGTAATACTTAATTTAATTAACTTAAAAGTTAATATGTCTAATATTATTAATGCAATTATCGCAAAAGCCAAAGCGCTAAAGAAAACGCAATCAGAATTAGCTGCGAGTATTGGTATGTCCCCAGAAGCTTTCTCTCGCGCAAAGAAGCGAGGAGATATGCGCTTAAGTGATATTCAATCAATGGCCACTGCTGTTGGTATGCGTGTTAATTTACTAGATCTTCCAGTCATGACTTCTGGCACCGCGAATACACAGATCAATAGAAACTTACGGAGGTGCGAGCTTTTGGGATTGGAATTTCCTTATGACTGGTCACTTGGATTTATGTCAGATGAATTGATTGTCGAAAAAGTGCTTGATCGATTTATATTTCATGATGTGGTTGTAGTTTGCTGCAGGTTTGGCTTTGATTTTGTATTTAATATCCTACTTAAAATGAAACTTGGTGAAGAGTTAAACCCTATTGAAGCGCGGTCTATGAATAATATTAAGGAGGCGATATCGTGAGTTTAAATTTAGACATATTGCCTGCTGAGACAAGATTAATTCTTCAAGAATTGCTTAAGCAGGGATTGCCTGAATGTTTTTACTTGATTGGCGAAACCGCGCTTGCCATTCAGTCAGGGCACAGACCAAGCGAAGATATTGATTTCGCTACACTCAGTGAAACTATTAGTGGTAGCGCTGTATCTACCGTAATTAACATTCTTGTGGCTAACGGGCACTCTGTGAAACTGGCAATGAGCCAGTCGAAAATAGTACAAGCCAAAATTAACGGACGCAACCTTCTGGATCACGTCAGAGATTACGTTGTTGATGGGAAAGTGAAGTTAACTTTTGTGGCATTAACCTATCCAGAATCATTCCAAATTTATTTGAAGAAGTTGATTCTTAATCATTCCGAGGGTGCTGCAGGCGTTAACTTTAAAGTCCTGTCAGTGGCAGGTATTTTCGCTACAAAATCAATACTTATTGAAAAGCGCATCAAATCAAGAGATCTATTCGATATTGACTTCATGCTATGCACAGGAAAATTTAATATCGGCGATCTGTTGCAGTTAGCATCAACATTTGGTGAGAATGGTGAAGATTATGCAAAAGCCGTATTGACCGGCGATATTCCACTCGATTTAGACGATGAAGGCTTCTTTTCACTTGGCATTGATATTTCTATGAAAGATATCTATACAAGATTTACCCTAGCTATAAACGCGTACGAGGTTGCGTTAGCAAAAAATATATCAAGAAATCTTAAACCGATTTAGGTTTGACAATACTTCACTTGGCAAAGTGTATACACA
>CAIPDT010000039.1 GCA_903863905.1 uncultured Methylococcaceae bacterium
ACAATGGATCAGATGATAAGCGGTGGACAGCCATTGACGTTGTCAGAGTTGAGAAAGAAGTATGGGCAAGCAATGCCGGTTAAAGTGTTACCTAATGTTAGTGATTCTTTTATTATTCCTAAATCAGGACGTGCTTATAATGCGTCAAAGATAACACTAGCTGAGATTGATAAAATACACAATATTGAAAACCTGCCAGTAATTCCAATAAAGGACAGTGTTAGTGCTAAATTTCAAGGCCAATATAGCTTTTATCCTAATGGAAACAAGCCTATTGAAATAAAATTATCAAAAGTATCAGTTAATCCAGAAATGACAATAGCGCATGAAATCGGTCATTTTATTGATAATCAAGTTATACCGAAAACAAGCGGATATTACTCGTCTATCAACTCAACTATAATGGAAGAATGGAGGCTTGCAATTGCTAACAGTAGCGCTACAATGAACCTTAAAGGAATGGTAGGTGACAGAGCATTTATACAAAAAGATGTTAGATATTATTTAAGTACACATGAGCAATGGGCCAGATCTTACGCCCAATGGGTTGGACAGAAAAGTGGTAATGTTAATATGATAACTCAAAGCAAAGTTATTACTGAAAGGTCTTATAGTCCATATAGTAACTCTCAATGGAATGAGGCTGATTTTGCACCTATAAGCACAGCTATTGATAATATATTTGAAAAACTTGGATGGTTAAAATGATTAATAACGCTGATGGAGGCAATATAATTGCTGATATCATAAAAAATAACCCAGAATCTAAATGGCTAGAGTTGTGTGAAAAAGCACTGCCCGAATTGTCTGTAGGTGAGATCATATCTATTATTGAAATAGAATGTGGTGGTGATGTTCTTGAGGACAACCAATGACAACCATTACATTTGACACCTTAGAGCTGGTAGACAAGCTCAAAACCGCAGGCATACCACAAGAGCAAGCCGAGGCTGTTGTGCGTGTTATTGCAGATGCTCAAATTAAATTAGTCACTAAAGATGATTTAGAAATAGCACTATCACCACTTAAAACAGATCTAGCCGTTCTAAAGTGGATGATCGGCATATTAATTGCTGGTGTTATGTCTCTAGTCTTAAAAACATTCTTCGCCTAATATCTCCGCTTTACCAATCACCAAAACCAGCTTAACCGCTGGTTTTTTTATGCCTGAAAGTCTTCCCCACGCCCGTGGGGGTGTTTCTGGCTGGTAACTTTGTACTGGATATAAGCAGGTGTCTTCCCCACGCCCGTGGGGGTGTTTCCGATTAAGACCTCAGAAGTTGTAAGACCTTTTAGTCTTCCCCACGCCCGTGGGGGTGTTTCTCCATGAGTATTTCGGCTATAAGAGCCACTCTGGTCTTCCCCACGCCCGTGGGGGTGTTTCCAAAAGAGCTGGCTGAGTTCCTGGGTAAAACCAGTCTTCCCCACGCCCGTGGGGGTGTTTCTTTTTTGGGAGTTAGTTATGTCACAGTACACAGGTCTTCCCCACGCCCGTGGGGGTGTTTCTAGTGACCTTCTCAGACCTTCTCGGCCAGATATTGCAAAAGAGGTATTAGCCAGATTAGAAAATGGAGTGCTAAAAGCTGATGAAGTTTTACCAAACCCAAATAGTCCAGCTAATAAAGATAGGGCATATCTAGTCCTAAAAGATATTGATCATGAAAATGATAAAAATAAACGGGGAGCTACTGTTGTTGAGGTTTCTGCAAACGGCAAGGGAATAGATGTCGTTTCATCAATGACAGGCGATGATAGAAGTTTAAAAAAGGCTAGGAATCTTAAGAAAATAATAGAGACTGCTCGGTCGGAGGGACAGCAGCTAGACAGCAAGCCATCTAATTCCCTTCATCTTGCTTTACCTGGTCAAGACCAAGCTCACGCGGCAGCCGACTTTCCAAAGCTCAACCAAGTCCTAGATGAAAGTATAAACCAAACACCAGTCAATGCAATAAAAAATGAATCCCCCGAAATAACCGCCGCCCGCGAATCCATTCCAGACATCCCCGCCGACAAACTCTTCGAGATTGAACATGATGACGGCAGCACCGACACAGGTACTGCCGCAGAATTGATGGCGCGCGCCGACGAAGAAGCGGCCTTTGCTGACCAAGCCGATACCGCAACCAGTTCTGCTATAACCTGTTTTTTAAAGTTTGGTGATTTATGAGAAAAAGGTCTTGATGACAATGGACATAACGCCTGCAATTAAGATACCCATCATCCATTTAAGCGTTATTGAGTCAGCTTTTAAGACGGCCAGATCAGTTAATATGGGGGCAAGCTCTTTTTGAAACTTAGTGTCTAGGTATTCTTTAGTGACTAAATCTTTTAGATTAACCTCAAGCGCTTCAGATAACGCCTCTGCTTCGGCCTCTGCTTGCTTCTCAGGAACGCCAGCAGACTTAAGCTTGTTGGCAAATTTTAAAGTATCAAAAGTTAGGGTAGACATGTGATTAAGCGCCAGATAAATAAGTTTATGCCTATCAATGTAGTCGTAATGGCTATCTACTGTCGACACAGATTAACGAGTAAGTTATGAGATCAGAATGTATCCAAGCCGTATCGCAGGCATTAGGCCGCGTCTTCCCCACGCCCGTGGGGGTGTTTCTCTCATAAAAACGCCCAGTTAACCGGGCGTTTTTAACCATCAATCAATCAATCAATCAATCCTATTTTATAAAACAGCTTTTCTCTGCTGAAGCTTCGGCTTCTTTCAATCGGGTACGTAAATCTTTTGATTGCTTAGGATCACGGAACACGGCTCCGGCATCACCGGTTTGGCCTTTACTTAAATAAGTGAAAGTTTTAGCGGCTTCAAAATCACTAAACGATAATTTCTCTGCCAGTTTATCCAATTTACAGCCACAGGCATACTGGTTGATGTAATTTAAGCCACCATGTTGAGCGATACAATTTAAGACATATTCAACACGATCTCGGGTTGGATAATCATTGGTTATCGTGGCCACTTCCACAGGTGCTTGTTCAGCCGTTTTTTCGGGTGCGGTGGCACAACCGGTTATAATAGTCATTAAAGACAACGCTGATGCAAAAACAAGAAACTTGGTTTTCATAGGTAAGACGGTGCTCCGTATAGTAAAAAAGTAATAATCTCTTTCATTTTAACTTAAATTGCTTCAAATACTCTATTGTCAGTCATATTAAACATCATGAATACTCAATCGACTCTTGCGGGAGTGATTTTAGCGGGGGGGCAAGCCAGTCGGATGAATCATACCGACAAAGGTCTGGTACTGTATCAAGGTCAGCCTTTAGTCAGTTATCCCATCGCGACCCTATCCGCCCTCACCTCACCTACTTTTATTAATGCCAATCGAAACCTTGATCGCTATCAAGATTTTGGGCTACCGGTGATTACTGATTTAAGCCCGGACTTTTCGGGCCCTTTGGCGGGTATCTTAAGTGCGATGAAAGCCACGACGGCCGAATCCTTAATCGTGTTACCGTGTGACTCGCCGCTGATTAAGGCGCCCCAGGTACTTAAACTGTTAACACATTACCGGAAGTTTAGTGCAGATGTGGCTATCCCCTTTGATGGTGAGCGCTTACATCCGGTGTTTTTAGTGTTAAAGACGCATTTAAAGGACAGTCTTGAAAGCTATTTGGCTTCAGGAGAACGCAAAGTAGAGCTTTGGTTAAAGGCTCAGCCCTACATCACTGTTGATTTTAGTGATGAGGCCGCTATCTTTTGTAATATTAATACCCTGACAGAACTATCCGCGCTTGAGACTCGCTATGCAGATCAACCCTAGGGCGGATGATAATAGCGGGTTGCACTCTCAGTCTTAGGTGTTGAAGTTGCCTTCTCGGTCTCTAAGGGTTTGGGGACTGGGCTAGGTGCATCAGGTTTGGGTATAGACGGTATTGAAGAGATGGCCGGCGATGATTTTGGTGCCACTGCCGTTTTGGTGGGTGCAGGCGTAGATCTCGACACGCTATTAGGAACGACTGCTGTGCTAGGTGCTGACAAAGGTCTTGGTAAACTATTAGGAACGACTGCTGCGCTAGGTGCTGACAAAGGTCTTGGTAAACTATTAGGTGCGACCGACTGTGTAGGCGTAGAGAAGGGTCTTTGACTGTTGTTGGGTGTTACGCCTGGTGTTTGCAACGGCCGCTGCGTGCCATTACGCACGGCTGATCCTATTGAGTTTGTAGGGACTGAAACCGGTTTTTTCACCCCATTAGGTACCGCCGGTGCTACGGGTGCAGACACGGTTCGCTGTTCAGTATTAGGCGCAGGCACTGGATTAACGAATGGCTTTGGAACAGGACGTGAATACTGGGAGGGTGGAGAGGGCATCACTTCCTGAAAAGGCACGGGCGCCATCACCGGTGCCGGTACCTCAATAGGTGCAACCTCTGGCTCTGTCACTGGAGGTACCACCACTCTCGGCCTTGGCTTAGGTTTTGGTTTCAATTTAGGCACCACCACATCCGGCGCGTCTGTTTCAGGCGCTGAAAGCACCTCTGGCTGTAGATCAGGTTTATCTTTTTGTTCTAAATTAACGGTAACCGGCGAGTCAGTCTCATTATCTTCCTCAACTACAGGCGTTTTATTAAGTTCGGTGCCGTTAATCAAGGGCGATAAGGTGGGCTTTAAAAACTTCATGATTTGTACCGGCATAGAGCTGGTAAAATGATACTGCCCGGCATTACTCCCTTCCACATACGCTGTAATCACCCCAAAGAACCGCTCCCCTATAAAAAAGGTAAAGGTGGCCGCACGACTAATAAATCTTGACTCTAATAACGTTCCACCCGGCCCCCAGACTTGCTTACGATGATCGCCTGTACCGGTTTTTCCACCCACAGCCAATACTTGATCGTTGGCATCTTTATAAACACCGTTCAATCGGTTTGCAGTACCACCTGCCACCACACCGATTAAAGCACCTCGGGTGGCTTTTGCGATTTCTGGATCAAAGATACGCTCACCTAAATCAGGGGCTTTACTTAAAATAGTTTCGTAAGGCGTGCCTTGCCCGTAATGTAAACTCTCAAAACGAACGGCAGGCAGTCTAACCCCATCATTGACAATAATGCCCATCAAATCGGCTAAAGCGGCGGGTCTATCACCCGAAGCTCCAATCGAGGTGGCATAAGAAGGCGTTAACTCTTCAAAGGGATAACCCACCCGTTTCCAAGCGGTATGAATCTTATTAAAAGCTTCTTCTTCCAGCATGGTCATAATGCGTTGTTGTTGCGCATTCTTGCGATGATTATCAAATAACCATCGATAGACTTCTTGCCGAGGTTCTGCACTGGCTTCAATAATCTCTTTTCGAGTCGCCTTTGGGTTTTCGGCTAAATACCCCACTAACCAAAGTTCCAAAGGATGTATTTTGGTAATGTAGCCCTGATCTTGTAAGTCAAAGTCTTCTACCGAATACTTATCATACAACTCGTAGATATCTTCTTTGGCGAGTGCGGCTTTATCCACATTCTTTTTAAGAAACGCCTGCAACGCCATCTCATCTTTATTAGGATAAATGGCTCTAAACAGCATGGTTAAACGAGAAGGTTTGGGGAATACTCTATCTACCAACATTTCCAGCGCTTCTTCAGGTGTTTTACCTTCATAGCGCCCATAAAAACGTTGTAAATAGACCTGTCCTTCATCATCTGCAAAGCGCTCTAAATATTCGCGGCGTCTAGGGCTGTCTGGCGTATCCAGCCAACGCGCAATCCCGTCTATTTTATACAGATGATGATAAACAATATCTCGCATCAAACGAATAAACACGAGGTTAACCGAATCTTTTAAGGCATTGCGCACCGACATGGCGTCAACATTTTCATTCGGGGTAAAGTTATTAAAATGATGTAAGCCTCCACCCGTAAAAAAGTATTCATTGGGATTGGCTGAATAATTTTTATCCAACGCTAATTTCAACAAGGTCTCTAGGCTAATCTTTGGAGATGCTTTTAACTGCTCAATCACCCAAGCACTAATATAATCCCGTGGATGTAAATCCAATTGCTCTAGCGCTCGAGCCGAAAAATGTCGGTATTGCTGATACACATTGGTCACTAACTCTAAATAATGCACCATGGTACGCAGTTTAGAAGTGGACCCTAAATCGATCCGAATACCTTCGTTAATATCTAGGGGTTGATCAAAGTTATCGGTTTGGATTCTTAATAAGTTGCCTGTACTTGACTTTTCATACAGCATCAAACTGTACACAATCGGCTTGAGATCCATGCTTTCATTTAACATTCTAAAGCCCAAAATACCGGCCTTACTGGCTTCACTCGTCTTACTTAACAGTTTTAAGGCTTTAGTCACTGCCTGCTGCGTGGAATAATCTAAGGTACTTTTTACCGTTAAATCTAACCGGTCTAAATCGTAATTGGACTTAACGCCCAAGGTATTAGCCAAGCGGGCTCTTAATACATTTTGAGTTTTCTTTTCTGTAAAGAAATGCAAAGGGGGGGCGTCTTCTGCTTTCACCGGACGCTGACTATCTACCTTTAATACGGCATCTCTTAAGGACTCTGAGATAACGCCTTGTTTAGCCAGTATGGCGATATATTTATTGGTTAAGCCTTGCAACACCTCATAGCCACGCCCCAGTAAATAAGTCGGACGCCGTTGCGATAAAAATATATTTAATACTTGTCGATAGGCAATCGCTTGCTGACGCGAAATGCGTTTAGGGGGCTTTAAGGCGTCTGGACTTAATAACCGATTAACCTCATTAAAGTCCGCTCCAAACCACGCGTATAAGCCATCGCCTAAACCGTGTACTTCACCTATTTTAGGGGTCGCGGCTAAGGGCATTGAATTTAAATACGACAAGGCAATTTCTTGGCGCATTTCTCGCGTATCGGGGCCCATCAAATACGCGCGTAAAGACGCGGTACCCATTTGCCGAAATTTATCGACCAGAGAATTCGTATAACCGTGCTCGGAATGTCGATATTTCTCTAACTGGGTCGCCAAGGTACTGCCACCGGGAATAGCACTGGTGGCACCTAATTTATGGGCCATCAATTGTAAACTGGCAAAACCTAAACGATCCCATTCAATAGCGGGATTGACCGTGACATTAGCATCATTGAGTAGCTCTCTATTCTCAATAAACACTAAGGTACCCATAATAACGGGGGGGACGGATTTAAAGTTGGGATAACCGAAGGCCGGAAAGACTGAATTAAAAATCAACTGATCTGACTTATCAACAATGCGCAGACCGGCTTGGGTCTTTTCATGATAAATATTGAACAGGCCATAGTCGGCCAATTCTGTCATCATGGGGGAAAATGAGGCTTGTGAAGTGACCTTAAAGCCGGCATTTTCTAGGCGTTTAATCACTTCAGGTAAAGCGGTATAGCCCATTCTTTGATCATAAGGGCCATATTCTGGATAACGAATAGAATGACTAGGACCTGAGGCTAATTTAAAGTCCAGTTGTTGACTAATAGAGGAAAGATATTCGGCTTGGTACCGTGAGGTTTTAATTTCATCACGCACCAAAAACCCAATCGCCACGCATACGCACAAAAACACGACGATAATGTAGAGTTTTAAATAGCCCAGTAAGCTTTTTTTTACTTTCTGTTCTCTAGCGGTCAGGCGTTTTGGCATAATTAGCAGTGCTTGCTATATTTTTATTGGATTGCAATGAATGGCTGCTAATTATAGCAAATAAAACGTCGGAGGTTTTAACACGCCCTTCATAATTCAAGCAGAAAGCTCAATTTGATACCCCGAAAACTTACGAATATTGATCACACCGGTATCTAGTAAAAGATATTGACCTTTAACGCCTAACAATACGCCGGTCACAATAGGGTCTTTATCTAAGTTATACGATTTAATTTTCGTCGGATAGTGCTCAACTGGGTAATTAATCTCAATCGTCTCAGCGTCGGCTAAAAAAGTAAGCTCTGCCAATGAAAAGCGCTCCACAATGTCTAAAAGGTCTGCTCGGCAGAGCGTCATCAGTTCATCACGTTTAGCGTGAAGATCTGTTGAAGGCGCTCGACTTTTAAGCATTTGTTGCCAACTGGTTTTATCACTGACGTGTTTAGCAAAGGCGACTTCTATTAAACCGGATTGCAATCTGGAATGCACTTTAAAAATGGGTAAGGCTTGCACCGCGCCCTGATCCATCCAACGCGTTGGTGTTTGAGTTTCGCGGGTAATGCCGACTTTAATGCCACTGGAGTTAGCCAAATACACAATATGAGGCTGAAAACAAAAACTCTTACCCCATTTCGGTTCTCGACACGTGCCCGCTTCATAATGACAGGTTTCAGGCTTCATGATACACATGTCACATTGCGCTAAGGTGCTAAAACAAGGGTAACAATAGCCTTGATTAAAGCTTTTTTTAATGCTGCGCTGGCAACTCACGCAACTGATCTGACCCAGATAGCGTAATTTAATCGTGTGTCCGATTAAGGAATTTAATGAAACATGTTCGCCACCCAAATCCAAATGATATTGAACAACCTCTCCTAATTGGGTGTGCATTTTACTTAAAGCGCCCTGCATTACTCTGTTCCTATAGTTGTAGTTATATAGATAGGGTGGATTAAAGATTTAACCAATTTTGTGGCTTTAAATAACGCTCATACAATAACGCTTCTGGCGTCCCTGCTTCAGGTGACCAATTATATTGCCATCGCGCTAAGGGTGGCATAGACATCAAAATAGATTCTGTACGGCCATTGGATTGCAAGCCAAACAATGTGCCACGATCATAAACCAAGTTAAACTCTACATAGCGGCCACGCCGATATAACTGAAAATCACGCTGTGCTTCAGTATAAGGGGTGTCTTTACGCTGTTGTACAATGGGTAAATAGGCTTCTGTATAATGATTACCCACACTTTGCATAAACGCAAAGCACAGCTCAAAGTCCCATTCATTTAAATCATCAAAAAACAAACCACCCACACCGCGAGTTTCTTGACGGTGCGGTAAATAAAAGTATTCATCACACCATTTTTTATAAGTAGGATAAACCTTCATGCCAAACGGTTCGCAGGCCTCACGAGCGGTACTATGCCAATGCACCACATCTTCCTCAAAGGGATAAAAAGGCGTTAAATCAAAACCGCCCCCAAACCACCAAATGGCAGGTTCATTAGCACTTTCTGCGATTAAAAACCGCACATTCGCATGAGAAGTCGGTACGAAAGGATTTCTAGGATGTATCACTAAAGACACGCCCATGGCATGAAATTGTCGATTGGCTAATTCGGGCCGTCTAGCGGTTGCAGAAGCAGGCAAACTGATGCCTCTCACATACGAAAAATTAACACCGGCTTGTTCAAACACCTGGCCATTTTCTAAAATACGACTGCGCCCACCACCACCCTCGGCTCGCTCCCAAACATCCTCAGCAAAACGTACTTGAGGCTCTTCATTTTCCAATGCGGCACAAATATGATTCTGTAAGGTAAGCAAATAGTTTTTAACTCTGGTAATTTCAGCTGTGTTCATGGAGGCTCAGTGTTATTATTTGTCGAGTGTTTTGTTAGTTTATTAATTGTGAGCATAATAACCTATAATCCTGTTCTGTAATAGACTGGATTAACTCGGTATTATGTCGAATAGCTGTTTTTATGGGATAATTCAACCCATCTTCTCAAATTGGACTGACTACAATGACATTTCCTACTATTGAATCTTTTGTTCGTAACGCGCCTTTAGCCAGACTCCAACGCTTACCTGGTCAAACTAGCAATACTATATTGGCCAAAATGGAAGGCAATAATCCAGCCGGCTCTGTCAAGGATCTACCGGCCTTAAGTATGATTAAACGTGCTGAAGCCCGTGGCGAAATAAAACCCGGTGATCGCTTAATTGAAGCGACCAGTGGCAATACCGGCATTGCCTTAGCCATGGTTGCGGCGATTAAAGGTTATAAAATGACCTTGATTATGCCCGATAATATGAGCGATGAACGCAAAGCCTCTATGAAGGCCTATGGCGCTGAAATTATTCTGACTCCTGCGGCCGGCAGTATGGAAGCCGCTATCGATTTAGCCCGTGAAATGGAAGCCGCTGGCCAAGGGCGCATTTTAGATCAGTTTGCCAACCCCGATAACCCTTTAGCCCATTTTGAAAGTACCGGCCCTGAAATTTGGACGGATACGCAAGGTACAGTCACGCACTTTGTCAGTTCAATGGGTACCACAGGGACCATCATGGGCACTTCACGTTATCTTAAGGAACAAAATCCTGGGATACAAATTGTGGGCGTTCAACCGGAAGGTGAATCTAAGATTCCGGGCATTCGACGTTGGCCTAAGGAATATTTACCCAAAATTTACCAACCTGAACGGGTTGATCGTATCATCGATATTAATCAAGCCACTGCTGAAAGAGTCACCCGCGCGTTGGCCGCCGAAGAGGGTATCTTTGCCGGCATGTCCTCAGGGGGTGCCGTGGCAGCGGCCTTACAATTGTCTGCAGAAGTCGAAAATGCCGTCATTGTGGTCATTATCTGTGATCGTGGTGATCGCTATTTATCGACTGGTTTATTTCCAGCTTAATCAATCTCTAAAATAACCTTAATATAATAAGTCGCATGTCTAAAAGAAGACCCAGAAAAAAACAACTACCCGAAACAACCACCCAAGTGACCATTGAATCACTCGCGCATGATGGTCGCGGCGTTGCCCATGTAGACGGTAAAGTCGTTTTCATTGATGAAGCATTACCCGGTGAAGAAGTCGAATTTTTGTATACCGAGATCCGTAAGGATTATGCTGAAGGCAAAGTGGTTAAGCTATTAAGTCGTGCGGCCGATAGAACCGAACCTTTGTGCGCTCACTATGGCGTGTGCGGCGGCTGTAGTTTTCAGCATGTGGAATCGTCTGCGCAAATCCGCATTAAACAAGAATTACTCAATGAGCAATTTAAACGGATCGGCAAGGTTGAAGTCCCTGAACTTTGGGCACCATTAATCGGCCCGCATTGGGGTTATCGACGTAAAGCGCGTATGGGCGTTAAATATGTCGCTAAAAAAGAACGCGTGCTGGTGGGTTTTAGAGAAAGACGCCATCCTTATTTAGCTGAAATTAATAGTTGTGTGGTGATGCATCCCATTGTAGGCACAAAATTACTCGCCTTAGGTGAAATGATTTCTGAACTGTCTATACGCGATAAAATCCCCCAAATAGAAGTGGCGATTGGCGATGATCAGTGTGTGCTGTCTATCCGAGTTTTAGAACCCGAAACAGCGGCTGATCAAGAGCGGATGCGCGCTTTTGGTAAAGAACACAATATGAGTTTGTGTATTCAATCGAAAGGCCCTGACACTATTATTCCTTTAGGGGGTGAACCGGAAGTGATTCCAACTTATGCCCTACCCGACCAAGACATTGAGTTTAAGTTTAGACCGGCGATGTTTACTCAAGTTAATTATGAAATTAACAAGCAAATGATTAATCGGGTGCTGGATACCATGGCGTTAACTGAAAACGACACCGTACTGGATTTATTTTGTGGGCTGGGTAACTTTACCTTACCGATGGCTAAGTTTGCCGGTAGCGTGGTGGGTATTGAAGGGGATCAACCGCTGGTGAATCATGCGAAAGAAAACGCTCTCCATAATAATATCCATAACGTGGAATTTTATGCGGCTGACTTAAGTAAAGATATTAGTGATCAACCCTGGGCTAACCGTCATTATAATAAAATCATGTTGGACCCTTCAAGGGCGGGTGCTTCTGATGTCTTAAAGTATTTTAAACAGTGGCAACCCGAACAAATTGTGTATGTGTCTTGTAACCCGTCAACCTTAGCGCGTGATGCGGGTATTTTGGTGAATGAACTGGGTTATAAATTGGTTAAAGCCGGTGTGATGGACATGTTCCCCCAAACCGGTCATGTTGAGTCTATGGCTTTATTTGTAAAATAACGTGATGACCGCTGTTTTGTTTAACAACACTAAAAACTATCTTGATGTGTGCTTAGCTAGCCAGCAATTAACCGTTTATCAAGGCGGTAACGTGCTGGCACAGTATCCTATTTCTTCGGCTAAAAATGGCCCGGGAGAATTAAGGGGCAGTGAATGCACGCCCCGGGGTTGGCATCAAATCCGCGCCAAAATTGGTGCTGACAAGGCGCTTAACAGTGTGTTTATTGGCAGACGGCCCACCGGTGAAATCTACAGTCCTGCGCTTGGACTACAATACCCCGCACGGGATTGGATACTCACTAGAATATTATGGTTAGGCGGCTTAGAACCCGGTAAAAATCGTTACAGTGCGGTGGATAGTGCCTGGCGTTATATTTATATCCACGGCTGCCCGGATGAATTAATAAACGGCACCCCGCAATCACATGGCTGTATTCGGATGAAAGGCACCGATTTAATTGAATTGTTTAACACCGTCAGCTTAAGACAGCAGGTATTTATTCATGAATAAAACCCGTTTAGTCTTAGGTATTGAATATGATGGCAGTCGTTTTTCGGGCTGGCAATGGCAAACCCATCAACGCAGTGTTCAACAAGTGCTGGAACTGGCCTTATCTAAGGTCGCCAATCATCCGGTCACGGTGCAATGCGCGGGCAGAACCGATACCGGTGTGCACGCGTTAGAACAAGTGGTACATGCAGATGTAACCAGTGCGCGTTCGCTGCATGCCTGGTTACAAGGCGGGAATAGTTATTTACCCGATGACGTAAGAATCACATGGGTAAAGCTAGCTGTGGGTGATTTTCATGCCCGCTACAGTGCCATTGCGCGGTTTTATCGGTATATTATTCTTAACCGTCCGATTAAATCGGCGTTATTGCGCTCACAAGTCACTTGGTGTCATGCCCCTTTAGACGAAGTTAAGATGCATCAAGCCGCACAAGCCTTATTGGGGCAACAAGATTTTACCTCGTTTAGAGCGCAAGGTTGCCAATCTAAAAGCCCGTACCGGAATATGTATTTTATTGAGGTGTATCGTCATGAGGATCAAGTAATTATTGATCTTTCGGCTAATGCGTTCTTGCATCACATGGTGAGAAATATAGCGGGAGTGTTAATGGCGATTGGTTCAGGAAAACAACCGGTAGAATGGACCAAAGATTTACTTGAGGTTAAAAATCGCAAACTGGGTGGAGTCACAGCGCCACCGGATGGTTTATATTTGGGTGCGGTTTTTTATCCAGAACACTATGGCATCCCTAAGCATCCGGTGTTTAATAAACTACCAATAGATGCACAACGGCATGATTAAACACGATCTTACTCTCCACGAATCTATTTGCATTTGTAAAAATATCCAGTAGATTACTCCTTTATCTATAAACTCATAGCAATCAACAATGAACAACTTTTTATCATTTCAAATTCATGGTGGCGCTGACCATGGTGGTGGTGTTGCAGAAACCATTTCTAATCTCTTAATCGCACTGGAAGGTGGTACTGATCAGGGTCCTAGCGGGGTTTTGTCTTCATTTTTGCCGGGCATTGCGAGCCTAGATAATATTCATCCCTTACTGGTACATTTCCCGATTGCTTTTTTAAGTGCTTTTTTCTTCCTTGATTTAGCGTCGACACTGTTGAAAAAGCCACAAGGTCGAGTCATTGCCGGTGGTTTACTGTATTTGGGTGCTGTCTCTGCCATATTCACGGTAATGGCGGGCTTTAACGCCGCCGATACCGTTGCCCATGGAGAAAATGTCCATAATATTATGGAAGATCATGAACACATTGG
>CAIPDT010000040.1 GCA_903863905.1 uncultured Methylococcaceae bacterium
CTACCCGGATGACGAGGCTTATGTAGTTTTTACAGGAGCACGAAGTATCAAAACGAAGGCCAATCCCAAATTTTACACACCATAAACTACCGCATAAAAAAACAGCTTTACCACTTCATTCAGACAAAACTGCCGCCATCTTTCTTCCTGCCACCAACGATCAGCTTGCCAAGTTGGAACAGTGCTTGCTATCAACCGATATGACAAACCGGCTTTTTTAAAAACAGAATCCAAGCAAAAGTTCAGACAGCGTAGATGCGGTGGATCACTCACCACCAAGGCACTGTGCCAATGCTGTGCGGTTAATAAAGCAGCAATAGTTAAAACTTCTTGGTGGGTACTATCTGATAATCCATCAAATAATAATTCCTCAAAAGGGACGCCTTGTTTAAGCAAAAACAAAGGTTGGGGGGGGGGCTTATAATAGATCTGTCCGGTACGTAAACCAGGAAACATACCCGTTAACAAAATTTTTTGTGCATAACCGGCTCTGAATAATTACAATTATTCCTTCTAATTTATATTGTTATCATTGAATGGATTGATTATTTTTAAAGAATTCGCAATGAGTTTTCCATCCTGCATATCTTCTGTATAAAGTACCTCACATTGGTTTATCAACGCTGATGCAACTATGATGGAATCATAGTAAGAGAATTGGTGATTAATTCTAATTTCTGAAGCAGCAATAAATGTTTCTTGTGAGATATTAACAACAGAGTAACGCTCGTAACAATTGACTATAAAAGAACTTATTTCGCTTTCCTGGAGCTGAAGCTTCTTGAGTAAATTGTTACTTACTTCGTTGATAACTTGTACAGAAATCGTTGATGAGCCATCAAGGATGAGGTCTTTGGCAATAACTTGCTTAGAAGCCATTTTATCGCAAAAAGCATAAATAAAGATATTTGAGTCAATAAAACACTTAGCGCTCATTGGCTTGTTCTCGGGAAAGAAAGTCAGTTGATGGATCGATATGTCTAGGGTTAGTAGAAAGTGTTTCAATGAAATCGGGTTGCTTTAAGTGCATAACAACGGCATCATCCTCAACCATGATGATAACTTTTGCTTTTTTGCCAGTGTAAAGCTTGTGAAATGTCTTAGGTATTTGAACAATTCCATTATGAATGTTAGCTTCAAATTCAATTGCGTACATAGTTATACCTTTATTGATTGAGTAGGGTAGATTTACGATCTGATAATTTATCATTATACGAAATATCTATATATGATCAGATGTTATTTTTAATGACTTCACCTGCCAGGTTCGCTGACTCGTTGAAAAATCGACAATCAACCTCAACATGCGCGTGTTGCCACTGGGCATCCTATAGCATAGTCGCTTCAAATAACGACCAAAAATAATGTAAATATGCACATATAAAATGAATGCGCCCCCTTTATCTTTTTCTACCCATATTAATACATCCATGTACTCTGGATCCCGGCGATCCATGCCTGGATGACGAGGTTTATGTAGCTTTTACAGGAGCCATAAGTATCAACACGAAACCCAAGCCCAAATTTTACACACCATAAACCACTGCATAAAAAATCGGTTTTACTACTTCACTAAAACAAAACTGCCGCCATCTTTCTTCCTGCCACCAACGGTCGGCATGCCAGGTTGGTACAGTGCTGGGTATCAACCGATAAGACAAACCGACTTTTTTAAAAACAGAATCCAAGCAAAAGTCCAGGCGGCGTAGATGCGGTGGATCACTCACCACCAAAGCACTGTGCCAATGATGTGCAGTTAATAAAATGGCAATATTTAAAGCCTCTTGATGGGTATTAACTGATAATCCATCAAATAATAATGCCTCGGCAGGGGCGCCTTGTTTAAGTAAAAACAATGCGCTTGGAGATTGATAAAAACTCTGCCCGGAATCTACAGTGCCACCCAGTCCGGTTAATAAAATATTTTTAGCATAACCGGCTTTATAAATATCCGCAGCCATTTGATCCCTTTCGCCACCCCCCTGAGTCAGCAACGCTCCAGCCAAATTATTTACCTACGTGTTGAATTTTCGCCTTTAAGTTCTATGTTGTTTGAAACCATCCATGCCATGGTTAAAACAAAAAAGCCCTAACCATTTTTAAATGGCTAGGGCTTTTTGTTTTAAGTTGAAAAGAATAAAAAGTAATCTTCTCATCCCGTAATTCAATTACGATTCAAATGGCATATAATCCATTATCTACTTAAATACCCTTCAATCGTTTTAACAATGCCCGTTTCAAAATTCTCATCCGCTTGCCAGCCTAATCCACTCTCAATTTTACTGGCATCAATCGCGTATCGTTTATCATGACCGGCTCTATCTTCAACAAAGTTTAACTGATCCTTATAACTGCCTGCTGCTTTAGGTCGTAAACTATCCAAAATCTCACAGACTTTATCGGCAATATAATTATTCGTGCGCTCATTTCGGCCACCGATGTTATACACCTCACCGACGTTACCCTTGTGATACACCAAATCAATACCCTTACAATGATCCAACACATATAACCAATCGCGAATGTTTTTACCATCCCCATAAATAGGAATCAACTCGCCACCAATGGCCTTACGGATTATAGTGGGAATCAACTTCTCGTTATGTTGCTTAGGACCATAATTA
>CAIPDT010000041.1 GCA_903863905.1 uncultured Methylococcaceae bacterium
CAATGCCCACACGACTGCCATTGACTCCTTGAAGGCGGGTATTCCCGTGCTTACCCGGATGGGCAATTCCTTTGCCAGCAGAGTGGCTGCAAGCCTGTTAAAGACACTCGATTTACCAGAACTCATTGCGACTACCCAAGCAGACTATGAAACTCTAGCGATTGAGCTGGCGACCAACCCCCAAAGACTGGCGAGCATCCAGAAAAGGCTGTCTGAAAACCGCCTGACACACCCACTGTTTGATACCCCCCTCTTTACGAAACGCACTGGATTTATATAGTAGGGGTTAGGCTTTTTGTGAGCGTTCATCAACGGTAATATCCTCCAATCTGCGTTTACAAGTCTCCACACCGAAAATGGCGACCAAGATGACAGCCAGCGTCATTGGAATTGCCCCAATCAATGCGACTGTCGACATAGAGGGGGCCGTAATCCCGAATGAAACTAGAGAGATAATCGCAACACCCCCAGCCTTGCTCGCTCCAGCAGCAAACCCCGTACCTCTGGCTCGGATGCGTGTAGGATAAATCTCAGAGCTATAAACCGAAAGTACGGCAACCACCGAACTGATGCCCCATATCGGCACTACCAGAAGCGCGTACAGCAGTGCCCTGTTTTGCACAATGGCATCCCCCGCTATAATAAATCCAAACAACGCTGCCGCAGTGAGGGAACCGAGAATAATAATGGTTTTTTTACTGCTCCAAAAGCCATACATCCAAGCAACCAAGAACGTTAACGGAAAACCGATTAACGCTGCATTTCTAAGTATCGTGTCGGCTTCGGCAAAGCCCAGTTTACGCAAGTTGGTTGGAATCCATAGATTGAAGCCAAACAGAACCAGACCCGACCCAAGTGCGAGGCAAGCAACGACCAGAGTGAGCCCCAGAAATTGTGGGATTATAAGCTGACACCATTGCCCCTTTATCGGCGATTCAATTTCGAATGCGGATGGCTTTTCCTGGACGACAACAGCACCGTAGCGTGCCATTACTGCATGCGCCTCGTCTTCTAGCCCGTTAAGGAGCAGAAAACGAGGGGATTCGGGTATCCATCGATTAAGCATGATGAACAGCACCCCTGTAGGCAGACCAATCAACCAGAGGATACGCCAACTATAAATGGGGACGAGTTCCACGGCGATCCAACTGGTCAGTATATAAGCACCTGCGACATCAGCACCGATCAAGATCATCAGCCAGCCACGGTGTCGGGCGGGCATGGTTTCTGCTAAAAGTGCGTAACAAATAGGTAGCATCCCCCCTACTGCCAACCCCATAAGGAAACACATCCCTAAGTTCCAATAAAAATCGGGCATTGCGCCACAGATCGAGGTGCCGATGAAGCCGATGCCTGCATACAGGATCGAGGCGCGTCGTCCGATTTTGTCGCCCAACCATCCCCAGAGAAAGGAACCGATAACAGTTCCAGCGATACCAGAAAGCGCAACCCAAGCCGCTGGGAAAGACCCATTCGGGTTCAATGGAGACTTCAACCCATATTCCAAAGTCATGCCCGGCATTACAAAGGCGAGCGCTGTCGGCTTCATAATATCAATCATCACAGCCATCGCCATCGCTAGTAGCAGGCCAATATGTGCTGCACTCAGGGGTACATCATCGAGAGCGCTAATCCTGATTTTCGATGTTATCTTGGTGTTCTTCATAGCCATCGTTTTGGGATACAAGCCATACAAACTAGCCAACAAACCCACAATGATAGCAGCCATGCCTAACATCATTGGCATGTCCATGGGCATACCAACAAGTTTGTAGCCATTGTTTTTACCCATCATATACATTGGAAGATGAGCGATAACGCCGGCAGTGACAGCTATCACTCCAAACCAGAATGCCATAGGATGGTGAAATGTTACGCCACCCAAGGATGTCAGATTGTGATGTTTTATATTTTTCATGATATCAACAAGTATAATTTGGCAGTTCCCGGAAATTAACAATATAACAGCTAACCATGGAAACTATAATAACACTCTAAACAGAATTCCAGCAGATATAAATGCAATCTACTAGATATTAGCAAGAGAGGAAATTTATACTCGTGAAATTATTGACCTACAGAATAAGGTCAGTATTCAATTATCTCCAATCAAGATAACGCCTAAGGCAGTTGGTTCAATAAATGAGTGAACCGCAGAATACTATATTTAATCTACGAACACTTGAAACATCAATATTATGGCGCCGGTGCCAGCGTGTATGGACACTACTGACACAGACCCCGCTTTTATTAACGAACGACCCTCAATAAACCTGAGTATAGCTTTCCCTGATTTCCTTGAGTTCTATCGCTATTTCTTTACGCATTCTAAAATCACGTCGAGAGTGCGCAATGCTGTAAGGAATCTTTGAATTCTTCTCATACTTAACGGCAGTACGGATCAAGCCGATCCATTGACGATCATTATCTTCCATTTCTTTAAAACGATTACGAATCCGCTCTAATTCTTGATTGCAATAGGTGACAAAACCGGCCGCATAAAACACGCTGTTTTTTAGATACTCTTTAAGCGCCGACAAATCACTATTAATCTCTTCGACCACTTCTTCAAAATTACTCGGCTCTGGAAGTTTTGCTTGCTCTTCTAAAGTTTTCTTAACCGCCTCATTCGCTGACAATTGCAAAGCATCTTGATTGACGGCGGCTTTAATAGCTGTTTTAGCTGCTCGCCCCACAGCGACTACCGGTGCAGGTATCGCACTGGCCCAATAACCATAACGTAAATAATGCGTAGCATCTTGTTTATTGGGGTCAACGCCTTGATAAAACGCTTCCAAGGTTCTAATCTCGGCAGAGCGCTCATTCAGTAAGCGATCACGGGCTTGTAACGGTTTCGCGATAAACGCTTCCACCGCCACGCGACCAAAACGCAAAAATAACACCTGAAAACCATGCCTAATACGGATTTGATCAATACTCTCATCGGTATTCAATAAAGTTTTGCGTACCTCTTCAGTGTCCCATAATAACGACTGGGTTTTCTCAACAATTTGATCAATCAACACTTGTAACGATTGCGCTAACTGATCGGTTAGCTCCGTCTCAAACTTACGCTGAATTTCTCTAAATAACTCTTCCCGAATCTTATAGTTGCCTTCTCGTGGATCAGGCATTGAGATGGTTCGACCGGCCGTATAAATACGTCTTAACTCGCCCATTTGACCGGTGGTTAAATTAGACAAGAGGTCGTCAATTTTGGCATCATACGATGCGTGCAAGGTCACCATTTCTTGGTGTTCCGCACTTAAGGCATCGGCTTCTTTTCGGCCTTGAATACTTTCGGCGTACCAAACATCAAAATCTTTTTTAATGCGTTGCCATTCACGGCCCCACCATTGATTAAATTCATTGCCCAGTAAATCATCTTCTTCAATATCCGCGTCATCAAATTCACCATAAATCGGTTCTAATCTCACTAAGACATCACCGGCATACAATCGAAAATTTGATACTAAGGCATCACAGCGTTTCTTTAAAACTTCGGCACGCTCATGATCAATATAATGATTGACCATTTCTTTAAGTAACACGATACCATCCGTGATGCCGAGCTTTTTAAGCTTTAATTTATCATCGGCATTTTTAGTGCGTCTTAAGGTATCTTCAGAAGGAATCCCAAACTCGACTAAATGCGCACGCGCGCACACCGGAATCATTCTACGTTGCGGCACATCAGGCCAATAGTTCCGATGTTTTTCGTAAGTTTCTTTAAAATCGATTTGATCATCTAAGGCGTCAGCTTGCGTTAACACCACAAAAATCTTGTCAGAGACTTTAATGCTGGGATCTTCTGAATCCGCAATCACTAAAATATCTTTTTCGGGACCGGTAATAGACGGCTGCTTCATTTCCTTGGCGTAAATAATCGCATCACAGCCTTTTAATCGGTCAACCGCTTGATCAGAATGCATCTGAATCCCTGAGTTAAAACCCGGCACATCATGAAATACAATATCTCGATCACTTCTTAAGCGCACGGTTTTAAGCTGAATGCGTTTAATGGCTAAGGATTGCGCACGATTTCTAAAAATCGCAGACTGTAATTGCTCACTCACTTCACTGATATCAATAAAGCTTTGAGTGTAGCCATATTTTTGTTTGGTAAACTCAAGAATAGCGCTAAGATTTTTTTCCGTATCATCAAAGTCTTCTTGAATCTCTTTGCGTTCCTTGTCGTTGAGCGTGCCCTGTAAGGCGTCCTTTCGTTGTTGTTGTAACTGATTAATTTCGTCTTTACTATAATACTGTATCGAGAGTAATTGATCTTGCTCCGTTTGAGCAGACCAAATTTCAGTACTGGTAAAGGTACATCTCTCCCGGGCAGACGGTAAAATCTCTTGCCCTAACCAGGCATTTAATAACGCACTCTTACCGGCCTTTTCTAATCCTATCACCGCCACTTCAAAACGGTTAGCATGTAATCTTTCTAATTGACGATTTAAACGCGTGTGCTCGGTGTTTATTTTTTGCACTAAGTCAGATGAAATATCTTCGCCTGTTTTATTACACAACGTTACTAATTTATCTGCCAGTACAGAAGTTACTTCTAATCGTGCGAGCTGTTCTTGACAAGTTTCTAGCCAGGTAGTCATAAAATTTCCAGAATGATTGAATACTTTTAAACCAGACTGCCTCTATTAAGAGGCATTAAAAAAGGGCAACCGATTAATCGATTGCCCTTAAGGTCTTTATTAATGCGCGGTGTCTACACGCTCACCTTTAACCTGTCCGATATCGGCCAAGGTTTCATTAAACCATTTAGTTTCCAGATCAAACGGTTTACCGCCTTTAATACGTGGAAACTCTATAGCGCGTAAGACGTTGCCACGATCTTCGTCATGACCAATAACACCTGATTCACGTTTAAAAGCACACTCTACAGCTAAATCAGCGCATGATTTAATTAAACGAATATCTTCAACATTAGAGGCCGCCGCTCTTGCGAAGTAACCTGATTTTTGAATCAAGGTTTTTTCTGCGCCTAACATGTCTGCAAATTGCTCACCGAACCATTTACCAGGATTAACCGCATCTAATTTAACATGACCAAAGGCATCACGTGGCACTTCTTGACCTTTCGCTTGCATTTCTGCAACGATTGATTCAACACCAGCACCTTCAGAAACAAAGATGTTAACCGCATCATATTTGTCCATGACTGCACGTAGACGCTCAGCTTCTGCCGCTATATCAATCGCCATTTCAGGAATAAATACGGCATGAACTTCAAACGCATTACGGTCTAAACCTAATTCAGGTAACCATTCAGCGCCATCTAATAATTTGCGATATTCTTTTGCCGTTGCGGCTGTTAACCAACCACAGCTACGACCCATCACTTCATGCACGATTAACATACGTGGGTTAGCGTTGTTTTCTGCCACTACGTTCCAGAAATAACGTGCGCCTTGCTCAGCCGCAGTCCATGCACCTAAAGATTGTTTAATCGGGTATACGTCGTTATCAACTGTTTTTGGTAAACCAATTACCGTTAAACCGTAATTGTTGTTCGCTAAGAATGCCGCTAAATCAGCTGCTGCCGTATTAGTATCATCACCGCCGATCGTGTGCAAAATATCAACACCGTCTTTAACTAATTGGTCTGCCGCTACTTTTTGCGGATCTTGACCTTCTTGAACCAAACCACGTTTTACACAGTCTTTAACATTGGTTAATTTAACGCGACTATTACCAATCAGTGAACCACCAAATTTATGTAATAATCCTGCTTTTTCTCTGATCTCTGGAGTGACTATATAGTAATCACCTAACAATAAACCTTTATAACCACTACGGTAACAAATGATTTCAATGCTTGGATCAATTTCGGTATAACGTTCAATTAAACTGCCGATAGCTGAGTTTAAGCATGGCGCTAATCCACCTGCTGTTAAAATGGCGACTTTGTTGGGTTTGCTCATAAGAAGTTTTAAAGTATGAAATAAAATAAAGATAGAAAAGGGTGCAGGATAATACAAACACTTAAAGGTTAATAGCCGTTTATATTACCTAATCACCCATCCTGCTAAGGTACCCTTTAGGGTAAGCCTTTACTATATCGAGCCCTTTTAATGCTTTTGTATCAACATTATGTGGCTCTGATGGCGGGACATTTTATCATATAAGAAATGAATAGCTTTTCTTTTAAATAATCATTAATCCGAATGACGGTTCATTATTTTTTGAAATAACCACTTACCACCGCTTTAACCGTGAGTTCATTTTTGGCTAACGGTTTAATAATAAGTAACGCATCAAACAATAACTTTAAGGAGTTAGGCAAGTTTCCTACGCCTTGACGAACTAAATCAAAAGCACCAAACACGGCTAGGAAAAAAAACTGTTTGATCAAGGAATAGTGGTTTCTATTTAATCCTGCCAAAATACTGATTGATTCTTGGGCATTCTTACCCCCTAACTGCAGATATTTAAACACGGCTGTCTTGAGTAAATCGTTTGACATCACGCCATATAAAGCATTGGCAAGAATATTTAGATTAGCATTTGCCTGTTGTCTATCTCGATAATACGCTTCTATTTTGTCATGAATCAAATCGAGATTACTAAAATCAGGCATGGCTAACAAATGCGCACTCAAAATTTCAATATCTGAAAATACTGCGGTTAAACCGCCGCCAGTTAATGGATGACGCATATTAAGCGCATCTCCTAACATGACTGCACCCTTTCTGATAATGGGCTTTGCGGCCATGTAATGATTCGGCATCACTTTAAAGCCACCATCAAGCAAAGCTTTCTGATAACATTTCTGCATACATTCAGGAATATAAGGCGTGACATTGGTATCAAGATGCTTTTGTAATAGTGCTTTTCTGGGTAACTGATCCCCTGGAAAATCCACTAAAAGTCGCACTTCATTACTCGAAATGGGGTAACAAATAAAGGG
The DNA here is from genome assembly GCA_903863905.1 of uncultured Methylococcaceae bacterium. GTDB lineage: Bacteria > Pseudomonadota > Gammaproteobacteria > Methylococcales > Methylomonadaceae > Methylobacter_C. Next base: position 6,929 of record CAIPDT010000041.1, read on the forward strand.
GGTTGGACCGGATAAAAATACATGACCGTGCTTTGGAAACGGCATGTCACAATCTTTTAATATCACCCCAATAAAATAAGACGTGACTGACTTTTCATTATTACTGAGGCTTTCTCTAAAATTTGAAAAGAAGCCATCACTGGTAATGGTTAACGGTGCATGAATTTCTTTGATCTCAGAGGTACCGACTTCCCGATAACTCACGCCAATAATTTCATGCTGTGCATTTTCCAGCAACTGCAAGGCCTTGCCGTGTATTTGGGTAACAGACTCGTTCTGTAAAGCGGATTCTCTAATTTTTTGTAAGAAACGCCCGTTATGTAATCCAACGCCATTATGTGGCGTAGGATAAGCAATCGTTATTTTTTCATTGCCTTGCAATAAAGCATAACCATCGACTAACTGGGCATCAAAATCATTTAGCAAATGCCCCATCTCCATTTGCTTAAGCGATAAAACAGCCCCCGGCTGTAATAACTCGCCGACAATGCGTTTTTTTTCTTTGAAGCAATGATCGATTAAGGCGATTCGAACGCCTTTAGGTGCAAGATAAGCGGCGATAGTAGCGCCAGCCATACCTGCTCCGATGATACAAATGTCAAATTCTGATTTCATATTGAACTGTTTGGTACAAATACTTTAAATTGGGTGGGTTCTACTCTCATCCTTAAATAACCTCGTTATAGTAACGACCTAACGCCCAAAGAGGAAAAATATTCCTGTAATTAGCGTAGGTTATCATACAATTATAATTAAACACGCCAGAAATGTTTTCTTGCGACCAGTCGCCTATCTCTGTTTGCCTACCTAATAATACCTCAACACCGGCCTCAATTATGTTTTTATCCTTAAACTCAGCTGTCAACAAGGTTAATAGCGCCCATGCGGTATTCACCACTTGAGATTTATTTGCTTGAGTATATTGTAATTTAGAGCATGATTCAAAAGTTTCTCCCCAGCCCCCATCAAGCTTTTGTTGTACAACTAAAAACTCACAGGCTTGACTCATGCTCTTAAGCAACACAGTCTCATCTAAAAAGCCCTTATCCTTTGCATGACTCAAGGCTTCAACCGCAAACCAAGTCGCATAGGTAAAGCACACGGCCCATCCACCATACCATGAACCATCCGCTCGTTGCTGTTTTAAAATAAACGCTAACCCAGATCGTATCGCTTCACGAATTGCCGTGGTTTTATACTGTGGATAACGTTCTTGAATATCCAACAACGAAATAACGCACGCTGCCGTACACTCGGTCCAAGAATAATCGATCATTATATCGGCAAATACCTCAGAAGGATTTAGTTTTTCCAACCATTTAGGTGCTCGCGTTAATTCGTAAGTAGCCCAACCTCCATCTTTATTTTGATAAGATAAAATCTGATCAACCGCTTGTTCAATACGTGAATCATCAATAACCTGCTTGATCAAGCCAGACGCATGGATAACCAACGTTGCACTTAAGCCTTCTGCAGTACAATCAGCCACTGGCCATCCATTTTCTGCCGTTGAAAACGGCCAACACCCAATCATAGGATGCCGAAAGAACTCATTATGCGTGGCATGTTCAGTTTTAATTTGAGACAAATCAATAAAATGATAACTTTTTTGAATCGTTTCAGGAAATAACTTCCCAAGATCACTTTCCAAAATAGCTCTGGAAGCAAAGGCAGTATCCCACAACTGAGAGCCATTATAGCCACTCATCTTCATACCATCTTCAGCCACCCACAGATAATCATACCAGCGGGCCACATGTTTTTTAAATTGTTCAGACTCACGCCCATAAGCATGCCAAATACAAATAGAGTTAATCGCTTTATTCACAGGGCCAATATCAATGTAATCGGTTTGTGCATCTTCGGCGTTCAAATAACGCAGAATATAGGCCAGCGCTTTTTTTCTTAACCAGGAACAACTCACCTTCTCATAACTATTCGTGAATAAATTCATCCACTTTAAAACCGGAGACAACTTTGTGTAATCATCTTTTGGACACAAGGCATTACGTTGCTTTGGCCAATCAATGGACGCAAAAGTATCTCCGTATAACTCTTCTCTTAAGGATAGGATAAATTCATTTTCGGGGACTTGAATACGTTGCGCATAACAATACGCCATGGGTAAGTACACCATACGACTGTGGCACCAATAACGCCAAGGATGAAACGGCAACCATTTTGGAAATAACCACATTTCAGGAAACAAGCTATTAAAGCCGTCCCAATCAAACAAATTTAAGGTCGCCAAATAGAATTTCCCCCATGAGGGAATGCCTGTGACTCCGCCATTAAGTTGCATCCATGCTCTCGCTTTGCTTAAGGCTTCATGTTCTTTATCAACCCCTAAAATCCTCAAAGATACATATTGCATCACCGTACCAAACATGGTCGATTCACCTTCAATATGCATTCCCCAACCGGCATCTTTATTTTGATGATTGAAGATATACAACTTCATCATTTCTTGATGCGCTTGTGGAAAGGGCGTTGACGAAATATAAGACGCTATTAATAAGCCCGGCAATAAGAATAACGGCCCACCGTAATCACCCGGCCAATGTCCGTCCTCACTCTGTAAAGAGGCATAATAGTTGATCCCTTTAACGACGGCTTTAGCAATGGTATCCGCTTTAGAGGATGAGGTCTGCGGGAGCGGGCCCTTGTAGTCCGCATACTGCTTTTGCAACGCTGACGCTCTAAAAACTTGATCCCCTGAATTAGGGTTTTCAGCTTTATCAAAGCTAAAGTCAGCTTTAAATTGATCAATGTCTGCTTGTGATAGCGCCTCAACATTGTGTAGGTGCTGATCAAGCGCAGTTGAGTCGGGCTTAAACGCCCAAATATGCCTGCCTTTTTCGGTAAGTAGTTGCCAGTTTTTCCAAGCCGGTTTTACATTCAGCATCGTTTTTATGAGGTACCTTTTAACTTAATTTTAAGTAACAAATAGCCGTTATTAATCTACGACTCTCTATCATTCTAGAAACATTTAGCTATTAAACAAAGCGATGCGCACCATCGCAATAAAACCTTTTAAACGCTTAAAAACACTCGATTGTGCACGAAGCCGCTCATGACCGGGTAACAGTTGACCTTTAGCCAATTTACCTATTTTTGTTTTTACAGCTGGATCCAGTTTTCCATCACCCGCTAATTCAAAGAATAACGCTTTTACATTGCCCAAATCGAAGAAGTCGCGTTGCCATTCCCACTTATAATTTCCTCCATAACGAAACCAAGACCCGCCAATCCCTGCGACTTGATATGGCGTACCATCCTCACGTAAAGCCGGAGCTACCTGACTCCATAAGCCAATCACTTCACCTTGCTTTTCATCAATCAAAATTCTATGGTACGGATAGCGCCACTCCTCAAAGCCTTCCATTTGCACACCTAAGGCCCACTCTTCAATTTCTTTACGGCTACGCGCCACAAACTCTTCATTAGGGCCGATATTCCAACGATACTCTGCATCATCTGTATACATGGCCCCTAAATATTTAGGCCAGTTACCTTCTTTTTCTGCATCACGGTTAGCTTGTAACCAACGCTCTACCATTTCTTCAAGTTCTTCTCGGGGATATGCGGCCATTCTATTTCTCTATTAACTATTCTTTACGTTGATAATAATTGCTTTAGTGGGACAATACTTTTCAGCTTGTCGGGCTTTTTCTAATAAGGCCAAATCGGGGTTATCTTGTAATACCGTTAGGTTTCCGTCCTCGTCCACCTGAAATAACTCGGGAGCTTCAGCCATACAAGTGGCATGACCTTGACACAGTTCTCGATCAATTTTTATCTGAAAGTGACTCTCTGTGGGTGCAATCTCTTGAACTTGTGCAGTCTCAACCTTTTCAACCACGGAACTTAAAGCGATTCGCTTAACATATTTAACACGACAAGGAGAGAGGGGCTGCACCACCATTTGGGTAAAATCATCTTGATAATAATCCTTATCATCTACCAGTTCAAAGGTATAGCGCCGCAATAAAATACTAAAGATAGCTTTTAATTGCAGCATAGCAAAGGCATTACCGGTACATTTATGCTTACCGCCACCAAAAGCAATCCAACTAAACGGTATGGCATCTTCTTGACGCTCTTCAGAATAACGACCAATATCAAACTTGTCAGGTTCAGGAAAGACTTCAGCAATCCGATGTGATACCCGAGGTGAGGCACAAACATATTTGCCGGCTTTAATGGTATAACCCTTAAAGTGAAAATCCTTCATCACTTTACGAATTAAAAAGATCAACGGGGGATGCAAGCGCAAAACTTCTTTAATGACACTTTCCAACACGGGGATTTCACGCAGTGATTGAAAAGTGACTTCACCATCAACACCAAAATGACTATCGAGTTCATGTAATACAACCGCTAATTGCTCGGGCCTTTTTGCCAACTCCAATAAAGTCCAAGCTGCCGTACCTGCGGTGGTATGATGACCCGCAAAGATGGTCCCTATTAACATCCCAGTAATTTCATGAGCAGACAAAGGCGTGCCGTCATCATACTTAGAATCAATTAATAATTGAAACGCATCATCACTTTTTTCAGTTTTCAGCGCTCTTTTAGCAATAATACCGGTCACTAATTCTTGTAAGCGAGCGCGAGCTTTATCACGACGTCTAAAAACTGGTAACGGTAAATAAGGGAATACAAAGGCAAGTGGATTAACGCCTTTTTCAAGATCATGATAAATCTTGGCAAATTCATCATTGAGTTCATATCTAAACTCATCACCTAATAAGCAATGACTTGAGGTATAAATGGTGAGTTCTTTCATGAACTCCAGTAAATCTATCTCACCGGTATCACCCCAATCAGCGACCATATCCTCCACTTCTTTCATGATAACTTGTGCATAACCACGCATCGGCTTATCACGCAATACGGGCATCAACATCTTCAGTTGCTGATCTTTTTTATGGGGAGGCGCATCAAATACAACGCCTTTACCAAAAATAGGCGTCATGATTTTATAGGCTTGACTCTGATCTAGCTGAGCATCTGGTGCCCGAAAAAAAGCCTCGTTAGCCTCTGGGCCGGTCATTAACACCATCTTTTGATGAAACATCCGAAACTCGCCAATTTCTCCAAGCGTGTTTCTTAAGTTCATCATGTATGAGAAGGGATTTTTACCGAACTGGACCATGTGCCCTAAGAGAGGAAGGGCTCCGGGCATCTTAGGGGGTTCTTGGCCTTTTGAACTGGTTTTTTCAGAATTCGTGGTATTCATAACTCGGTCTTATATTAGGAGCAAATTAAGGGGGCCTCAATAATCAACGTCCGCCACCCGAATAGCATAAACCTTTGAATACTTCAGGAGAATGCAAAGCAATCGGCAATTTTACGCGGTGACCGATTAATGTACAAACCTTTCCTACTATTATTACGACCTATTACCTTAAAAAACAGTTGCTCGACGTTACTCTTTGCCTGTTAAAAAGGGCACAAAGGTCACCGCTTCTAATTTTTCTATATCAAAACCAGTTTCGGTGCGAGTAATCCGCTGAAGATTTTGTTGTCCTGCGCCAAGGGGTAAAACCATCACCCCACCGATGGCCAGTTGCTGCAATAATTGCGGTGGAATTTCTACCGGGGCGGCCGTTGCAATAATAGCATCATAAGGCGCGTAATCAGGCCAGCCTAAATGCCCGTCACCGTATAAATAACTAATGTTTTTGTGCTTTAAATCCCACAAGTCTTGCTGAGCTTTTTTATGTAAAGGTAGAATACGTTCAATTGAATACACATGATCAACTAACTGGGCTAAAATTGCGGTCTGATAGCCACAGCCCGTGCCTATTTCTAGTACTTTACCCACTAGCGGGTGAGTTTCTAACAGTAACTCCGTCATTTTTGCCACAATGTACGGCTGAGAAATAGTTTGATTATAGCCAATCGGTAACGAGGTATCTTCATAAGCGCGGCTGGATAAAGCCTCATCCATAAATATATGTCGAGGAGTATCACGCATCACCTCTAAGAGTCGTTTATTTTTAATACCTTGTTCTGATAAACGCTTAATCATCCGTTCGCGCGTTCGCAAAGAGGTCATTCCCATCCCTTGCACACTTAAACTCATCATTATGCCCCCTTTGGCAACCATGCGCTTAAAGATTCAATTCTGTCATAACGGGTCAAATCAACCTGCAAAGGGGTGACAGAAACGTAACCTGTATTAATGGCATAAAAATCAGTGCCTGGCCCCGCATCTTGCTCGGCCCCGGGTGGGCCCACCCAATAAATGACACGCCCACGTGGATCAGCACTTTTAATCACCGGCTCTGATCGATGGCGCTGTCCTAAGCGAGTGGCCTGATAGCCCTTTAAATCTTCAAACGGCACATCAGGCACGTTTACATTTAAAATTGTATCTTCGGGTAACGCTTCTTTCATTAATTGCTTAATTAATGTCACCGCAACTTGAGCTGCAGTTTCAAAATATTGAGGATTACTACCGACTAAAGAGATCGCGATCGCGGGTAAACCTAAAAAACGCCCTTCCGTCGCGGCCGCCACAGTGCCAGAATACAGCACATCATCACCTAAATTTGAGCCATGATTAATACCGGCAATAACCATATCAGGTTCTTGTGCTAATAAACCCGTGATGGCTAAATGCACACAATCCGTGGGCGTGCCATCTACCTTAATAAAATGATTGTCTGTTGCATACGCTCGCAACGGCATCTCTAAAGTCAACGAATTACTGGCTGCGCTTCGGTTTCGATCAGGCGCCACAACCGTCACTTGAGCGAGTTGACTTAAGGCCTTAGCTAAAGCAACCAACCCTTCCGCTAAATAGCCATCATCATTACTTAACAAAATATGCATTATCAATTCGCCTTAAAGAGCAATACCCTATAAAATTAAACATCTTAGCAACAATACTCAATAAAATCAGCTTTCGTGGTAAAAAAAACGCTCACCCCAGAAGATCAAGACTTATTTCGCCAAACGATTGGCGATGTTCGCACCATTAACAGTAATAAAATCTTGTTAACTGCTGAAAATAAGCCTAAGCCCTATCCGAAACCCCGCACGCTTGAACCGGAGTCACCGTTCATTAAAGCCACCTCGGATCTTGAAACAATCGGCATTCAAGACAGTATGAGTTTTATTGCTCCCGGCTTACAAACCACCGTCTTAAAAAAATTACGTAAAGGTGTGTTTGGTTTAGATAGCGATATCGATTTGCATGGTCTAACGAGTCAAACTGCAAAAACTCAATTACTGCAATTTCTGAATACGTGTGTTATTTCAGGCTATCGCTGTGTGCATATCGTACACGGGAAAGGTTACCGTTCTGCTGACAATCACCCCGTTCTTAAAAATGATATTAATTTATGGCTCCGACAACATAAAGATGTACAAGCTTTTTGCTCTGCACCACAAAGAGCAGGCGGCACAGGCGCCGTCTTTGTCTTACTACAACTAGCCGAAAAGTATCGCTACGATGATGACGAAATGACTGATTAAACGAAAACAACGCGCCTTACGTTACGATACATCTAAGACTATTAATTCACGCAATACAGAAGTGGCGTAACTACCGGCCGGCAAAGTAAAGCTTAGGACTAAAACACCTTCACCGTTAAACTGCCACTCTAAATCATTAATATTGACGCGTAAGGCACGTCGATCATTTTCAACAGCATTGGCTATCAGACCTTGAACTAATTGCGGATAAGTCCTTATAACACTCTCTTCAAGAGCCGATGCCTCAGATGAAACCCTCACCTCACCTTTGCCCCATAACGCACCCGAAGGATGAATCTCCTTTGCATCTACCCGCTTTATAAGTTCTGCATCCGGCTGATCCGTTTTAAAACAACTGTGCGAGCCATCAAATAAATAAGTATCACCTGCTAAGGCCTTATTCCACGTCTGTTGTGTTACTCGAATAGCTAATATTTGATTAAATAAATAAGAGCGAGCGGCAGATAAATATAAACTGCGTTGCTCACGCCCCACTTTTGCACCTTGAAACATCGCAACCGCTTTATTGACATTTTGACCCGCATGACCAAAGCGCTGCGAACCATAGTAATTTGCCATACCTTGGGCTTTTAAGGCTTCTAATTGCGACAGCGTTTGCGTTTTATCACCCTGCCAATCTCGAATAGTCAGCTTAAACGTATTACCCGCCAATACGCCACGCTTTAACTTTCGAGCATGACGTACACTGTGCAGTACTTTAATAGTGTCGGTTTCAAAAGCCGTCCAATCCAAATCTGCTTTACCGGGCATCCACACACTAAACCATTGTGTCGTTACCGCATGTCGATCTTTTAAACCCGCATAACTCACATCACGTTGCCTGACATTCGCAAACCTCGCTAACTGTCTGGCTACATAATCGGTATTTTCTCCGGTTTTTTCTATTTGTAAGAACACATGCTCACCTTCTCCCGAAGGTTCAAAGGCAAGTTGTTCTGTGACTATAAAGTCTTCGGGTAAAGTACGAATTTTTCCGGTACCCGATGGCTGACCATAAACATAAGGCCACTCGGGCATCTCAATCGCTAACGCGCTATTCGTCATATTAGTTTTCTATTCTTACTTTCACGCAACGATCATCCAGCATCGACACCCTGCTCGCGAAGGGTCATTATTTTTCAATCAGCACAACTGCCTGAACAGCAATCCCTTCTTTACGACCTTCAAAGCCAAGCTTTTCGGTGGTCGTGGCTTTGACATTAATGTAATCAATATCAACCTTTAAATCATCTGCAATATTGGCACACATAGCCACGATATAGGGCGCCATTTTAGGTGCCTGAGCAATAATAGTAATATCGGCATTGACCACTAAATAGCCTTTCTCTTGCACAATCTTGTAAACATGTCGCAGTAACACTCGGCTATCGGCGCCTTTAAACTCTGGATCGGTATCGGGAAAATGCTTGCCGATATCACCCAACGCAGCGGCACCTAGTAACGCATCTGCTAAGGCATGTAACACCACATCGCCATCAGAATGAGCTTCTAAACCTTGTTCATAGGGAATGGTGACCCCGCCCAAAATAACTTCACCACCGTCTTTAAAACGATGTACGTCATATCCCATACCAACTCTAATCATGTTGCTGCTCCATATAAAATTGCGCTAAGGCTAAATCTTCAGGTCGAGTGATTTTTATATTATCCGGACGACCTTCCACTATCTTGGGTTGTAGACCCTGTAATTCTAAAGCACTAGCTTCATCCGTAATCGCTGGATTACCTTCTGCACTTTCCAAGGCGTGTTTTAAGCTGCCATAACGAAACATTTGGGGTGTTAATGCGCGCCAAATATGACTTCTATCCAGAGTACCAAGGATGTTCTTACCGTCGACATCCTTTAAGGTATCATGTGAAGAAAGCGCTAAAATACCGCCCACCTCATCATTACGTAAAGAATCTATTAAGAACTGAATATCAGTAGCTGTAATACAAGGCCGTGCTGCATCATGAACTAAAACCCAATCTTCATCAGACGCCAATGCTCTAATTGATTTTAAGGCGGATAAGACAGAATCGGCTCGCTCTTTTCCACCGGCTGCGGTAATTACCTTAGGATGCTTAGAAACCTCAAGTTCGGGCCAATAAGGATCTTCTATAGAAATGGCCACAGAAACCGCCTCAAACACCTTGGCGCTTAATAATCGGTATAAAGTATGTTCAATCACTGCTTTATCAGCGAGTTCCAAATATTGTTTTGGTCGGTCCGCATTCATGCGCTTACCCACACCGGCAGCCGGAACTACTGCCCAGAATTTAGTTGAATCTGTCATACGTTATAAAAGTAAGTTAGATCACGTTTAAGATCTAACCAAAATTGAACTGAATAATGAGAAATGTTTGATTTACTCAAGTACTTGAAAAAAAGTTTCACCTTCCCGGATCATCCCTAATTCCTCTCTCGCTCTCTCTTCAAGGGCCTCCTGACCTTTTCTTAAATCTTCAACTTCCGCATAAAGCGCTTTATTACGCGTGCTTTTTTCTTCCACTTCAACATTCAGATCACTGAGTTGCTGTTGATGGGCTTTAATTTCTTCAATGCCGCCATTGCCATGCCATAAGCGATGTTGCAATAACGCAATCAGGACAATTAATACGGCGAGCAAAATTTTCATAACTTTTGTATTAAATCAAACAATAAAGGGTGCAAGATTTAGTTAACCTTGCACCCTTTGTTCACTTTACTTTAAGTAATTTCTTAAAGTTTTCTAAAGGCACTGTGACCGGCGTATCGAGCCAAGCTACCTAATTCTTCTTCGATTTTCATTAAACGGTTGTATTTAGCAACACGGTCAGAACGACTTAAAGAACCGGTTTTAATTTGACCCGTGCCAGTTGCTACCGCTAAATCAGCAATAGTGACATCTTCAGTTTCACCTGAACGATGTGACATCACAGCAGTGTAAGACGCTTTATGAGCCATATCAATCGCTGCAAACGTTTCAGTTAAAGTACCGATTTGGTTTACTTTAATTAAGATTGAGTTAGCAATGTCTCTTTCAATGCCTTTTTGTAAGATTTTTGGATTAGTTACAAATAAATCATCACCCACTAATTGGATGCGGTTGCCCAACTTTTCAGTGATTAATTTCCAACCATCCCAATCATTTTCGTCAAAACCATCTTCAATGCTGATAATTGGATAACGATCTACCCAATCAACAAAGAAGTCAGCCATTTGTGCTGACGTGTAAGTTTTGCTTTCTGACGCTAAGTCATAAATACCATCTGAGTAGTATTCAGAAGCCGCCGCATCTAAACCTAAGAAAATATCAACGCCTGGTTTAAATCCCGCCTGTTCAATCGCTTGTAAAATAACGCTGATCGCTTCTTCGTTTGAAGATAAGTTTGGTGCAAAACCACCTTCATCACCGACAGTCGTTGCTAAACCTTTTGATTTTAAAACTTTGCTTAAGTTATGGAAAACTTCTGCACCGTAACGGATCGCCTCACGGAAAGTAGGCGCGCCCACAGGTAAAATCATAAACTCTTGTAAATCAACGCTATTATCTGCGTGTGAACCACCGTTGATGATGTTCATCATCGGTACAGGTAAAATAAACTCACCTGATTTGTTTAAATGACGGTATAAAGGTTGACCTGCTTCTTTTGCAGAAGCATGAGCCGCCGCCATAGAAACGGCTAATAAAGCATTAGCGCCTAAACGGGCTTTAGTATCAGTACCATCAAGCTCAATCATCACTTTATCAAGTGCGGCTTGATCATTCACGTCTAAACCGATAACCGCATCACGGATTTCAGTTTTAACATTGTTTATTGCGTTTAATACACCTTTACCCAAATAACGTGATTTATCACCATCACGTAATTCAATAGCTTCGCGCTCACCTGTTGAAGCACCAGACGGTACCATTGCACTACCCACAACGCCAGAAGCTAATACGACATCTGCTTCTAAAGTGGGGTTACCGCGTGAATCTAAAACTTCTCTTGCACGAATATCTACTATTGCAGCCATTTTGTTTCCTATAAGGTTGTTTCTATCAGAGTCTGTGCTTTAACAGCTCTATCGATGGTTAATAAAACTTCTAATAATTCTGTCATTCTATATAAGGGCCAAGCGTTTGGACCATCACTTACTGCTTTTGTAGGATCAGGATGAGTTTCCATAAATAAACCAGAAATCCCCGCCGCTACTGCTGCTCTGGCTAACACTGGTACAAACTCACGTTGTCCACCTGAGCAATTTCCTTGACCA
>CAIPDT010000042.1 GCA_903863905.1 uncultured Methylococcaceae bacterium
AAAGAACATGCGCCCTGTATTATCTTTATAGATGAGATTGATGCGGTCGGTCGTCAAAGAGGCGGTGCTGGCATGGGTGGCGGTAATGACGAGCGTGAGCAAACCCTTAACCAGTTACTCGTTGAAATGGATGGGTTTACCGGTAATGAAGGCGTGATTGTTATCGCGGCGACTAACCGTGCTGATGTGTTAGATAAAGCCTTGTTAAGGCCGGGGCGTTTTGATCGTCAAGTGAATGTGGGCTTGCCTGATGTACGTGGTCGTGAGCAAATCTTAAATGTTCATATCAAAAAGGTACCTGCGGCTGATGACGTTATCTTAAAAGACATTGCTAGAGGTACACCGGGTTTTTCGGGTGCAGAGTTAGCCAACGTTGTTAACGAAGCAGCTTTATTCGCGGCGAGATCTAACAAGACACAAGTCAACATGAATGATCTTGAAAAAGCCAAAGATAAGATCTTAATGGGTGCTGAAAAACACACGATGGTGATGACAGAAGAAGATAAGTTATTAACGGCTTATCATGAAGCGGGTCATTGTATTGTGGGTGAGATGTCTCCTGATCATGATCCTGTTTACAAAGTTAGCATTATGCCAAGAGGTAGAGCATTAGGTATTACTATGTTCTTACCTGAAAGAGATCAGTACAGTGCAAGTAAACGTAAATTAGAAAGCCAAATAGCCAGTTTATTTGGTGGACGTATCGCCGAGTTGATGATTTACGGTGGCGATAGAGTAACTACCGGTGCTTCTAATGATATTGAACGTGCAACAGAATTGGCGCGTAACATGGTGACTCGTTGGGGTTTCTCTGACAAATTAGGTCCCTTGGTGTACGGTGAAGAAGGCGGTCAACCTTTTATGGGTTACCCCGGATCACAAGGTAGTAAAGTTTCAAGCACAGTGGCTCATCATATCGATGAAGAAATTCGTGCAGTGATTGATTGTAACTACCAACGTGCTGAAACAATTTTACAAGATCATATTAGTATCCTACACAAAATGGCTGACGCTTTAATGAAGTGGGAAACAATTAATAAAGATCAGATTGATGATTTAATGGCAGGTAGAGAACCTCATCCACCTAAAGATGACACAGAACCTACTAAGCCATCATTATTAAAGCAGGAAAAAGTTGAGAAAGTTAAACCAATAAATACTAACATCAACAAAAACAAACCTGCCGGACAAGTTTGAGGTGCGCTCATTATGGGGGAAGGCTTTGGGGCCTTCCCCCTTTTTTTTGCCTAACGTTTTTGTATGGACTTTTTTTTAAGGCTGGTGTGAGGCTGGTTTGACTATAAAGTATTAGCCTTTACCACGGGTGCGAGTACTTGCGGCTTTTTTGTCGCTGTTGGTGCCTAAACTTTCAAAGCGTTTTTCAATAAATTGAATGATTAATTCGGCTATATCTTTATTGCTGGCCGCTTCAATGCCTTTTAATCCGGGTGAGGAGTTGACTTCCATAATCACTGGGCCATGATTTGAACGTAACATATCCACACCACACACATTAAGCCCCATAATTTTCGCTGCACGAACAGCAGTTGAACGTTCTTCTGGAGTTAAACGGATAAGTTCGGCACTGCCGCCACGATGTAAATTAGATCTAAATTCACCCTCTGAAGCTTGACGCTTCATGGCAGCAACGACTTTGTCACCCACCACAAAGCATCGAATATCGCTGCCACCGGCTTCTTTAATAAACTCTTGCACCATGATGTTAGCATTGAGCCCCATAAAAGCCTGAATAACGCTTTCTGCGGCGTTATGGGTCTCAGCTAAGACCACACCAATACCTTGGGTACCTTGTAAGAGTTTTATGACTAGCGGTGCCCCACCGACTTGTGAGATTAAATCTTCTATATCATCTGGGTTATTAGCAAAGCCGGTGACGGGTAAGCCAATACCTTTTCTGGCTAAAAGTTGCACAGAGCGTAATTTATCTCTAGAACGGGAAATAGCGACCGACTCATTGAGTGGGAATACGTTCATCATTTCAAACTGTCTAAGAACGGCGGTACCATAAAAAGTAACCGAGGCACCGATACGAGGAATAACGGCATCAAATCCAGTTAAGTCTTCACCTCTATAATGTATTGATGGATTATGTGAGGTGATATTCATGTAGCAACGCAACACATCTAAGACTCGTACTTCGTGCCCTCGGGCTTCTGCCGCTTCAACTAATCTAGCTGTTGAATAGAGTTTAGAGTTGCGGGATAGGATAGCGATTTTCATGATAGTGTAAAAAGACATTTAGGATGGTGTATATTTTGGCACGAATTAAAATATCTAGCACCAGAATTACTGTTTAAGAGGCAAATGAATCGGTATTTTTATATCATGAGGTCGTTCCGGCTTTTTGTAAAACGATAGCAACGGCTGCGGCGCGAGTAGTAACACCGAGTTTTTCAAAGATATGTTCTAGATGTTTGTTAACGGTACGATGGCTGCTTTCTAAAATTAAGCCGACTTCTTTGTTTGTTTTACCGCGTGAGATCCACATGAGGATTTCAATTTCTCGTAAAGTAAGGCCTAAAGCTTCTTTTAAGGCGGTTGAATCCCATTCTTGGGTTTCTTTTTTAAATAATTTTCGGGCTAAACCGAGGTGCACATCTATTCTGGCTAACACTTCAGGCGGACGAATAGGTTTGATGATGTAATCCAGTCCACCTTCGCTAAAACCGCGCAGTAAGTTATCAAGTTCACTTAAACCGGTCATAAATAAAACCGGAATATCGGCTGTTTCAGGATTTTCTTTTAGGCGACGGCAGGTTTCAAACCCATCAATGCCTGGCATTAAGACATCCATTAAAATAATGTCGGGCGTTAAGTAGTTGATTTGTTCAAGCGCAGCCAGTCCATCGGTAGCGACTAGGACGCGATAACCAGCCTCAGATAAGGTATCTGAGAGTAAGGCTAGATTACCTGGCGTATCGTCCACAATCATGACGATGCCGTTGGTGTCTATTATGTCCATTTAAGGTTCTCGGGTCATTGATTTAAAGCAACAGTTTTTTGATTTCGGCAACGCGGAATTCTTTGGAAAGTGTTTTAATGCGAGAGAAAAACAGTGCATATTTTGGCTGATTTTGGGTCATGATATCAAGATGTTTGTTAAGACTTAATAAATCTCCTATGCGTACGAAGTGGGTGATTTGATTAATAACGTCAACAGGGGGTCTTAAAATGGGGGATTCTTGGGTGATATTGGCAGGATCAATATTTTCAGATTGAAAGATCCAGCTTAAGCCTAAATGCAATTTAAGTTTATTCAGCAGTTGTTGCACTTGAATGGGTTTGGCTAAGAAGTCATTGGCTCCTGAACTCATGGTTCTTTGTCTGTCAGAGGGATAAGCGTTGGCACTGAGTATAATGACAGGCAGGGTGTATTTTTGTAGGCGGAGACGTTGGACGGTTTCGGCGCCATCAATGCCGGTCATGGCTAAATCCAGTAAGACTAGATTGGGTTGTAAGTGAGTGATTTTTTCTAGGCAGTCTTCACCCGACTCGGCTTCATGAATAGAGAAACCAAGAGGTGCTAAAAGTGATTTAATAAGTTCACGGTGGTCTGATTGATCATCAACAACTAAGAGTTGTATTCTCCTTCCGTGATAACCAATGATGCTTTCTATTTCATAGGGTTCAGAGTTGTTACCTAGATTGGCTAAAAATAAGCGCACAGTAAAGGTGGAGCCTTCACCCACTTTACTGGTGACGTTAAGTTCTCCACCCATAATTTCAGCGAGAATTTTACTAATGGTGAGTCCTAAGCCACTGCCTGAAATAGCATTGCCGGTGACGGTATTAAGGCGCGTAAAAGGTTGAAATATCTCTTGAAGTTGTTGTTCATGAATACCTTCGCCAGTATCAGTGATTTCAAATTTAGCCACGCCAGCACTGTAACTGATGCTAAAGAGTATGCCACCTGTTTGGGTAAACTTAATCGCGTTGCTTAAAATATTAATTAATATTTGCCCGACTCTTTTTTCATCGGCTTTAATGCGTTTAGGAAGCGTGTTTATAATCTTGCAATGAAAGCTAAGACCTTTATCCTCCGCTTGCGCTTTGTGAACATGAACTAAATGTTCTATAAGGGCATGAAAATCAAAAGGTTCATAGTTAAGTTCAAATTTACGGGCTTCAATACGGGCAATATCTAAGATATCTTCTATGAGCGCGGCTAGATGTTCGCTACTGCGTTTAAGGGTATCGACCGCTTGTCTGCGATGTTCTGGAATACTGGGGTCTTTTTGTAAAATATAAGAGTAGCCGACAATACTGTTTAAAGGAGAACGAATTTCATGACTCATATTACTCAGAAAGCGACTTTTAGCTTGATTAGCTGAGTTGGCAATGTGCATGGTTTCCTGAAGTTTTATATCGGTTTTTTTGTGCTCTTCAATTTCTTGTAACAATAATTGGGTTTGTTTGGCGGTTTCTTTTTGGGCAACTTGTCGGCTTTCGGCGTTTAAGATGAGCCACCATGTGCAGAGTCCAATAAAGACTAACAAAGAGGCGTAGATTTTAAGGAAGTTTTTAAGTAGCAGTTGAAAGGCATTAAAGTCTTGCTGAACACTCAATAAATCTTGGTAATAAATAATACTGATAAAAATTCCGGTTAAAGTGGACAGGAACAAAAACAATAAGGTAAAGCGCATTAAACGTAGTTTTGCCGCCATAGATATTTTGGCGGGAAATAGATGCTTGGCTAGTACTTTTAAGTAATCATCAAACCTAAAACCTTTTTTGCAGACATCTAAACAGCGTGCATCTAGGGTGCAGCAGAGTGAGCAGATAGCACCTGAATAAGCTGGGCAAAAGGCCATGTCATCATGTTCAAAGGTATTTTCACAAATAGAACATTTTGTTTGAGTCTTTGGATTATTTTCATCTCGATCTCTAGCGAGGTAATACTTATCACCCACTAACCAAGCTACAGTAGGGGTGAGTATAAAAGCCAGACCTAGGGCTATAAAGCCTGAGAAGGCTTTAGGAAATTCTCCAAATATACCCGTGTAAGCGATGATGGACAGTATTGAAGCGGTAAAGGTAGAGATGATGCCGACTGGATTTAAGTCTGGGAGATAGGCGCGTTTAAATTCGACTATTTTAGGACTGAGGCCCAAGGGTTTATTAATCATTAATTCAGCGGCTATGGTACATATCCAAGCAATTGACATGTGTGAAAATAAACCAAGTACTTTTTCTAAGGCCCCAAATACGCCAAACTCCATTAATAACAGCGCGATTAATACATTGAAGAATAGCCAGATTACCCGTCCTGGATGGCTATGGGTTAAGCGGGAGAAAAAATTAGACCATGCTAAGGAACCGGCATACGCATTGGTGACATTAATCTTAATTTGGCTCAGTATCACAAACAAAGTGGTGGCAGCCAGTGCCCATTGTGGATTGTCAAACAGTTCTTTGTAAGCCACTAAGTACATCTGGGTGGGTTCATGGGCATGTTCTGGGTTAATGCCATGACGAATGGCTAAATCGGCCAGTAAAGCCCCCAGTATTTGTCGAATGGCTCCAAAGATAACCCAGCCTGGCCCTCCGGCAATCATAGCGACCCACCAACGGACTTTATTATGCTCGGTTTTATCAGGCATAAAGCGTAAGTAATCGACTTGCTCACCGATTTGAGCCATCATCGAAAAGGCTACAGTGGCCGCAGCGCCAAAGGATAGCCAGTTAAAGCCTTGAGCCGTGCCTGCTAACCAAAAATAATCATTTAAGGTCGTTAAGGCGTGTGGTTCTTTAAATGCGACGGCTATGTAAGGGGCAATCAGTAAAACTACCCAAATAGGTTGCGTCCACAATTGCATTTTGCTGATAGTGGTAATGCCGAAAGTCACCAGAGGAATAACCAATATAGCGCTGATAATGTGCGCAATGGGCAAAGGGATATGAAAATAAAGCTCAATCGCTAAAGACATGATCGAAGCTTCAAGAGCAAAGAGGGTAAAGGTAAACGAGGCGTATATCAGTGAGGTCAGCGTTGAGCCGATATAACCAAAGCCTGAACTACGGGTGAGTAAATCGATATCGATATGGTATCTGGCCGCGTAATAACTGATCGGTAAGCTAGTGATAAAGATAATAAGAGAGACGACTAAAATAGCCCATACGGCGTTTGAGAAGCCGTAATTGATCGACAAAAAACCACCGATAGCTTCAAGGACCAAAAATGCAGTGGACCCTAGTGCCGCATTGGCGACTTTAAACTCTGACCATTTTCTAAAACTACGCGGGGCGTAGCGTAGGGCATAATCTTCCATTGTTTCATTGGCAACAAAAGAATTATATTCCCTACGTACATTGGTAATATGTTGATGTATCTCTGATTTCACGGGATTATATAATCGTAATACTGGGAAAGTACTGGATTATACGATGTTTTGTTCAGCGGCGCTCATGCCCCATGTGCAGTATTAACGGCGAGCCTTGATTGTTGATAATCAGTTCTTTATCGGTTTCAGTTTCTTCTACAGTTGTTTCAGGCGCTTTAACCACCACTTGCACACTGGGTAACCAGGCCGGTTTGTAGGTGGTGACTTCTTGCTGGGCCTGTTGCACCGAGGGTATTTTAAGTTCATCTAACAGGTTGAAACAGGTCGTGGTTATTTGATCGACTAGCTTATCGACCACTTGGGTATGGCTGTTATCCG
>CAIPDT010000043.1 GCA_903863905.1 uncultured Methylococcaceae bacterium
CAAGCAGTAATGGCCAATTTGGGAATATCCTTAGTTTCCTTGCATACAATCGGCAATGAGATTACGAACAACCAAATTGCAATACTGGATATTAAAGATACGCCCATAATTCGCACTTGGTACATAGTCACACCGAATAATCGCGATGCAACTCAAGCAACAGAAGCTTTTCGTCAGTTCATAGTTAACAAAGGCGAAGGGATACTAAATTCCATTTTTAATGCTCCTCAACTGTCCGCTTAGGGTCGGCACTTGCCCTATGGCACCTAAATTTCATCGCCTAAAAGCAGTCATTCATCCCCGATTGAGCTGACTTTCCACAAAGCTGACGTTCATAAATGACACTAGGGGCCAGAAGCGGACATTAATTGCTGGTTTGAAAATCCCCGTCTCACTGGCTCGATTCCAGTCTCGGCCACCAATAAAATCAAGCTCGCAAAGACGTGGGGGGTATATCTGAGAATTGTAAACATCGCCGCTTAACAAGACGCCTTAATGAAAAACTCAACATTCTTCAAGATTAGATCGTCATCCTCTTTTTTTGATGGCTTACCAAGTCCCAGTAAACATTTCGTATGATTTAATCCTTGAAATAGTGATAAGAATTGCGTTGCTGCTAAATCAAAATCGTTGATATTGAGAGACTTCGTACCTGAGCATTTTTTGAGATATTCTGATACTTCACGATGCACTTTCATAGGTCCATTTTGATAAAAAGTATTACAAATCTCAGGATGTGTAGATGTGGATGCGAACATGGTTCTATACGCACTCAACACTTCATCTTTTCTAATCAATGAAATAAATTGTTTGGCGATTATTGTTAAACCATATATAGGCTTGTTAGGATCTAACTCCTCATCTGTAAGTAAGAATTCGTTTTCAACTCTGCTTAAAATAGTAGCGCCAAACAATTCCTCTTTTGATTTGAAGTGGCTATAGATAGTCATCTTTGTAACACCTGACATATCAGAGATGGCATCGATAGTCGTTCTTTCAAATCCATTCCTTGTAAATAACCTTTGTGCGGTTGACATTATTGACTCCATTTTTTTAGAGTCAAATGGTCGGCCACGTTTCTTACTTAATAATGGGTTATTTGGATTCATGGTTAATTATTGTACTTGACAGTATAGTTAATATGATTATTATAATAAAAAGTATATTAATTGTAGATGTTTTTTAGAATATCTCGGAGAAAAATAATGCATGTCATAAAGGATAGAGTAACGGCAACGAGAGATGAACCATTCTGTTTATTTCTGATTGGAATGCGGATTAATAATTTTTGGAAAATACATAAGTGGTTACCTATCTTTTTCCAGATGCCAAAAATGATGAAAGAACTTGAAAATGACAAAAGTCTAGGTTATCTAGGTGGTGAGAGTTGGTTTGGAAGAAATATAATATCTGTTCAATATTGGGAATCATTTGAACATTTAGAAAATTTTGCTAAATCTAGAGATCATTCACATCTTCCAGCGTGGCAGAAGTTTTTGAAAAATGTTGGAGTAAACGGGGATGTAGGTATTTGGCATGAAACCTATGAGATTAAAAAAGGTAGTTACGAAAACATATACGCAAACATGCCACCATTTTTATTAGGTAAGGTTGCTAATCTTAATAAAGTTACATCATCAAATAATTCAGCACGAAAAAGAAAGTCATAAAAATAATCCCATGACTTAGCTGGAAATTGAAAAGAGAAAGTTACTCCGTCAATTTAGGATGCCCTCTTTTTTCTTATCAATAATCTTTATTGCGCCACTGATAAATAGGCTTGTTACTTTAATTGTTCAGATCATCATGACCGTCCGCTATGGGTCGGGAGCACCATCTGCATGCGTCTGCTATTAGGCGATGCAAAAAATTCGTTGTTACTGATTACTTTTAGATTGGTGCTTTAATAAGTTGTGTATGCGTACTCATTTAAGCGGTCTGTGGAAATCTTGCAATGTGTTGATATCTCTGTTTCGCTTGCCAAATATCATATTGCACTTGTAGACGTGACCAAAAACCTGCTGATGTGCCTAGTGCATCTGACAAAAGTAAATCCATTTCTGCGCTAATGCCTGCCTTGCAATTCAATATGCGTGATAAAGCTACGCGAGTAACACCAAGGTGCTTCGATGCATCTGTAATAGTTAAATTTTCTGGCAGGTATTCTCTTAATACCTCACCAGGGTGTGCGGGTGTATGCATTTCCATTTTTTTTCCTAATCTTAGTTTCATCAATATTTATTAGTGATAGTCCAAATAATCCACTAGTTCAATATCATTATCATCAAACTTAAAAATGACACGCCAGTTACCATTGACTGTGAGCGACCAGAAACCAGCAAGATCACCTGTTAACTGGTGTAGTCGCCATGAAACAGGTGCTCTTAAATCATCTGGGGACTCTGCCGCATGCATGGCGGTGAGTTGCACTTTAAGCTTCATAGCATGATGTGGTTGAATGCCTGACTTGTTGCCTGTGTTAAAAAACTGCTCCAAGCCTTTATGACGAAAGTTTTTAATCATACAAAATTATAACACCGTATAGCTAAGCTATACAACAACCGCACGATTTACTATATTTAGCTGAGACATGGATGATTTTATAGTTGTATATTAATGGGTGATATTAATATACAACTACATATTAATGACTGATAAGGGTCGGAAGTGCCGAACTTCAGTGTCTGCTTCGAGGATGACTTAGCACTTGTGACAGAAAGTAACGCCCCAACCTGAAATGGTTAGGTAAATGAAAAGGCGCTGAATTAAGCGTGAACACTAATCTTTAAGCCTAGTGCATTAATCACTTTTGATATGGTCTCAAAACGAGGTTGCGATCCTACGGTTAGGGCTTTATATAGACTTTCACGGCCTAAGCCAGACTCTTTAGCAACTGCAGCCATTCCTTTAGCCTTAGCAATATGGCTAAGAGAGCGGATAAGTTCATCATTGTCACCATCATGTAAAACTTGTGACAAATATTCCGCGATTGCCTCTTCGCTATCAAGATGGCGTGTGATATCAAATGCTTTTAATTTTTGAATTTTTCCCATGATTTAGAACTCCTTGGCCAATTGAACTGCTTTCTTAATATCCGATTGCTGAGAGCTCTTAGTGCCACCAGCCAACAAAATCACCATGACTTTTTCACGCATGGTGTAATAAACTCGATAGCCCGCCCCAATATCTATACGCATCTCAGATACACCATCACCGACGGACTTCACATCCCCCAAATTGCCATTTTCAGCGCGCTCTATGCGTCTCGCAATGGCAACCTTAGCGCGTAGATCTTTGATGGATTCGTGCCACTCTTCAAATGACTCGGTTTGCTGAATGAGGTAGACCATTCGCATATTGTATCCAAGTGGATACAAATGTCAATCTATTTAAAGGTCTGAATTTAGATCAGTCTAAGGAGTTGTTCATTATGAACACCGCCTCCTTTGGGTCGGAAGTGAAGGTTTTATGTGGCCGCTTTCTGTATGTCATTATTTGTTTAAATATATAACTGCTGGTCTTTAATTGAAAAAAGGCGCCTAAAGCGCCTTTTCTAGTCATTTTAACCTTATTCTGATATTTTCTTAAGATTATCTAAACCACCACGATAAACGCTAGTCATCGTTTTAACTGCTGATTCGTCATCTTGG
>CAIPDT010000044.1 GCA_903863905.1 uncultured Methylococcaceae bacterium
CTGGACTTAAAAAACAGTTATTGGTTGATATTGAGCCGGTGGGGAAGAGTGCTACAGTAGACAGGATTAAGGATCAATTAAAAAGACTGGCTCAGCATGATACGCGCGTATTGTTTGGTGGCGAGGCGGGTGTAGGTAAAGAACTTTATGCTCGATATTTGCATAACAATAGTTCACATCGACAAGGTCCATTTATTGATGTTGCTGTAGGTAGTATTTCTCCTGAAAATTCAGCCGTAGAGTTTTTTGGTAAAGAAAGTCAGGGTAATGTCTATCCGGGGCTGTTGGAGAGGGCCAATAAGGGTACATTATTTCTAAGTGAAATAGGTGGCATGGATCAAGAGACTCAACTTCGATTGTTAAGTGCATTAGAATCGAGTTCTTTTTTGCGTGTTGGCGGTAGTGAGCCGGTGAAGGTGGATGTAAGAGTTATAACCTCAACAAGAGTTTCAATGGATGATGAAGTGCGATCAGGTAGATTCAGGCAAGATTTATACTACATGCTTAATGAGGTAGCCTTTAATATCCCTCCTTTGAGAGATCATAGCGAAGATGTGCCTGGATTGCTAAGTTTTTATGTTGATTATTTCGTAACGCAAGATAAACTGGCTTTCCGCAGATTTTCTATGGCGGCTCAAAATTATTTACGCAATTACAGTTGGCGCGGCAATGTTAGAGAATTAAAGAATCTTGTTCAACGTCTAATGATATTAGGTGTGGGTGAAGAAATAGAATTAGATGAGGTTAAGTCTGCATTAGGTTCGGTGGTTCCAGATGTTATGTTAGCCGTAGCAGTACCTGAGTTTTTTAATTTACCCTTAAAGGAAGCTAGAGATCATTTCGAGAAAGCGTATTTAGAGTATCATTTTGAGAGAACTGGGGGTAGTGTGGCAAAGCTGTCTTCAGCCGTTGGTATGGAAAGAACTCATCTTTATAGAAAATTACATTCTTTAAACATTAAATTGTAAAATTACGATATAGATCAATTAACTCTTGATGTGATGGTTGTTATTCCTGTATAATGTCTTGTTCGGTGGGTATGAGGTCATTTTAATAATGAGATGTTCGGCAAGGACATAATAAAATTTATACCTGAAATTTAAATAAACATTGAAAGAGATGACAATGTTTAGTAAAATTCTAGCTCTTTTATTGAGCCTTTAGAGAAAGACTAAGTAACGATGAAAACATTTAGTGCAAAAGCAGCTGAAGTTAAGCGCGATTGGTATGTAGTTGATGCAGATGGGAAGACGCTAGGCCGCCTTGCTTCTGAGATTGCACTACGCCTTCGTGGAAAACACAAACCAGAATACACGCCGCATGTTGATACCGGTGATTACATTATTGTTGTAAACGTAGATAAAATTGGCGTTACCGGCAATAAAGAAAAAGACAAGTTGTACCAACACCATACTGGTTACATTGGTAACTTGAAAACAGTAAGTCTTGGTAAATTAAGACAAACGTTCCCTGATCGTATTCTTACTAATGCGGTTAAAGGTATGTTACC
>CAIPDT010000045.1 GCA_903863905.1 uncultured Methylococcaceae bacterium
AGCTCACCCTTATAATGAGTTCTTAAAAGGCTGGAATATTACTCATCGCCTAATCAGTGGAACTGGCACTAAACGCAATCCTTATATAGAGAAGGTGTGGGGTGAGTTGCAAGAGTTCCTTATTAATGGCGGAGTTGCAGATTTGCAAAACTACAAAGGGCGC
The DNA here is from genome assembly GCA_903863905.1 of uncultured Methylococcaceae bacterium. GTDB lineage: Bacteria > Pseudomonadota > Gammaproteobacteria > Methylococcales > Methylomonadaceae > Methylobacter_C. The sequence continues at coordinate 164 of CAIPDT010000045.1, forward strand.
TTGCATGAGCTAAACCCGATAATTAAGAAGTATTTGAATGAGCGTAAGGGATGGAAAAGCTGAATAAAAAATTGTTCCATAGTTATTTCGCAGTTAGTTGTCTGCGTTAGACTCACAAGGACCATATACTATTGGCTTCTAGGGTGTAAACCTTAGAGGCCGTTTTCAATTCTAGTCTAACAGACTACGCATAGACTACAGTCCTTAGCTAGAACGTCTGCTTTAAAGCAATGTAATTGAGGGGTCGTTAGGCAGAAAAGGGCCAGAAGCGGACACTGACAATCCCTGTGATAAGGAATGATGTCGAGATAAGCTATTTTAGTTGTAATCTAAATTGGATGTATTTAACTTAAGAAAGCGGGCTTGCAGTTAATTGGATAGCGGTTTTGTGTGCGCCATTAAGATTAACTTTTTTGCCCTGAAAAAATAAAGACAATGAGTCAAAATGTTCTGCAGCAATAATAAAAGGTGGAGCCCCAGAGAATATATTGCTAGCCTCTGTTGATAGATTAAAATGTTTTATCATGCCATTGGCATCAGACACACATATTTTTTGGGGTGTTGCACTAGTAAAATAAACCTTATTTGCCGGCTTAATTGGCGATTTAACCTGCACCTCTAGAAGGACATCATCCTTGGTGCAAGAATCCTCCAATTCTGTTATTGGCGACTTTGGTTTCACAACTTCTGCGACTACCTTTGTTTGAATTTCCTTCGCAAATGGTTTCGTTTCTTCTAAAGGTGTGCTGTTGATCTCTTTGTCAGGAGTCGTCTTTTCTTGAACAATTATTGCTGCGCTATGTTTGATGTTTTGATTTTCTTGAACTGGCTCGTCTAAGCTTGTATTCAGCAGAAAATTTATTGCCACTAGAACAGCTACCAACATAGTCGCATTAACTATGAAGGGCCTTAATTCTCGACCTATAGCAAATAACTTTTCATGCGCATGTTTAAGCATGGATAGCTCAGGTGGGGCACTGATATTTAGCAAAGTCTCCTGTGGCAGGCTAGGCTCATTATCTGAAAGCTGAGGCTCTATATCCAAAGCGAGTGCTACGCGATTAAAACATAACTGCCTAATTTGAATAGAGTAGAAGGGGCTGATGTCATCTGACTCCAATGCTTTCACTTGATTTAAGCTTAAGCATGATCTGCTGGCAACTTCCAAACAAGATAGGTTGAGCGCCTCTCGTTTTTCTTTAAGTACGCTACCTGTAATCATAGAATAATCTCTATGAGTTGATATTTATTAGGAATTGTAGAATGCATTATTTATAGATTAATCTTATGCGTACAGATTAATTCACCAGCAATAGATGATCCTGGTTGTATTTTTATTGAATCGTAACTAATCTTCGCGCTAACATTTGAGTAGGTGTTTAGAGCCAATTCGCGGCATTTAACTTCGCCTTTTAAATTGCCCATCACAACAACAACATCCGCATTTAATTTCCCATTAAATACACCGCTTTTACCTATGGTAATTTTATCTGCCTTAAGATTACCTTTAAATTGCCCGTCTAAATGCAAAATTCCATTAAAAGTAAAATTTCCATCTAAAACAGCTCCAGCACTAATAATTGAGGGCCTTTGTATTGCAATAGCGGTTTCATTTAAATGATTAGTTAAAGGTGTGCCGGCTTTATCTTCACTTAATACAGGCATAATTTCATTGCTGTTGACTGCTGGACGTTTATATTTATTGAACATTTTTTGCCATAGCCATGATAATTGATGGGTTCGTTTTAGTATTGTTTTCAGAAATTTCGAAATGCAAATGAGTTCCAGTTGAAAGCCCTGTATTGCCAATCTTTCCTATAGGAGTGCCTTTGATAATTTTTTGGCCAAGTTTCACTGATACTAAGCTTAGGTGACCATACAATGTTCTGATGCCATTGCTATGTGACACTGTTACTAGGTTTCCATAGCCATGATTGTCGAATACAATTGTTTCAACAGTGCCCGCAAGGACATTTCTCGCATACAAGTCACTGGTAGGTACATAATCCAAGCCTTCATGTAATGAAAGCTTGCCTGTCACTGGGTGAATTCTAGGTCCAAACTTGGAGGATGTGGTCGCGTGGCTCACTGGTGCCGTTGTCGGGAATGATGATAGAAATGAATTGAGTGCTTCATTTTTTACAAGACTTTTCTTGTAATCTTCCGACATCTTTGTACTTGGGGCATCTAATGTAATTTCATTTACAGGGCCGCCACTGGCTAAATGCTTCGCTGAGATGTTTTTCTCTATCCTCTCGATGTCATTCCATGACATGCCGGAAGCTTTAAGCCCTAGCTCAAGGGTTCTGTTTGCACGTGCAAGTTCTAAAGTTGAAAATTCCACTAAGTGGTGCATCTTATTTAAATCATCTTTATATTTATGTGCTATTGCTAACAACCTAGATTGAGGGATTTCTTCAGAAAAAGTTTGCGGTTCATCTGATAGATCTGCTAGAGCTTCAAAAGCTTCTTTTCTTTTTTTCTCAGCCTCTATCTTTGACGTTACTAGTTTTTCATAACGCCAAATTGATAAGCTGCTATGAAGTGAAAGCGCCGTGATGGTAAAAATAATTGCTAAGCAAGCACAAACCAAACACCTTGCCACTAAGCGTTGCGTGTTGGATTTTATGTGAAAATAATGTAGCTCGTCAGACTGTTCAAAGATTAATCTAAAATCGGTATACTCATGCCCCCATAGGCTTTTCACCAATTTTATTGGTGAAAAGGAGGAGTAATCTAACTTGGATGCCAAACTAATCATCAGTATTTGTAATTACAGATGTTGTTTTAATTGGTAAAGATTCAAATTCAGTTTTCAGGGGCAGCTTATCTATTTGACCTTCTATTAATCCACCGTGCTCGATTTCTAAAGATTGATAGCGGATAGTGCCTGAAATCTTCCCATTAGCTCTGACAATTAATGTTTTTCTAACTTCTAATGAATTAACTACTTCACCTTGAATATCAGCAACATCTACTTTTACATCGCCACTCACTTTGCCACTTATGCCCACAAAAATTTCTTGGGCTGTAATTTCGCCGTTAACTTCCCCGTAAACGTGAACTGCACCTGTCGCAATAATGCTGCCTGTTAAGCTCACACCCTTGCCGACTAAAAGTGTTCCTTCTTTATCTTCCATTGTTTACTCGATTCGGTATATAAATGACCGTTAAAATTCGTCAATTTGGCTTATATGTTGCGCCCAGATGATTGGCGCGACTGCCCATTGACGTGAATTCATCAAAAAAGATTATTCTGGATTTAGATTAAATGGAGTGAATGGCTGAGACAATCCCCAATTCGGGGCTATGACTTAAAATAATTTTCGACTAGATTGTGCTAAGTTTATTTTAAGGGAAACTTTTTAAGAAATTCAGGAAGGCTACTGCAATATAGTTTTTCGAAAATTATCGCGCGTTTCTTTTTAATGGTATCGGCTTTTAGGCCCAAAGCCTCTGCAATCATCTTGTTTGAAAACCCTTGTTTAATATATTGCGCTACTTCTTTTTCTTTTTCTGTTAGGGATTGATATAGGAGTGAAAACGCTACATTTTTTTCTGCGTGTACAAATTGATGCATCAGCTTTTCAAAGGTTTTTTCAATCAAGTTAAGCAGTAGATTAGGTTCAACTGGTTTAAGTAAGAAATCATCCGCACCATTTTTTAGCGCACTGATAATTTGTTGTGGCTGGCTGTTGCCACTTAAAAATATCATTGGCACATCAATGCGCTCATTATTTAAAAAGTCTTGCAGGTCTAATCCACTTTCACTGACCATTTGCATGTCGGTTAACAGGACTGAAAGGGGGGCAATGGGTAAACTTTCTTTAAAGTCCGTGAGATTAGTGTAGGCTTTGACTTGAAAGCCCTGGTCGCGCAAGAAAAGCGTAATCCCGCTCAAAATAGCGGTGTCGTCATCAATCAGATAAACCGTTTTACTCTTCTTTATCATCGGGAGAGGGACTAGCCATCAAGGTTAACTCAATAACGGCACCGGTTAACTGCGCTTCATTCTGATTGACATTGCGGGCACTAATTTGACCACCCCAACTTTCAACAAACATCTTACTTAAGGCCAATCCGATTCCAATGCCGCCGGCCTTATTGCTGGCTAGCCAATTAAACATTTCACGCGCCACCTTGGCAGATAGGCCAATGCCAGAATCCATAACTTTAATTAATATGGACTTATTCATGGGTGTAATGCTAATGAGTATTTCGCGCTTTGCCTGCGAACTCGTGTTATTTACCACCGAGTCGATTGCATTATCTAGAATGTTAATGAGCACATGATTGATTTGTGCATCATCGGCTAAGACTTGAATGCTTTTCGGAATAGTTGGTTCTATTTTAATGATTATGTTGTTGTTTTTTGCCTTATTTCCCATGACGGAAAGGCTTTCATTAACTTTTTCTCTAAGATTGACGGAGGTCACGTTAAAGTCTGATTTCGTCATTAAACTGCGTAAGTTTTTAATTACTAGAATGGCTTGTTGTGTGGGCGCCATGACCAGATTGAGTCGATCAGTGACTTGAATAGGTATATTTTTTTGCTTCTTGAGTAGGCTGGACAGGTTCTCTAGGGCAAACCACGCTGCGGTGAGCGGTTGAGAAATCTCATGAATGACAGAAGATCCGTAGCCACCTATGTCAGAGAATGCTTTTGTCCGTGCATATTGGGTGATGAGAGCTTCTTTTTTCTTGAGAATGGCGACCAATTTTTTATTTTCACCTAAGCTTTCGGTTCGCTCTCTATTCACCCTTTCGAGCACGATGCCCACATAGCCTAAGTTAGTGTAGACAACAGTAGTAAAGGCAATGAGTGACATGACGATGTTGATGGCACTTTGCGCGGTATACAGTTGACTAACTTCAGCGCCAAAGACAACGGATAGTGTTTTGATCAATAAGATGCATGCATACAAAAAGTAATTGTAGCTAATCACGCGAATGGTTTTTATGCCATGTAATTTCTCGTAGACCCAAGCAACATGCACTACAAATAACAGTTCAATTGCATAGGTTGGTAAGAGGTAATTTCTTGCTTGATTAATACCTAATGTGCGCCAAGCTAGTTCGTACATCATGATAAATAATAAAGAGCCCAACAAAAGATGCATCTTCTTGATGGGTTGTTTGCAATCAATTTTTAGTGATTGAAGTCTAAGTAGTGTGCCAGAAAAGAATAGAGCGTTAGGCAGGGTGTATGTGATTGATGTTGGAAGGTTGATGAGCTCAGCCCTAAGGGAGACGATGATAAACCCAATGCCTCCAAAAATACCGCCTATAGTCCAAAGCTGGACAGCTAGGTTGTGGTGCTCTTTTAAGAACACATAGACTGATACTGGGAATAAGCAATACATCAACCCCACAACAAATGTCGCAGTAATGAGATCAAAGTGCATGGATGGGGTTCTTATTCATGTGAATGACAGTGTGCTATCAAATTAAATCTTACCACTTTTTGATGTTGCCTATTACGAGGTTGGTTGATACTTAGGATGCGGCTTAATTAAGAGCCATGGCTTATAGTGTAAAGCTTAACCCTAAAAACATATCCAAAATATCCCCAATTAGGGGTTGTTAGTGAGGGTTAGTTTGCGGAATGATTGCCATCCATAATTTCTAATTTCAGACATGTTGGATTTTACGCATTCTCAATTGAAATTATTTAATAACTTTATTCACTGACTTTAACCTTATTAAGGAATTAAAAATGACACGTTCGATATTACTTGCTGCACTCTTAGCGCTTACATTAACGGCTTGTGCTAAAAAAGAAGAAGCTACACCGGCTGTTGAAGTTGCGCCTGCCGCTGAGGCCGCACCTGCGCCTGCTGCTGAAGTTGCACCTGCTGAAGCTGCTAAATAATTAATAGTTAGTCGGCGATAAGTAAAAGCCGCCTTATTGACTGTGCCATCTAAGTTTAAGTATTGATATTTAAACTTATTGTGGCTCGTTCTTATGGTTGGTTTTTTCAGAAAATAAATGGCGACCAGCGAATGTAGAAATGCATTCATATCTTAGGCATATTATGTTTAGTGGATTTGATGAAAATAGATGGCAATTGCTCAGCACAAATAATGAAACTGAAAGTTTTGTTGTATTAGATAGGCTTGCCAACAAAAATCGAACCTATTATGTACCGAACTTAGCCTATGTTGAAGTTTCAGATTGTTTTGCTAACGTATTTACGACCAATACAAAAGTAATGCAAATCAATTTGTTAACTTCCGCCAGAGTACTTAATTCAGTATCGAATTCGAACTTTATTCTACAGTAGTGAAATTCACAGCCAAATCTGCAAAGCAGATAAGTTAATGCGTCTAATGGTTTCTTAACGACAGGCTCAACACTTTAAGTATATTTAACGCATTGGCGTTTATGGGTAAATTTAAGCAAGTAATGATGTTTATTTTAGACTTGGTTTTCTTGGAAAAACGAATGCAATTTTTACAAAAAATTTCATGCCTAGCTTTTGGGTTGCTTTTAGTTAGTAATCAAACTTACGCCATTGATTTACAGCCAGGCGACCTGGTTGCGCCTCCACCTGATTTAACTTTAGTTCAATTCTCATATCTATCAAGTAGCTATGGTAATAAATATATTGATGGCATAAAGCAGGTTGGTAACCCAAAAATTGAAGTTTCACAATTTTTAGTTCGATTAGGGCGCTCATTTAAAATTGCTGATTATCCAGCATTCTTCTACGCTCAAACTCCTGTTGGATATACGCATCCAGAAGGCGCTTTATCTTCATATAAAGGGGATGCGGGAATCGGTGATACCTCAATGCTTTTAGCTATCTGGCCTTACGCTAATCGAGATACTCGGACTTATTGGGCCGTGGGGGGTTACTTAACGGTCCCGACAGGCAGTTATGATAATAATCGCGCATTCAATATTAGTGGGAACAGATACCAAACAGCACTTCAGACCGCCTATCAAATTCCACTTTTAGATTCGCTAGCTTGGTCTGCTGCGATTGATGCACTATGGTCTGGGGATAACAATGATTATTTATCCGGGCATTACAAGCGTGGGCAGAGCGTTCTTTACACAGCACAAACGGCCTTAAGCTATACCATCAACCCTACGTATTCCGTGGCTGCCACTTATTTTTACACGACGGGTGGCGAAACGACGATAAATGCCGTTAATCAACAAGACACTATCAACCTTCAACGCTTCCAACTCACGGCGATGGGGCACTACTCCTTCGGCAGAATATCAATTCAATACGGACGTGATTTACAAACAGACAATGGATTTATTGAAGACAGTCGCTGGATACTTCGCTACAGAAAGCTGTTTTAATTTTAATCAACGAGAATACATTATGGCTACTTATAGTATTAATTATGTAAAAGAAATCCCTTTGTCAGAAATGGACTCGGCTTCACTCGTTCATATCTATTCCACCAAATTATCGTTATTAAGCAAAAAACAACGGGTTATATTTGATTTGTTGAGTAACGGGATGATGGTGAAGGACATCGCTCAACATCTTGAAATTGCCGAAATTACGGTCAAGATAACGAAATCGAGAGTCATGGTGTTATTAGGCGTGACTACTTTGCAAGAGATGGCCGTCATTGGTAGATGCACCTCATGCAGTTACGTCACACCTATATCTAACAATCAGCATATTTAAACACTTTGATTAACTCATGAGCGTCTGCTTTGGGTCGGTAACCACTAAATTCAATGTCTGCTTTAGGTCTTTTTCACTTTACATATCCCTACAGACGGCATATAGATAGGTACTTTTCAGAGATGTATAAGTACTTGGGGCAGAAGCAGACACCCATTCAATTAGTTTTAAATGCCACCATACAGTTATTTATATTTCAGATTTAACGTATGTGATGGCGAAATTAATTTAATTTGCTAGTACTTTGAAGCTGGGTAGATGGGCTACTTTATATAATTTTTGTTTTGGCTAAAATTCCCCTTCCAAAAAGTTTTAATATAATTTAATTGCAGCCTATTTAAACTTGTTAATTTTTGATACAAATCAAAGTGATATTAAGTTATTGAGGTAAAGTTTTGTTATTATTTAGTTGATTATTAATTATCTTAAGGATGTTAAGAGCATGTTAAAAACGTTAAAAAATATTCTTTTTCTCGCTTTAGTCGCACTTGCTTTGGCACCATCAGTCAGCTTTGCTGTGCCATCCTTTGCCAGGCAAACGGGGATGGATTGTGCAGCTTGTCATACAAGTTTCCCTGAGCTTACGCCTTTTGGTAGAGAGTTCAAGCTTCGTGGCTATACATTAGGGGAACGTCAGTGGTTGCCTGTTGCGGCTATGGTGCAAGCTTCAGCCACACATATATCTAAAGTTCATGACAATTCTGGAGTTACTGTCATGCCTCACCAAAACAACCCAGAATTTGATGTGGCGAGTGTTTTTGTGGCTGGTAAACTGAATGATTACGTCGGCATGTTTTTACAAATGACCTATAACAATATCAATGGCTTACGGGACGATTTTTCATTCATTCACCATAGCGCTCAGGACAACACGGATATTCGTGCAGTTGGCACTAGTGAATTGTTCGGTAAGGATCTGGTGTATGGCTTGGACTTAAACAATAACCCAAGCGTTCAAGATGTCTGGAACAGTTCGCCTGCATGGGCATACACACCTTGGCAAACATCCTCACTGGCTGGAGGTCCAAACAACCAATTTCCTACGAAAATTGACAGCGCTTTCGCCCAGACGGTAGCAGGCCTAGGTGGCTATCTTTGGTGGGATAGGCATCTTTATGCAGAACTGTCTTTCTATGGAAGTGCCAATAAGTCACTTAAGTTCATGAGTCAAGGACAAAATAGCTTTCCATTATTAGATGGCCATGATAATCCCTACTGGCGCTTGGCTTGGAGTGAAGACTGGGGTTCTAATTCATTGATGGTAGGAACCTATGGTATGCGGGTAAACTTATTCCCGGATCCGGCTAACCCACATGGCGCCACGGATCGTTTTACTGATACAGCACTCGATGTTCAGTATCAGTATCTGACGGATCCTCATATATTTACAGTGGCAGCGACATATATTCACGAAAATATTGACTGGAAAGCAAGTTACGTAGATGGAATAAATGCAGGACCTTCAAATCCAACAGGAAATCTCAATACTTTCAGGGCTAAAGCGACTTATCTTTATAACAGAAAATACGGGGCAACATTAGGTTATTTTTCCTCGAATGGCAGTAGCGACAATTTACTGTACGGTGTGACACCTGATATTAATACTACCCTAGCGGTGAGCAACAAGCCAAATAGCCGTGGCTACTCTGCTGAGTTAGATTACAACCCATGGACGAATGTTCGCTTTTCGCTGACCTACCTCGGGTTTACACAATGGGATGGTGCAAGTAGCAATATTGACGGCAATGGTCGAAGCCCCCGTGATAATAACACGTTGATCCTAAATACCTGGTTAGCCTTCTAAAAGGAAAGAGAGAATAATATGAAGATTCGTAATTGGATAATTATGGGGTTATTAGCAGTATCTTGGATTGCATCTGCTGTTGCTGATGAGGTTGAAGTCAAGAAATTAATAGATCATAACTACTGTAACGTTTGTCATGGCTATGGTGGTACCACCACATCCGAGCTTTTTCCTCAATTGGCTAGTCAGCCCAAAGAATACATTGCTACTGAGCTTAAAGAGTTTAAAGACCATACTCGGTACGATGAGAATGCGAAGCGATTTATGTGGGGAATTGCTTCCAGACTAAACGACCATGATATGGAAGCGTTGGCCACCTTTTACTCTGCTCAGGCAGGAGTCCACGAGGGTAAAATCAAAAACCAAGCTCAGTATGATAGGGGCCAAAGTATATATACCAAAGGTATTGAGGATAAGGGTGTTCCTGCCTGCATGACCTGCCATGGAGAAAAAGCAGAGGGCCATGAACTTATTGCTCGCTTGGGTGGCCAGAACGAAAATTACTTGATTCGCCAGTTACGTGCCTTCCATGCAAGTACTCGTGAAACTGGCCATGTGATGAACTTTGTTGCTGGCGCAATTACCGACGAAGATTTATTAGCCTTGGCTCATTATTTGCAAGCGCAGTAAGCCTAATGGCTTAGTTGAAGTCGATATTTTAATTTGAGGAGCAGATATGAAAAAGTCACATTTAATGTTGGTTGTTGCGATATCAGCGTTTGTATCATTTGCATTCGCTGAAATACCTACTTCTGATGGAACACCAACTTTGGAATTTCATACTATCCCAATCGAAGGTTCTCCTTCATTAGGGCACAAGGTGACACCTTATCGCTTTTATAACAAGATGATAATCACAGTTTGGGATCCTATTCAGTGTGGGCAGAAGCCTATGAATGCAGCATTTTCTATCAAGGAAAACAGTTTATATCTTAACTATTCGCTTTCTACAGCAACACCAGGCGCTCAAGCATGTACATTAATCTCTGAATTTAGTGTATCGAACCTTCCTCACCGTGATCTCGACGTTAATTTTGCCGGTGGTCCTGAGCCTTACGTTGTTG
>CAIPDT010000046.1 GCA_903863905.1 uncultured Methylococcaceae bacterium
AACTAACAATCTCCACAAGCACCCACACAAATTATTTTGATCGAATTTTTAAAGAGCGTGGAACCAAGGTCCCGTTGAGTCCGCCTATTATACAGAGGTAACTCAGAATGTCAACACCTTGTTAACATTAATTTTTTCGTCTTGGTCGAGAAAGGTAATTACCTGACCCCGACGAAGCCGACCATTTTAACTTATTACATCAAAATGTCAACCTTATTTTAACTTCAGTTAATCTGAAGCATAACACCAAGTCACTCTTCAAATCTCCTTATTAAAACACCAGGCTTCCTGCCCTAAACTCTTTCACATACTTTCCGCGAAAGAGGGGCAAATTATACAGGTAATTTCAAAATGGTCAAGCCGTGATTTTAACTTTAGCAAACTTTCTCTTGCCTACTTGGTAAATATGTTCCGCACCGCTATCAATTAGCAGTTTTGTATCCGAAACCTTTTCCCCATCTATCTTAACGGCTCCTTGATTAATTAAGCGTATTGCCTCTGACGTACTCCCTGTTAAACCTGCATCCTTAAGGATGTTGGCAATTGAATAGCTCTCACCTTCAATTTTTAACGTGATCTCATCTATCTCATCAGGTAATGCACCTCTCTGAAATCTTGCCTCAAAAGATTCCAACGCTTTAATAGCAGCTTGCTCATCATGAAAACGCTCAATAATCTCTTGAGCCAACTTTACTTTATAGTTTCGTGGATTTGCCCCTTGCTCACACTCAAGTTTCCACTGCTTAATATCTGCCATTGGCCTAAAACTTAGTAATTCAAAGTAACGCCACATTAACTCATCAGAAATCGACATAATCTTGCCAAACATGTCATCAGCCGCATCCGCTATACCTATATAGTTATTAAGCGACTTGGACATTTTTTGAACACCATCTAAGCCTTCAAGTATAGGCATGGTGATGACAACTTGGGGCTTTTGTCCATAAACCTCTTGCAATTGTCGACCCACTAATAAGTTAAACTTCTGATCGGTTCCACCTAATTCCACATCCGCACGCATCGCAACCGAATCATATCCCTGTATTAATGGATATAAAAATTCATGAATAGCAATGGGCTGCCCGCCTTTAAAACGCTTACTAAAATCATCTCTCTCCAGCATTCTAGCAACCGTATGCTTTGCAGCTAACTGAATCAATTCAGCAGGCGACATTGCACTCATCCAGGTTGAATTAAACATCACCGTTGTTTTATCAGGGTCTAATATCTTAAAAACTTGCTCTTGATAAGTCTTAGCGTTTTCTAATACTTGCTCTTGCGTTAATGGCTTACGCGTGACATTTTTACCAGTTGGGTCCCCTATCATGCCAGTAAAATCACCGATCAAAAACAATACCTCATGACCCAGATCTTGAAACTGTTTTAATTTATTAATTAAGACCGTGTGCCCCAAATGTAAATCAGGTGCAGTTGGATCAAACCCTGCCTTTACTCTTAAAGGACGACCTTCCTCAAGCTTTTTAATCAATTCTTGTTTGACTAAAATCTCATCAACACCACGTAATAATTCATCTAATACATCCACTTGCAATTTACCTCTCCACACCCAACTTTATTTAAATGTCGCCATTATAGAATTATTGATCGCATCCTCTAATAGTTTTTTTACAAATCTTAAATTAGGCGCATGAAATATTGGCAATATTAATAAAAAACACTTAAAATGCAATCAAGGCAACTTTAGAGCTTTTACATTGAATACAAACAACCAAATTCCTTTGCGTTATATTAGAAAGCAAAATCGATCAACCCTATTACTATCTCTCAGTATAGGAGCGATATTAAGCTTAGGCTCAAGCTTTTCTTACGCAACGACAAAACAACCTCACTTAACCTCTAAACCGGTTAAAGCAAGTTCGAGAACGCCGAACAAAGCGGTTGCGCTCCCGGCCAAAGGGAAGTTACCCCCCTCTAAAAACACCAAAGCCATTGCTGTTAAGCAAGCACCGAAACACGAGAACGTTCAAATAGCCGCCTCAGGCCACGCACACAAAACCGAATTAAAACCGATTAAAGCTGCAAAACTGCACAAGGCTCACAGTATTCTTCATGCTCACGCACCAAAGACACCTATACTTGCAAAAACTCATACTGTTCTTAGAGCACACAAAAAACATCACGCCACCCCTATTGATGAACCTCTCTTAGCACAAGAAGAAGCGGCAGACACTCTTTTAGACCCAACACAAACCAACAAACGCATTCACACACTCATTGATAGCAAAAGCACAGAAACTTTAATCAGTGACTTTTCGCAATCAAATCAGGATGTACTCGGCACACTGACCAGCACACACGGCGTCATTGAAACCTCCTTATCCTCTGCGACTGAAAAAGCCGGCTTATCTGATGACTTGGTATTACAACTGACCCAAATCTTTGCTTGGGACGTTGATTTTGCAACCAACTTAAGCCAAGGCGATCAATTCACCGTTATTTATGCCAATACCAATGCAGATAATAACTCACCCGACCATCAAATCATTGCCGCAGAATTTGTTAACGAAGGGCGGATATTAACGGCTTTACGTTATAAAAATAGCACCGGGCAAGTCAATTATTACAGCCCCGAAGGCAAACCTATGCGCAAAACCTTTTTGAGCGCCCCACTCGATTATTTAAAAGTCAGCTCTGGCTTCAGCACAAATCGTAGACACCCTATTTTAAACAGAATTAGAGCTCATAAAGGCATTGACTACGCAGCAAGAACAGGCACACCCGTAAAATCTGCTGGTGATGGCGAGATACTCTTTTGTGGCACTAAATCAGGCTATGGAAACGTGTTAATAGTAAAACACGGCGATCACTACGAAACCTTATACGCACATTTATCTGATTTCAAAGATGATTTAGAAACAGGAGACACCGTTAAACAAGGTGAAGTGATTGGTTATGTAGGACAAACCGGCTTAGCAACTGGCCCACATTTACATTATGAATTTCGCGTAGATGGTGAGCATCGTAATCCTGAAGCTCTTAATATGGCTCAATTACTGCCCTTGCATGATGAAGTGTTAGCTGATTTTAAAGATCAAACCAGAAACTCACTCAATCAACTTAATAGAACTAAAGCTCAATCATTACTGGCTAGAAACCAATAAAATTGATAGCTAAATAAAAAGGGCAGTTTAATACCGCCCTTTTTATATTAGATTGCAGTACTACGCTGAAAAAGAAGATCCACAGCCACACGTCGTGGTTGCATTTGGATTTCGGATCACAAACTGCGCACCCGACACATCTTCTTTATAATCAACTTCGGCACCCGCCAAATATTGAATACTCATTGAATCAATCAATACGGTAACACCGCCATTTTCAACTTGAGTATCGTCTTCATTGACCTCTTCATCAAATGTAAAGCCGTATTGAAATCCAGAGCAACCACCTCCAGACACATACACACGTAACTTTAAATTATCATTTCCTTCTTCAGCAATTAACTCGCCTACCTTAGCCGCTGCGTTATCAGTAAAAATAATTGGATTAGCCATGTTTATAAAGTACACCTTAGAGTAAAATTTGTCTTCATTATGACAATACCAACGTTTATAGTCAAGAATTATGGATACAAGGCAATAATATCTAAACCCTTGTTTTCTGAATAACCAAACATCAAATTCATATTCTGTATGGCCTGCCCTGCTGCCCCTTTTACCAAATTATCAATCACCGACAACACCACTAACATTTGACTGCCTTGTGGTCGAAAAATTGATATCTGACAATTATTACTACCCCTAACATTTCGAGTATCAGGGTGCGTACCGGAGGGCAACACATCCACAAACGCTTCATGTTGATAACGAGTTTCAAATAAGTTCTGCACAGACTCTACACTTATCTCGGCATTACGTAACTGCCCATATAAGGTCGCATGAATCCCTCGAATCATAGGCGTTAAGTGCGGAACAAACGTTAAGCCCACCTCATGACCGGCCATCAAACCTAATCCCTGTCTAATTTCAGGCAAATGTCGATGTCCATTAACCGCATAAGCCTTAAAACCCTCACCGGTCTCACTCATTAAAGCGGCCAACTCTGCTTTACGACCGGCCCCACTCACACCCGATTTAACATCAGCAATTAAGTGCGTGTCATCAATTAAACCTGCTTCAATCAAAGGTAAGAAGCCTAACTGCACCGCCGTAGGATAACAACCCGGACAGGCAATTAATCTTGCACTCTTAATTGCCTCACGATTAACTTCAGGTAAACCATAAACCGCTTCCGCTATTAAATCTGGGCTCGCATGGTCCATACCATACCAATGACTCCAATCAGCCACGTCTTTAATACGAAAGTCCGCCGATAAATCAATGACCTTAATACCCATTGCTAATAAGGGCTCAGCCATTAACATAGCCGTACCATTCGGTGTTGCAAAAAAGACCACATCACAATCTGACAGCGTAGAGACCTCAGGTAAACTAAACTTTACCTCCACCTTGCCACGTAAACTGGGATATACCGCATCCACTCGGACACCCGCATCCGCACGAGAAGTCACGACTGCCACCTCCACATCAGGATGTAATGCTAACATTCTTAGCAACTCAACCCCGGTATACCCCGTTCCACCTACAATACCTGCACGAATCATTCACTCTATCCTACTTACACATTGTTTATAAAAATAACTAGCCTATATAATAACCGCATCCGACTATTTTCAACACTCCCCCTCTTATGAAACCTAAGCAAATATTACGAGGTCTTGAAATAGAAGACCATACCCTTAAACTTACGGAACGTGACATTCCTAAACCCTCGGCTGACCAAGTTCTCATTAGGGTCTTAGCCGCAGGCGTTAATCGCCCTGATCTAATGCAATGCAAAGGCTTATATCCACCCCCCGAAGGCGCCTCAGATATACCCGGTTTAGAAGTGGCCGGTGTTGTTGTCGCGACTGGCTCAGCAGTGATGCATTTAGGTATTGGCCAAGCCGTATGCGCTTTAGTCACTGGCGGCGGTTATGCTAATTATTGCTTGGCCCATTCGGGACATTGCCTGCCTATTCCCAAACCACTCACCTTTATTGAAGCCGCAGGCATACCCGAAGCCTTTTTTACGGTATGGAGTAATGTCTTTGACCGCGCCGCTTTAAAACCTCATGAAACCTTACTGGTTCATGGGGGCAGCAGTGGCATTGGCACCACCGCGATTCAATTAGCACATGCCTTTCATTCAGAAGTGATTGTTACCGCCGGAAGTGCTGATAAATGTCAGTTTTGCCTTGATCTAGGTGCAAAAGCCGCCATTAATTACAAAGATCAAGACTTTGTTGAAGAAATCAAACGCCTGACAGAGAACAAAGGGGTTGATGTCATCCTAGATATCATCGGAGGTGATTACTTCCCTAGAAATTTACAGTGTATGAATCATGATGCAAGACTGGTACAGATTGCCTTACAACAAGGCACCAAAACCTCACTCAATCTATTACCCCTGATGCTAAAACGCTTAACCCTAACAGGCTCTACCTTAAGGCCAAGAGACGATCACTTTAAAACCCTAATCGCACAAAAACTGCTTAAACAGGTTTGGCCTTTACTTACCACAGGACAGATCAAACCTATCATTCACGCTGTTTTTCCACTTAATGAAGCCCATAAAGCTCATCAACTCATGGAAAGCAGCCAACACATTGGTAAAATAATACTCAAGGTATAACGTAAATGTCTTACACGACTCTACTCTCAGCACACACCTTACATTCCCATATCAACCACGCTAACTGGGTGATCATTGATTGTCGATTTTCTCTCGCAAACAGCTCAACAGGGCCTTCAGCTTATCGAATGGGACACTTACCTCATGCCCGTTATGCCCATTTAGATCAGGACTTATCATCAACAATTACTGACTTAACAGGTCGTCATCCCTTACCCAATTTTAAAGTCTTAGCACAGAAATTAGGAGCATGGGGTATTAGTAATGACACTCAAGTGGTGGCTTATGATGATGCCGGCGGAGCTTTTGCAGGGCGTTTATGGTGGTTGTTACGCTGCTTAGGACACGACAAAGTAGCCGTATTAGACGGAGGGCTTAAACAGTGGCAACAGCACTATGGCTTAACCACACAATTACCGAAGGTAGAAAAAACAATCTTTAGAGCCTACTTAGATACCAATCAATGGCTAAATGCGACTCAAGTACAAAATAAACTAGCCCAGCACACTATCTGTTTAATTGATGCCAGAACACCCGAACGCTTTCGCGGTGAACAAGAACCGATTGATCCCATTGCAGGACATATACCCCACGCGCTTAATCGTGCCTTTCAATTAAATCTTGATAAAGCAGGCTTATTCTTACCCGCCCAAACTTTAAAACAGCAGTTTAACCAACTCATCGGTAAAACCAGTCCAGAACACGTGGTGCATTATTGTGGTTCAGGGGTCACCGCTTGCCACAATCTACTCGCCATGGAGTACGCCGGCTTAACTGGCTCAAAGCTCTATGCAGGCTCATGGAGTGAATGGATTAGAAATAAAAATAGAACCGTAGCCACCGGCCAGTAATTATCTTTCAGAAAACTCATTACCTAAGAACGCACCTGTAGCGGCACCTAAACCTGTCGCTATAGGATCACCACCGCCCATTTCATACCCAACAACACTCCCAATAACGCCACCCACCATACCTTGTGCAGATCCTACACTTCGATAACCTTGATATCTAGGTTGTGGCGGGTAATAGATAACAGCCGGGGGTTGATACACCGGTCTTGCAGGTGGATAATAATACCCATTGGGCTGAGGATAATATTCACGTTCACGATGATGCTCATGATGACGATGACGATGACCTTCATAACCATACCCGCCTCGCCCCTCATAACCATAGCCACCACGACCTTCATAGCCGTAATTTCTTCTTTCATAATAATCATCGCCATCAGCCATAGAAGCCGTTGAATATAAACTCACTAAGGCAATAACGTGTAGGATAAATAATAATTTTTTCATGGTAGTTCTCTCATTTAAATCTAATGAATGGTGAGTGCCTGTTAAGGACACGTCTCAGTATTAAAATCAGTTAGACCGTTTTTAATCGCTGGTCTTACTCATTTCTTGAGGTAAATAATACCGAATTGAACCTGAACGGAAGCTTAACAAAAATATAATTTATTAATAACTCTATCCGTCTGTGTCCTTGATTAATCCTTATATTAATATTGCATAACGCTTATAATAGCCATTTTTTTGACGTTTAATGGTAGCTGAATTAATGACAGATTTTATTCCCGGTCAACGCTGGATTAGTAACACCGAGTCCGAACTTGGCTTAGGCCTTATTCTTGAAGTCAGTTTTAAACGTATCACCGTACTATTCTTAGCCAGTGACGAACGCCGCATCTATGCGAGTGATAATGCACCCTTAACACGGGTTAGCTTTGCCATTGGAGACACCATTGAATCCGTTGACGAAGAAGAACTCACCATTACCCGCCTCATTGAAAAAGACGGCTTAATTACCTATGTTGGCCTTAATAGTGACGGAGAAGAAGTTCATTTAGAAGAAATTGAACTCAACCACCACATTCAATTTAACAAACCACAAGATCGCTTATTTACCGGTCAAATTGACCCTAGCGCCTGGTTTTTATTACGTTATGCCACCTGGTTAAGACTAAAACAAAACCAACAATCCCCGGTTAAAGGCTTAATGGGTGGCCGCACCTCTTTAATACCGCATCAACTTTATATTGCCCACGAATCGGCTAATCGTTCAGCACCTAGAATTATGTTAGCGGATGAAGTAGGCCTGGGTAAAACCATTGAAGCCGGTCTTATCTTACATCATCGTTTAATCAACGGTTTAACCAAACGGGTCTTGATTATTGTCCCAGAAAGTTTACTGCATCAATGGCTCGTAGAAATGCTAAGACGTTTCAATTTACGCTTTAGCGTATTAGACGAAGCGCGTTGTTTAGAAGATGCCAATATTGACGATGCCGATGAACTCGAAGAAAACGATAGCACTCACAATCCCTTCTTAACTGAACAATTGATTCTCTGTAGCCAGGGTTTCTTCTCGGCTTATCCAAAACGTCAACAACAAGCCTTAGACGCGGGTTGGGATATGGTCATTGTGGATGAAGCTCACCATTTAGAATGGAGTGAAGCTAAAGCCAGCCCTGAATATCAATTTGTTGAACAGCTTAGCTTACACACACCAAGCCTTATTTTATTAACCGCCACCCCCGAACAACTCGGCAAAGAAAGCCATTTTGCCCGCTTACGCTTACTGGACCCAGATCGCTTTTACAGTTTCTCTGCCTTTGTCGAAGAAGAAAGACTCTTTGAACCCGTGGCCAATGCCGCCAAATTATTACTGGCAGAACAAACGCTTGACGATCAAGATGAACAAACCCTAAAGATCATACTTAAAGAAGATAATGTAAGCGGTTTATTGGAAAGCTTAAATGACCCCTTAAAATCAACTGCGGCTAGAGACGCTTTAATTAAAATATTACTCGACCATCATGGCACAGGACGCATCTTATTTAGAAACTCTAGGCAAACAGTACAAGGCTTCCCAGAACGGGAACGCTTTGGCTATGCGCTGACAGGTACCGCCAATGATGCCGACTTACAACAAGATCCACGTTATCTGTGGTTGGTTGACGCACTCACTAAAACCTCAAAGACCCAGCCATATTTAAAAGGTCAAAAAGCCTTATTAATTTGTAAACAGGCCCAGACAGCCATTGATTTAGAGCAAACCTTAAAAAATCGCGCTGGCATTGCCTCAGCCGTGTTTCATGAAGGCATGTCAATCATAGAACGTGACCGAGCTGCCGCCTACTTTGCTGATGAAGACAGTTCCGCACGGTTACTCATCTGCTCTGAGATTGGTAGTGAAGGTAGAAATTTTCAATTTGTGCATAATCTTATTCTGTGGGACTTACCCACTAATCCCGATTTATTACAACAACGTATCGGACGTTTAGATCGTATTGGCCAAAAACATATCATCCAAATACATGTCCCTTATATTGAAAATACGACCCAACAAAGCTTATTCCACTGGTATGACCGAGGACTTAATGCATTTAGAGGCAATAATTCCGCCGCGCAAGCAGTAGCAGATGCCTTGCAAACTGAATTAACCGAACTCTTAAAAACCAATAGCGCCACCGAAATAGACGCCTTAACTAGCAAAACCAAACAACTCAGCAAAGAGATTGAAGAGCAATTACACAATGGCCGCGATCAATTATTAGAACTTAATTCCTGTAATAAAGAATCCTCGGCAGCTTTAATTGACCAACTTAACGCCTACGAACATGAAGGGGTCCTTTGGCCTTACATGGAAGATTTGTTTGAATGTTACGGCGTTGATACGGAATTTCACTCTGCAGAGTGTTATATTATTCGCCCTAGCGATCATCTACGCGTGTCACACTTTCCCAACTTATCAGAAGATGGCATGACGATTACCATTAATCGCCAAACCGCGCTCGCGCGTGAAGAAATCCATTTCTTAACCTGGGAACACCCCTTAGTTACCTCATCGATGGATTTAGTACTCTCCAGCGAGACCGGCAATGCCGCCATCAGTGTGATCAAACATCCTGATTTAAAGGCCGGGCAATTCCTGATGGAATGTTTATTTATTGTTGAATGTAGCGCCCCGGCTGAATTACAAATTGGCCGTTTCTTACCACCCACACCGGTTCGGGTTTTAATTAACCAGCTTCAACAAGATGTCACCCGTGACATAGATCATCGAGATTTATGGGAAACCGGCAAAAGCTTTGATAAACAACAAATCATTAGTTTTTTAAATAATCAACGCCTGTTGATTACCAAAATATTATCCACCGCAGAGCAAAAAGCTAAAGCAGACATGCAAGTGCTGATTAATGACGCCAACACCACTATGCTAACTTCACTCTCTGCAGAAATTAAACGCTTAGTGCGCTTAAAGAAAGTTAACCCTACTATCAAAACAGAAGAAATTGAATATCTTAAAGACATGACCATGCTCGCCCATGAAAACATACAAGCCGCACACCTTCGCTTAGATGCCGTGCGTTTTATCATTACTAGTTGAGTATCATCATGTTATCTATTGGAAAAATAAACACCTTAACCGTGGTCAAAAAACAAGGCCCTGACATCTATCTGGACAATGGTGTCTCTGCCAAAGTCTTACTGGCCGATAAAAGACCCCCCGAACACTGTGAACTGGGTGACAGCTTGGATGTATTTGTATACGTCGATACCGAAGGTCATTTAGCTGCAACCACTAAAAAACCGTTTGCACAGGTCGATGAGATTGCCTGGTTAAAGGTCGTGTCACTGAATTATATTGGTGCGTTCTTAGATTGGGGCTTACCCAAAGATTTATTAGTGCCTTTTAGTGAGCAACACCACGAATTGGAAGTGGGGCGTTCTTATCTAGTTAAAGTGTTTTTGGATGAGCAAAATCGCTTAGCCGCGACCACCAAAATAGAACAATTTATAGCGGATGAAATCGCCGAAGACGACCTTGACACCTTTAAAGTAGGTCAAAAGGTGTCTTTGATTATTGCAGAGAAAACCGACTTAGGTCTTAAAGCGGTTATTAACCACTCTCATTGGGGCATGTTGTATCACAACGAACTGTTTCAACCGGTAAGAAAAGGCCAAACCATAGACGGCTATATCAAGCAAATACGTGAAGATGGCAAGATTGATTTAGTCTTACAAGAGCCAGGTTATGGCAAAGTCGTGTCCTTAACAGACAAGATATTAAATAAGCTGCACCAAAACAATGGCGTCTTAAATCTCAGTGATAAAAGCCCACCAGAAGCTATTTATGCCGCCTTTGGCGTCAGTAAAAAAGTGTTTAAGCAAGCCATCGGCTCATTGTATAAACAAAAGCTGATTACAATTGATGATAAAGAAGGCATAAAACTGCAATAAGCCGTTATCGAGCAAAGGGCTCATTGTATTGACGCTCAATCCCCTCGGTTAAATTAATCCCCACTTCATTATAGAGATTACCGGTAAAGAACAAGCGTGAATTAATAATCCAGCCGACTTTCTTAACTCGATTATTTTCTATAATGACAGTGGCCAAGGAACTGTTATCACTGACAATCTCGGTGACAAGAGTCTTTGGCGTGTTAACATCTTCCTTTAATGCACCCGACACAATTAACTGTGCCGACTTTAGATTTAAGACCGGATTTGATGTAGGTAACTCGGTTTTATTCGCTTGTTTAAGCGCCTGCGCATCGAAATATCCAATGTCATAAACAATCTTTAAGACCACCGCAATTAAGATCGCGCCCCCAAACAGAGACGAACCTATTTTTAACCGGCGCCTAACCCGAGGATTTGATAATCTTTTTATAACATAACGAATTTTCATGGCTGGATTATAGCATTACCCAAAGTATATTAATGAAAGCGTTTCATAAACTAGCTATCGACAATTTAGCATTGCACTGAGCAATGACAAGATTAATCTGTACTTCGTTCAATTTATGTTTAAGCGCCTCAACGCCATTATAAGTAAACACCTGATAATCCTTTTTAGCAAAGGTCACAATCTGACACTTCTTAACCGGCTGATTTTCAAACGGCATCGTAGCAGTCTCCCCTGTTAACAACGCCGTTCCTTCCAAACTGGGTGCATACACCATAAACTCCCCTTTCATCGCTAACACCGCCCGATATTGCTGAGCAGCCGTTAAATACAAATAGCCGACTTCAACCTCTTTATCTTTTAACTTCATAATACGCCTCTTTTATTAGTAAACACTGACCCATCCACCCGCACATCTTAAAGGCATTCATCTGTTAAAGGAAAGGCTTATCCGGTTCTGACTCGGCCACCGCCACGTATTTAGTTGCGTGTTATAAGTTATTGGGTGGTGGAGTATAAACCTATACCGTAATTATATAATGACAAACACCCTCCATAATGTAATAATCTCACCCGCTGTTCATGAACAGCAACGTATAGTTTTACTGCTTTTTAAAAAGATAACTATTTGAAAATGAAAAATCCTGTCAACCCCCCTTGTAAGCTATTGAATGTAAAGGCCGAAAAGAGGGTGTGCAGTAAGAAACACCTCCCTGATTAAGAAGGGATTAAGACTCAACGTTATAATCATGTGCTATGTCATGATATTTGTAAGAAACACCTCCCTGATTAAGAAGGGATTAAGACGACAAATCATGTCTACTTATAAAAACTGCTTTAATCGTAAGAAACACCTCCCTGATTAAGAAGGGATTAAGACGCCTAAGAAATAGGCTATACCGCAAAGGCGGTCTAGTAAGAAACACCTCCCTGATTAAGAAGGGATTAAGACC
>CAIPDT010000047.1 GCA_903863905.1 uncultured Methylococcaceae bacterium
AACTAACAATCTCCACAAGCACCCACACAAATTATTTTGATCGAATTTTTAAAGAGCGTGGAACCAAGGTCCCGTTGAGTCCGCCTATTATACAGAGGTAACTCAGAATGTCAACACCTTGTTAACATTAATTTTTTCGTCCCTTTCTAAGTAAAACCACATCTCCCTGATGAGCCGTCCATTATATCGAGTTTAAAATAATTGTCAACAGGTAGTTTCAAATAACTTTAAATTAGTTCTATTTGTTAACGTTTATTTCATATTAGTAAACTATCAACGATTACATCCTGAACAATCGCTTTTGAGCTCCAATCTTATTTTTACTGCGTATTCACTGCTTCTATAATCAACACACTTACTCATTCTTATTATTCTGCCTATATTATCCACTGGATAAACACTTTTGTTTAACTTAAAAACATCCTCTTGGTTTTTTCATCCATCCACCTATTTATATAAGTAGTCTTGCAAAAATTATATGGAATTTTTCGCCCACATCAATGAGGATATCCAAAACTTGTTTTTTCAGGTGAGCGTAACTTTGATAGACGTCAATCGAGAGCCATTCGTATTTTAGTTTACGCCAAAGTATTTCGATCAGATTTAACTCAGGACTATAAGGCGCGAGAAAATGTAAGGAAACACCGCATTCTAATTGCGCCTTAAATGTACCGCTACGATGGGTAGAGGCGTTATCCAACACAACACAGCAAGGCACTTTAATTTTTTCGTATTGATGGGCATAGTCTTCAGCAAAGTCATCAAAGACTTTCAGAACGATCTCAGTTGTCACTGATTGCTCCGTCGTGTTGAAAAACAGATTATTTCGACGGCTTATAACACTATGTACATTTATGCGCTGACTACGATGACAAGGTATTTGCCTTGTTTCGCCAATCCGTTGCCATCCATAGGGAACACAAGGCGTGGTGCTAAATCCTGATTTGTCAAAATAGTAAAGCACCACTCCCCCTCTTTATCTTCCTGCCGTTTCAATGATTCCAGGTATTCCTTCTCTCTTTGGAAGTTTGCCTCATTGCGTTTTCCCTTATCTTATTGTCGGCAACGTTTCCAGACGTAGGCTTTTTTTTAAAACCCGTTTGAACGTGTCAAAGCTAACTTCTTTACCAGACTCCTCCTGTAAACGTGCAGTCGCTGCTTTGGCTTGATGCGGATTTTCATCAATGTAGCTCAAAAAATGGCTTTTTCTTCTTCGGTAAAGCGCGTTGGCCTACCGCTTCGTGGACAATCATAAAGGCCTATCACCCCTTCTGTTTCCCGTTTACTTAACCACGAACTGACAGTCTCATGCTGGGTTTCAAACAACTCGCACAGACGGGCAATCGCATACCCGCTATTATTCAACAAGATAGCATGTGCCCATTGTATAGCTCGAAATAAGGGGTGGTTTCGATAAGCTTCGGTTAGAGTTGCTTCTTCTTCCGGACTTAGTTTGGCGATAAAGTTCAGTTTGCAACCCTATATTTGTCGGTTAGGGAAATTCCTGACAGTTTGACACAATAAATCTACTCTCTAATAACTTTCGCTTTACTACTTATAGACATAACCGGACATACATTAATTAATTCCTACATTATGGAGTAATGAATGATTAAAACGGCCTATTTAATTCATTTTACCA
>CAIPDT010000048.1 GCA_903863905.1 uncultured Methylococcaceae bacterium
ATGGACTAGCTACCCCATCCCCACCGGTTGGATCTGTTACGGTAGTCGCTTTACCATAACCCGGCGTGTAAACTGCCGCACTTGCGCTTAATTTACCACCCGCCGCCGTTCCATCATTGAGTTGAATAAAAAGTTGATGGGTTGGGCTTTGTGAGGCAGCGCCAGCATCTAGAGAGCAATCGACTCTTAATAAATCTGTTGCACTCGCCCCAGCTACTGCGCCTAAGCTACCGACATAGTCATGCGCTAAGACAGTCGAGACATAACTGTTAGCAATAAGAATAGCACTTGACAGTAAGGTTGCTTTGTTATGTTTATTTAGTTTCATTGTCGATTTCCTATGAATAATTTTGTTATTGTTTAATTTTATTTTCTATTGCCAATTTAGCTTTTGCTAGATCCCGAACATTACTATCTTCATCATTAAGCGCTTGTTGCAATATCCAAGGATTATCTTCGCAATTATCAACAGCCATTAAGCGAACATCTGCGTGACTGTCTGACATGGCTTGTTGAAGAAAAGGTAAGGTATTTTCTTGTTCTTGTCGGATGAGACCATAAAGTGCTTGCGCTCTTACGCCAGGGTTAGGGTCGGATAACGATTTTTTTAAAGTGTTATAGACGATTACATCACCTTGTTGACCTTCAATGGCTAAGCGTTCGATTGCACTCATCCTAAGTTTAGGGTTTTCAACGTCTTTCAATAATTGGGCTGTGTTATCAATCCTAATATTGTTGGTAAAAAACGTACTGATTTTAGCATTGGTTTGTTCAGAACTATCCGCTTGGGTGGGGTTTAGACCTCTTGGTAGAATCCAAGCTTCAGCAATGTTAGTTTTATCATTCGAGTAACGGTTATAACGATAAATAATATTGCTTTCTTCTCCTATGACACAGGATAAAACGGTTTTTACATCCCCTTGGCAGTTTAGATTGATTTGTTCTTCTGGTAAGTTAGAAAAATGAAAGATAATTCCGGTTTTATCATGGAGCAGTTTAATAGTTTGAGTGATTGATGTTTGCTTAATGTGGAGATTAAGTTCTTCAGGCTGACTAGATTGAGAGAGCTTTATAATTGATGTTGCTTGAGTCAACGTTGTTTGAGAGATATTGGCTGACGCGAGGCTTGAGTAAGACAAGCTTGCTAGGGTGCTATAGATTAATACTGAGAGCTTTAAATTATGTTTAACTAACTTATAAAACAGCATCATTGTTAAATTGTTACTCAGAACACCAGTATAATTAAACACTTTTATAAAAGAATTAAGGCGGATATTCCAGATTGAATATCCTGAGCCTTAGGTTTGTTGAACTGGATTAAAGAACGTAGGAGCACATATTCTTTATTGGGTTTAGTTAGTAGGGCAAACATGTTCAACGTGTTAATAATTAGCAACAGTAAAGCATTAAGCCACGAGATTAGATTTGGTTTTTTTACGACCTAGAGCGCTAAAGCCTGCTAAAGCGGATCCAAATAACCAAACAGCACCTGGAACGGGAACTGCAGATATCGCTGCTGGTTCAGCTATGAAAGAAGTGTTTCCGTTAAGATACAAGGTGTAGTTAAATGAAAACGAATAAGGATCACCGATACCTGATAGATCCGCCGCACCTTTAAAGGCTGATGTATAATTGCCTGGTGTTGATGATGCAACGGCAATAGTTTGACCTAAAGGGCCTGCTAATCCTGTTTCAAAGTTAGTTACTCCAGAAGCAATCTGTCCATCTGCTAACGAGGTAGGTCCGTTTAAGTTTTCAGACTGCACAATCATGTATTTATTACCACTGGTTAGGTTCAGTGTTAAACCTGGGTCACCATAACCACCACCCGGCGAACCATCTGGTTGTACAACATTAGTGCCATAAACAGTCGTGGTAGTGTAGGGTGATATTCTACCGGCATTATCATTACCACCTATTAAAGTCCAAAGGTTGCCGGCATTTGATAATTGCCAAACACTCAATAAACCATCCATAGCCATGGAGCCAGCATCTGGCCAATTTGCATAGGTTGTTTCTTGTGATTGTAAAAATATATCAACGTTGCCGGTTGAATTAGCTTGGATAAAATAAGTTTCGATCTGATTGATATTCGATGCAATGTGTGTACCAGCGACACTACTGGTAGAGACGATACTTGCATTAGCCACGCCGACAGATGAGCCCAACATGAGCAAGCCTGCTATTAATTTTTTATTCATTATCATGCCCTTTGGTTTAAAATTAATGCCTGTGCCAAATGTAATTAAATCCATTTACTTAACTTGGCACAAACGGTAGATTTTACTAGATTGCTCTACGTTGTGCTTTTCTTTTTGAAAAGCCAAAGAAAGAAATCATGCCCGTTGCAAACATCCATACGGCAGCGGGTAAAGGTACAGAAGAGACAGATACATTACTTACAAGCGCTCCAGTACCTGCAACATTGTTTGTGTCAACGTTAAATTGATAAGCAAACAAACTTGCATTGCTAGATACATTGGTAAAATAGGTGCCAGCACCTAAAGTCAATTTAATTTGCGCATCCTTCGCATTAACACCAGACTCAAAAAAGCTTAAAGATGACGTATTATCATTAAACCCTAATTGAGTCCATGCAGCAGGGTCTTGAGCAGGAGAAGTCGCTGACCACAAGGTTAAAGTTGGATCAAAAGGCGCGCTTGAGCTGGTATACAGATTAACATCACCCGCAGTATCAACTGTGAAAGTATAAAAATCAGTTTGGGTTGTTGTTAAGAACTCACCATCTAACGTATCAATGCTCGCATTTGCCGTACCACTGGCAAGTGCACATAATAGCATTGCATAGTAAAATTTATTTTTCATTGATTTATCTCTAAATAAAATTTTAATTTAATATTCATTTTATAAAGGTAACACCTGCGTTTATGTAGAGTAAAAACAAGTGCTACCCAACGAATAATGCTCTAACTATTATTGGAAAGTGTTGCC
>CAIPDT010000049.1 GCA_903863905.1 uncultured Methylococcaceae bacterium
TTGCTCGTTAACTTTATCAAAATCTAAGTCCATAATCCCTTCAACAAAATGATCGGTATCGATAATGGCATGAGGGATTACGCCGGTATTTTCAAATCTTTGCATGGCTACAAGGCCATTGGGGATCATATCGGGTGGAAATCCTAATTGAGAGGTGGCTCGATGAACTCTGGCGACTAAGGTGCCTTTTGGTAAAAGCGGACCTGTGTCTGTCTCAAAAACAGACTCAATTAATGAGTATCTCTGAGTTGCGCCAAAATTAAGGCCATGTAGACCATCTACCAAATACTGTTCGACTTTTTCATCTGTCTTCGGCAGAACGGCATCAAGATAACGTAATCCTAAACGACTTAAATGATCAAGAGTAACAACATTATGAATGGCTGTTAAGCCCTTTAATAAGGGGGGTATAAATGCTTCGATCGTTTCATAATGAGTTGTATGATAGATGAGGGATGATTTATTAAGAATATACCCTGCAGTTCTATCCGCTTTTGAGAATAACCATGTATGGGTCGGAATTAATTGTGGTTCTGCAAGCGATTCTCCAGGTGCGGCAAAAAATTGCAGTTGTTTAACTTCGTGAGTTTCAAAAAGGGTGTAACCATTGCGACGAAAAACATCTTGTATCTCATTGATATACTTATCCATAGCGGTTACAGGATTAAATTGAGCCTGAGCTAATGCATAGTAGACGGGGGCATTGGACATTTTTGTACTCATTAGTTTCTCGTAATGATGTTAATCGCACTGGAGTGCGCTTGGTTTACATTTTGGTTGATAGTTTACATCTTGGTTGACAAGGTGGGCAAGCGGAATTCGAAAAGAATAGATATTTGTTGATTTAATTAGGTTATTTGTCTTGATTAAATGTAGGCGACTGCCTGTTGTTCTGTAGTGTTGTAGGGCTGTTTTACGCCCCCCACAAATGAAAAACCCCTCATGGTGCGCCGTTCTGACGGAATGCGTGAGGGGTGTTGTTGAGCTTATTATAAACAACAAATAATCTTAAGCGTTTTTGTGTGATCTGATTTGATGTTTATTAGCTTTGTCTGCAGGCATTTCGTTGCGCATAGAGACAAGGCCTTTTAACACAATGGGTTGGCGATCAGGAAACTCGGCCACTAAGCGTAACTCACCCCCCATGGCTTTAATGTAACTGCCTAGGGTTGAGATCAATAAATCACTTCTTTTTTCAAGTCGAGAGATGCTTTCTTGTCCGACACCTAAGGTTTCGGCCATGCGTTCTTGAGTCAGTGATAAAGCTAGTCTTAAGTCACGCAGGGTTTTTTCTTCGGCAATTAATTCGGCTGTCATCAGCGCTATTTGTTGCTGTCTTTCGGGTGGTAATGCCGCTATTTTGTCTTTTAATGCGATAGCCATTTTTTATTTCCTTGCCTGTTTAAGACTTAAAATATGTTCATCAAAGCGATCATCTGCTTTTTGGATAAGTTGCCGATAAAAGCGTTTTTCTCCGCCGCCGGATTTGTCGCCACCTACTAAGATAATGGCTTCTCGGCTGGGGTCAAATGCGAATGCAAACCGCCAAACACCATTATCCGCATCAAAGCGGATTTCTTTCATGTTGGTATGTCGTGAGCCTTTTAAGGTATCGACTCTCGGGCGACCTAAACTGGGACCAAATTGTTCTAATAGACCGGCATGTGCTAATAAACCGTTTTGGACGGCTTCGGGCAGTTGGTCAAATTCGCCACTAAAGGCATCGTGAAAGAGTATAGTCCAAGTCATGTGCTGGATTATGATCTTCTAGTCATATGTCGTCAAGTGCATATTTTGTGAGTAGGGATTACAAAGTGGCTGCTTGGATATTGTTTTACTTTGGGTTTTGGCTACCCAAACAGGGACGTTTGGGCGGGCACGACGCCCGCTGTTTAACTGAGTAGCCAGCGGCGTTAATACATACCGGGGTTTGGGGCAGGCTGACCCACTTAACACCAGAGCGGGACACACAACATTAATGCCATTTTACATAGTACAGATTATGCGACTTTGAACCGCCGGTGCTTTTTCGGTGGGGCAATTTCGCATAAACCGTCAGTATTATGTATCTTGGCATGATGTTGTATAGCCCCGCGCCTTTGTTTGAGCTGGAGGCATGGCCGGAAGCGAGTTAAAACAAGGGTGGCTGTTGGCAAGACTGCATAAGTGATAAACCATTATGGTGCTTTTCCATTGTGGTTTAGTGCGTTGCTTAACTAACTGCGAAGCCACACTTGAGGTGTAAAACCTTTCAGCGCTGTTGTTTGCGCTGTTGGGTTTTATGCCGAGTTAGAGGGGCTTTTATTCGATGATCAATGAATTACATAGTTGTTTAGTGCCCAGCAATGTGGGAGTGTTGTCCATCTGATGTTCACTGAAGTCTTTGATTGACGTGTTAAGCCTTTTAGTGTTTTTTTACGCTTGTGATGTTAGGTATTAAGCTCTTATGACTGCTGTGCCAGACTTTTTAAATATACTGAACAAAATTTTTAGCCAGAGATAACGGAAATTGTCAATGTAGTTGTCACCTCAACGGTTAAAACTTACGCTACTTTTCTTGTGTTCGGCGACAATTATCCTGTCCGGTTGACGACAACTATTCTGACTCAGGGGGATGTAGTCAATCGGAATCAAGGTGTTACCAAGTTAGCCTAAAATTTGTTTAATATCTAATTCTGATAACCCAGTCACTTTAGCTATTATCTCAACAGTTGTGCCTTCTTTAGCTAAA
>CAIPDT010000050.1 GCA_903863905.1 uncultured Methylococcaceae bacterium
CTCGGAAGTGAAACCATTTAGCGCCGATGATAGTGTGGCAGTTTGCCATGCGAAAGTAGGGAATTGCCAAGCTCTTATTTAAAAAACCCAAGTCTTTGCACTTGGGTTTTTTTTTGCCTGTTATATCGCTATTTACACAAAATGCTATACAGTTAATACGTGTATATAGATTACAAGGTATAATTACCTATTTTGGTTAATTCAGTAAAAGCATGTTAGAAATAAATTCAGAACTGCAAAGGCGTCGTACCTTCGCTATCATTTCACATCCTGATGCAGGTAAGACAACCATTACCGAAAAGTTGCTGTTGTTCGGAGGTGCTATTCAGTTAGCAGGGTCTGTTAAGGGGCGAAAAGCAGCTCGTCATGCGACTTCTGACTGGATGGAAATGGAAAAAGAGCGTGGAATATCTGTGACCACCTCTGTCATGCAGTTTGAGCATAAAGATTGCATTATAAATTTGCTAGATACTCCAGGTCATGAAGACTTTTCAGAAGATACTTATCGTACTTTAACGGCGGTTGATTCTGCATTAATGGTGATTGACGTTGCTAAAGGCGTTGAGGCTCGAACAATTAATTTAATGGAAGTGTGTCGATTACGTACGACGCCTATCCTTACATTTATCAATAAATTGGATAGGGAAGGACGTGAACCCATTGAGTTAATGGATGAGGTTGAGCAAGTATTAAACATTAAATGTGCACCTATGACGTGGCCTATTGGCATGGGCAAGCGCTTTAAAGGTGTTTATCATTTGTATAAAGATGAAATCCATTTATTTAGTGCTCAGCACGGTGGTAGGATTGCCGAGGCCGAAGTAATTAAAGGACTCAATAATCCTAAATTAGATGAACTTCTTAAAGACCAAGCTGAGGAATTACGTGACGAAATAGACTTGGTTAAAGGCGCTAGTCACGAGTTTGATTTAGAGAGTTATTTAGCTGGAAATTTAACGCCTGTTTTCTTTGGTTCAGCTATCAATAATTTTGGGATTATTGAATTGTTAGATGCTTTTGCTGAATATGCGCCCTCACCAAGGCCGAGACAAGCAGAGCAACGGGTGATTCAACCTGATGAAGAAAAGTTTTCAGGTTTTGTTTTTAAAGTCCAAGCTAATATGGACCCATCTCATAGAGATAGGGTTGCTTTTTTAAGAGTTTGTTCTGGTAAATTCGATAAGGGTATGAAAATTCTGCATGTCCGATTAGGAAAAAATATTCAAGTCAGTAATGCAATTACTTTTCAGGCCGATACTCGTAAGAGTGTTGAAGAAGCTTATCCTGGTGATATCATAGGATTACATAATCATGGCACTATTCAAGTCGGAGATACCTTTACTCAGGGAGAGGTTCTTAAGTTCGGTGGGATTCCATATTTTGCCCCTGAATTATTCAGAAGAGTTATCTTAAAGGATCCGTTAAGATCAAAAGCATTGCAAAAGGGACTCGTGCAATTAACAGAAGAAGGAGCTACTCAGCTATTTAAGCCATTAAAAAATAATGATTTAATTTTGGGTGCAGTGGGTATTTTGCAATTTGATGTGACCGCATTTCGCTTGAAAGGCGAATATAATGTTGAATGTGTCTATGATGCTGCTCCTATTTCAACAGTGCGCTGGGTCAGTTCTGATAAACCTGCAAAACTAGAAGAGTTTAAAAAGAAAGTATTTGAAAATTTGGCTGAAGACGGTGGTGGATATTTAGTTTACTTGGCTAATAGTCGGGTAAATTTACAATTAACCGAAGAAAGATGGCCTGATATTAAATTTAGTTCAACTCGCGAATTGTAGTACTTTAATTTACTGTCATCATCTATATGGATGATGACAGTAAAATTTAAACAAGATAAACTTACCTAACTAGTTATCAAGTTATTCATTCAACGTTATTTTGAAAGGGTTAGTGCTTTAACTTGTTGGTTTAGCTCATTAATGATATTTGTTACAAACTGTTACATTTCAGATCGTGCTTAAATTGTGGACTTTGATTATACTCATGAAGTTTAGTAGTTGAGGGGTGCGGTATAATAAATGATTCTGGCTAATGATATATTATATTGCTAATAGTTTTGCAGTTTTGAATTTAAGGAGATTAATGTGAGCAAGCAATCATGGTTGAGTACAAAAGAGGCGGCGGCATTATTAGACGTGAGTCAGAGAACTGTTCAAAATTGGGTCGATAGTGGGAAAATTAAGGCTAATTTAACAATAGGTGGTCATAGGCGATTATGTAGGGAGGATGTCGTAAAGCACATACCTAATATTAAATCTCTATCAACCGAAGTTGTTGGTGGTGTTAAGATGGATGACTCATCGATTCGTGTTTTATTTGTGGAAGATGATTACGCCATTTTAAGGTTATGTGAATTACAGTTTTCTCAATTTGCTGTTCCTCATCAATTATTTTTAGCAACAAATGCTTATCAAGGTTTAATGATGGTTGGTAGGTACAGACCTCATTTGATTTTTACAGATTTAAATATGCCTGATATTGATGGTTTACATATGATTGCTGAAATCATGAAAATAGAGGATATGAATGAAACGCAAATTGTTATTGTGACGGGTATGTCAGCAGGGGATATTGATAAGATGGGGGTTATACCAGATGGTGTTATGGTGCTGCCTAAGCCAATTCCATTTAAAACAGTTGAAACTATTCTTTATCAAAGAGCTAATATATTTAAAAACTTATCTGCACAGTTATCATAATGATTTAATGTGGAGAGGCAATACTTTAACCACCTAGTGTATGATTAATAGATAGTAGTAAAAGTATTGCCATTTTAAAGTTATCTTATTCTTTTAGTGCTTTTAGTACAGCTTGCATAGTCGTATTAGCATCTCCAAATAACATTCTCGTGTTTTCTAAAACAAATAATGGGTTACCTACGCCAGCGTAACCCGATGCCATGCTACGTTTTAAAACAATTGTTGTTTCACCTTTCCAGCATTCTAAAACCGGCATGCCAGCAATTGGACTATTAGGGTCATTAAGTGCCGATGGATTAACAATATCATTAGCTCCAATGACAATTGATACATCTACATTCGGAAAATCGTCATTGATTTCATCCATTTCAAATACGATATCGTAAGGAACTTTGGCTTCAGCTAATAACACGTTCATGTGGCCTGGCATTCGTCCTGCTACTGGATGTATACCAAAGCCAACTTTTTTGCCTTTTGCTCTTAATAGCTTCGTAATTTCATTAACAGTATGCTGCGCTTGAGCAACAGCCATACCGTACCCTGGAATGATCATGATATTCTTAGCATCTTTTAGAAACTCTGCGGTTTCTTCGGCACTAATAGGTTGTACTTCACCTTCAATGACAGCGGCTTCTCCCCCCCCCGTTGTACCAAAACCTCCTGCAATAACGCTTAAAAAGTGTCGATTCATAGCGCGGCACATAATGTAACTCAAAATAGCCCCACTACTACCTACTAACGCTCCAGTAACAATGAGTAAGTCATTGCTCAACATAAAACCTGTTGCAGCTGCAGCCCACCCAGAATAACTATTCAGCATCGAAATAACGACGGGCATATCTGCACCACCGATTGCCATTACCATGTGAATGCCAAATATTAAAGCAATAGCGGTCATAATAGCTAAAGGTATAATTGCATTGTCTATGCTATCGGCTTGTTGTATAAAGATATATCCTAGGATTACTGTTGTAATAAGTAATAATAAATTTACCCAATGACGCCCGGGTAATAGCAAGGGTTTGCCACTAATTTTTTCGCTCAGTTTGCCAAACGCAATGACTGAACCTGAAAAAGTGATTGCACCTATCAAAATTCCAATATAAATTTCTATTTCATGGATTGTTTTTTCAACTCCACTAATCGATATTGTATGATCCATAAAGTTTGCATAGCCCACTAAAACAGCGGCTAAACCGACTAGGCTGTGCATAATTGCTACGAGTTCTGGCATTTGTGTCATTTCAACTTTGACAGCCGCTCTAGCACCAATGGCACCTCCCACGATTAACGCAGCAATTAAAATACCGTAAGCAGTAACTGACCCACTTAATGTGGTTGCAATAATGGCTATTGCCATACCCAACATGCCGTAATAATTGCCTTTACGAGCAGTTTCCTGATTGCTTAAGCCGCTTAAGCTTAGAATAAACAGGATGGCGGCAACAATGTAAGACATCGTAACTAAACTGTGTGACATTATAATCTCCTGTTATTTTCTAAACATTTCTAGCATACGGCGAGTGACAAAAAAACCACCGACAATATTGATAGATGCTAAAAGTATGGCTAAGCCTGCCAAAATAGTGACAGTTAAATTAGCGGTGGAAATTTGTACGATGGCACCTATAACGATAATACTACTAATCGCATTGGTTACGCTCATCAGGGGTGTGTGCAGTGAATGAGATACATTCCATATCACTTGATACCCTACAAAACAGGATAATACAAAGACCGTAAAATGGGTCATAAATGATTCTGGTGCCACAGATCCCACACCAAATAAAATTAATCCAGCGATTAAAAGGGGTATGATTTGCTTAACAATGGGAGGTAAGAGTGATTTTTTCTCCTCTATCTTTGTTCTTGTTGATGATACCTCATTTTGAGAAGACGCCGCTGGACTGGCTGAGAGTTTAGGTGCTGGAGGGGGCCATGTGATTTTACCTTCTTTAATGACCGTCGTGCCTCTAATAACTTCGTCTTCCATATTAACATTAAGAATGCCATTTTTTTCTGGACAGAGTTCAGTTAATAAATGTCTTAAGTTTGTCGCGTATAGTTGGCTTGATTGATTTGCTAAGCGACTGGGTAAATTGGTATAACCTATAATAGTCACATCATGTTTGACTACGACTTGATCTTTTTCAGTTAACTCACAGTTACCCCCTTGTTCTGCGGCTAAATCGACAATGACACTACCTGGTTTCATTGATTTAACCATGTCCACAGTAATAAGCTTAGGGGCAGGTTTTCCAGGTATAAGTGCAGTAGTAACGATAATATCAACTTCTTTTGCTTGTTCGGCAAATAATGCCATTTCAGCTTCTATAAACTCTTTGGACATGGTTTTTGCATAACCACCACTTCCGCTACCCTCTTCTTTAAAATCGAGCATTAGAAATTCGGCATCCATACTCTCAATTTGTTCTTTTACTTCTGGGCGCGTATCAAATGATCGGACAATGGCTCCCATGCCTTTTGCAGTTCCTATAGCCGCTAAGCCTGCAACGCCGGCTCCAATAACAAGGACTTTGGCTGGGGGTATTTTGCCGGCCGCTGTAATTTGGCCGGTAAAAAAACGACCAAAAAATTGAGCTGCTTCTATAATTGCGCGATAGCCGGCGATATTGGCCATAGAACTAAGAGCGTCCAATTTTTGTGCTCTAGACATTCGGGGGACACTATCCATTGCAAGGACGGTAATTTGATTAGAGGCCAGTTTTTGCATTAATGCCTCGTTCTGTGCCGGCCAAATAAAACTAATTAAGCATGTTCCGGGAGAAATTAAGTCTGATTCGTCCTTATTAAGTTGCGAATTAAATTCGGGGGCCCGTACCTTCATTACAATATCTGCTTGCTGCCAGAGCGCCTCGGTATCAGTTACGATTTCAACACCGACAGCCCGATAGGCTGCGTCTGATATATTGGCGTTAACTCCAGCACCACTTTCGATGCAAATGGAAAAGCCAAGTTTGATGATCTGTGCAACTGCTTCAGGTGTTGTCGCAACGCGCTTTTCGCCAGGGTGAATTTCTTTAGGTATACCAATCTTCATACAGTCTCCTGTTGGTTTGATTTAGGGCATAATAACTAGCATTTGGGTTTTAAA
>CAIPDT010000051.1 GCA_903863905.1 uncultured Methylococcaceae bacterium
AAATCAATTAAGAGTGATATGGCAAAGGTACCTTAACACACTTTTAGTACATCAAATTATCTAATCAAATGAGTTATAAATTTATTACTCGCGTTCGCCTAGGCTATATTGTAAAGATGCCGGGTTTGCAAAGTCACCTTCTAAGGTTAAACATTGAACCATTGCTAAAGCGACTTCTGGCGCCATGGGTGTTGTGGCGGCGTAATCAAGATAGATCGGGTGAGTCATAAAGTGTTCTGGCAATGGCTTGGGTTAATGGATATTGCAGAATAATATAACGTTGACGCAGATATTATTCATCGACATAAAGAGTGATGTGTGGTTTTAGTGGGCGGGCTTTGTGTAATACGAATCTATTAAGCATAAAAAAATCCTTGATAGATTAAGGCCTTTAGGTTTTTTTAAGATGACCTTTCAGTGGCGTTCGAGGCGTATCATTATTTGATAAGTAGGGTGGCTTTTATTATCATAGCCGACCGATTCATTTATTTAACCTTGATCTATCACATAGATTTAAGGCCCCAATCTCCATGTCCAAAGTCATTTTATTGTTTTTGTTGTTATGCTCGTTTCCTACCGTACAGGCCGCTGCTCCCTGTTCAGGTAAAAAGTCAGGTATCTCTCATTGTGAAGGCAGTCAATTTGTTTGTAATGATGGCAGTTACAGTCGATCGACTAAAGATTGCGCTCAATATTTGCAGTCTAAACGGTCTCAAGCTAAACCTAATTCCGAAAGAGTCAGTGCTACCAACAAAGTGCTAGTACTTGATACTTCGACTGTTCCTGATGCCCTGAGTGCTTCCGATCCCGAAACTTCCTCGCAAACTTTAGAAACGTCACCTTTCTTACAAGGCAAGATTGAGCGGGATAAATCCACTCAAATCTTGAAGTTAGATTATCCGGGCTTTACTATTTGGTTGGATTGCGCCAAACGGGCGGCGGTTAAGTTTCAATACATTGCTCAACATGATACGGGTAACATGAAACGGTACGATCGTTTTTATCTTGATCCCAAAGTGCCGACAGAATGTCAGCAAACTACCGCAGAAGCTTATGGCATGAAGTACGATAGAGGGCATCAAGTTCCCGCTAATCATTTAGATGCCTCGGTAGAAATGATCAAAGCGACTAATGTGATGACTAATATTTTACCGCAAGCCGCTAATATGAATCGAGGTGCGTGGATGCAAACAGAAGAGATTATCGAATGTTATCGGGATATTGATGAGCTGTTAATTGTGGGCGGTGCGCTGTGGAGTGATCATTCAGGTGATGAGTTTGTGCGATCACATGGAGTTAAAACGCCCGATGCTTTTTGGAAAATTGTGATCAGAGGCACAGGACAAGATGAACGGGTGATTGCTTGGGTGGTACCTAATAGTCAAGAGGCAACGCGTGATAAATTAGACCGATATTTAGTTAGTGTCGCTGAGATTGAACACCTTACAGGAGAGAAATTACCGGTCGCTGATTATGTGAAATATGAAAAGTTAGCCTCGTCATGGGTGATTCCGCGTGGCTGTAACAAGGGGTAGGCGTTAAATTTATTATCTCTTTATTATCGCCGAACAATTATCGGTTTAGAATATATTTTTGGCTCTATGTGAATCGTAGTGGGTAATGCAATAATATAGCCATGAACAAATCAATTAAGAGTGATATGGCAAAGGTACCTTAACACACTTTTAGTACATCAAATTATCTAATCAAATGAGTTATAAATTTATTACTCGCGTAGAGAATTTGTCTGGGGTTGGATTAACGAAGGGAGCTTTCGAGCGTGGGGTTGTAGCAAGTGATAGGGGCTGGTTAAATATGTTAAACTTCCGCCTTTGTTAAATTAATCATCATCATATTGTCATGCCTGAATTGCCAGAAGTTGAAACTACCTGTCGTGGTATTGCGCCTCATATTGAAGGGCGAAGTGTTCAGTGCGTTATTGTCCGTCAACCTAAATTACGTTGGCCGGTTCCTGATACATTATCGGATTTATTAAGTGGGCAAACGATTCAAAAAGTGACCCGTCGAGCCAAGTATATTCTTATCAAAACGTCTAACGGTACGGTATTGATTCATCTGGGAATGTCAGGTAGTTTACGGATTATGACGGCTGATCAAGAACCTAAAAAGCATGACCATATTGACTTTATATTGAATGAAAATGTGGTGTTACGTTTTAATGATCAACGTCGCTTTGGTGCGGTGCTCTGGACCAATGAGCCAATTGCAGAACATACCTTACTTAAAGAACTTGGGCCAGAACCTTTATTAGAGGAGTTTACCGGACAGTTACTGTATACCGTGTCTCGAAACAAAAAAGTGCCGGTTAAAACCTTTATTATGGATAGTCATGTAGTGGTGGGCGTGGGTAATATCTATGCCAATGAAGCACTGTTTATGGCGGGGGTTTTACCCCTACAACCGGCTGGTACGTTGATTTTAGAACAGTACGAAAAGCTAGTTGAGTGTATTAAAGTTATTTTGCATCATGCGATTACTCAAGGTGGCACAACTTTACGTGATTTTGTGAATG
This sequence comes from uncultured Methylococcaceae bacterium, assembly GCA_903863905.1. GTDB lineage: Bacteria > Pseudomonadota > Gammaproteobacteria > Methylococcales > Methylomonadaceae > Methylobacter_C. Next base: position 2,534 of record CAIPDT010000051.1, read on the forward strand.
AAGATGGCAAGCCAGGTTACTTTAAACAGCAATTAAAGGTCTATGGGCGTAAAGGTTTACCCTGTGTTAATTGTCAAAGTTTATTGATAGAAGTCCGATTAGCTAATCGATCTACGGTGTTTTGTCAAACTTGTCAGGGTGATTTTAAACCGCAACGCTTGTGGTGATATCTAAAATAAGTTAACACTATTTGCAAAGAGTGTTGCAGTTTCTAAAGTAAAATAATCATACAGTATTCGTTAGCAACAATGTTCAAATAAAGGCTATTTATGCCTCATTCATTAGAATAATAGCGTCTTTAACGCCGACACAGCATAAAAAAATCAACAAAAGTACGATTGGTAATCTTATCAAACTTGTAAAAACACTTATTATTTCCATAAAATTTTACTTTCAAAATTGAAATAACTGCAGAAAAAATAATAACGTCAAATGGTTAGTTGCAAAATTTAATTTAAGGTTTATTGTTATACGCACTAGATCACGGCATTTAACAGGTATAGTGGACCCCGAAATCAGGACAATAGATTAAGATATACCCTGTCGTGAAAAAAG
>CAIPDT010000052.1 GCA_903863905.1 uncultured Methylococcaceae bacterium
CCGGTCATGATAAACGATACGCGATTGATGCCAGTAAAATTGAGAGTGAATTAGGCTGGCAAGCAGATGAGAATTTTGAAACGGGCATTGTTAAAACGATTGAGTGGTATTTGAATCGTAATTAAATGACAAAAAATATGAAATATATCCCCTTAACGGAGGATATATTTCATTAACATTTTTAGGTGCCAGATGGTATACTCTGCTTTTTTTAAAGGTTACTAAATTAAAAAATGCAACCCTCCGAGCACCTAGAATCTTTGCATTGGTATGCCATTCATACCAAACCCCTTCAAGAAAAACGCGCGTTGCTTAATTTAGAACAACAAGGTTACGAGTGTTATTTACCTTTATTAACGGTTGAAAAACTTCGCCGAAATAAAATAAGCCATGTTGATGAACCCTTGTTTGCACGCTATCTATTTATTCGCTTAGATAATAGTCAAACGGGTAAAAGTTGGGCACCGATACGTTCTACCTTAGGCGTCAGTCGTTTGGTCAGTTTTAGCACCGAACCAGCTCGAATTGATGATCTTTTAATAGAGGCTTTAAAAACTCAACAATCTTCCTTAGATAATACACCTCAGAGTTTATATACTAAGGGGGATCGCTTAGTGATTACAGACGGGCCCTTTATCGGACTTGAAGCTATCTATCAAATGCATGATGGTGAAAGTAGAGCCATGGTATTAATTAATCTTTTAAGTAAAACCGTGAGGCTTAAAATTCCACCCGCTAACTTAAAAAAGATTGAATAAAAAAAGGCAGTCAAGTGACTGCCTTTTTTTATCCTAAACATTCAAAACGCTAAACTTTAAAGCCTAGGTTTTGGGTTTTAAAATAAAACCTTTATTTGGATACTTTAACTCTTTTTTCTAACTCTTCTTGACTCAAGTGACGTACATCTTCGCCTTGAATCATATACACCAAATGTTCACAGATATAACATGCGTGATCACCAATTCTTTCTAAGGCTCTAACTGTCCATAACACATCTAAAGTGCGAGTGATATTTCTTGGATCTTCCATCATCCGAGTAATCAATTGTCTTAAGATACTATCGTATTCACGATCTACATTAATATCTAGGGCGGTGATCGCTGGCACATCATCCAAGGTCATTCTGGCAAAGGCATCTAGGGCATCATGCAACATGCCTTTAACCAATATTGCCATGTGCTCTAATTCATAATGAGATATCTTAGCTTCTGAACCAGCTTGTTTAATAGCCATTTCAGCAATACGCTCTGCCTTATCGCCTACTCTTTCAATCTCATGAATGATTTTAATAACAGTAATTAACAGTCTTAAATCAAAAGCGGTGGGCTGTCTTAACGCTAATATTTGAGTACACTCTTGATCGATGGTAATCTCAAGCAAATCAACTTCATTATCTTGTTTAATGACTTGTTCTGCTAACTCCATATTCCCTGTCGTATAAGCCTCTATCGCCTGTTCAATTTGATTTTCAACAAGCCCCCCCATCATTAATACTTTATTACGAATATCTTCTAGTTCTTTATTAAACTGTTCTGATATATGTTGCCCTATTTTGCTGTTATCCATTGTCGACTCCTGATTATCCGTAACGACCAGTAATATAATCTTCTGTTTGTTTCTTTACGGGGTTAGTAAATAATTCACTAGTTGTACCCAGTTCAATCAATTCACCCATATACATAAAGGCGGTGTAGTCTGATACACGAGCGGCTTGTTGCATATTATGCGTTACAATGACAATTGTATATTTTTCTTTCAGTTCGTTAATTAATTCTTCAATTTTTAACGTTGAAATAGGATCTAAAGCGGAAGCGGGCTCATCTAATAATAAAACTTCTGGCTCGATAGCAATCGCTCTGGCTATCACTAATCGTTGCTGTTGACCACCTGACATGCCTAAGGCATTATCATTTAAACGGTCTTTCATTTCGTCCCAAAGTGCGGCACCACGTAAGGAATTTTCAACCGTTTCTTCTAAGATACGCTTGTCATTAATGCCTTGAATTCTAAGACCATAAGCCACATTCTCAAAGATTGACTTTGGAAATGGATTTGGTTTTTGAAATACCATCCCTACCCGTCTACGTAACGCGGCTACATTGACGGATTTATCATAGATATTTTCGCCATCTAGTAATATTTTGCCGTCAATACGCGCACTGTCAACTAAATCATTCATTCGGTTGATACAACGTAATAAGGTCGACTTGCCGCAACCACTGGGGCCAATATAAGCCGTTACTTTTTTCTTGGGCATTTCCATATTAATATTATGTAATGCCTGTTTATCGCCATAGAACAGGTTTAAATTTTCAACCTTAATGCAGGTTTCGTTCTTTTCTTGATGCTGGCCTTTACCGCGTAAAACAGAGCTCATATCAATGGCATGTGTACGTACTTGTTGTTCTGACATTTATTTAACCTTCCAGTGCACGATATTTTTCTCTTAAATTATTTCTTATGACAATAGCTGCCAAATTAAGCCCTATAATCACTAAAACCAATAATAATGCAGTAGCATACACTAAGGGTCTGGCGGCCTCTACATTGGGACTTTGAAAACCAACATCATAAATATGAAACCCTAAATGCATAAACTTCCTATCTAAGTGCAAAAATGGAAAGTTACCATCTAAAGGCAACGTCGGTGCTAGTTTAACCACACCCACTAACATCAATGGAGCTACCTCACCCGCCGCTCTTGCCACGGCAAGAATCAATCCCGTCATCATCGCTGGACTGGCCATAGGTAAAACAGTTAACCATAAGGTTTCTAATTTTGTAGCGCCTAACGCCAAACTACCTTCTCTGATAGAACTCGGAATGCGAGCTAAGCCTTCTTCGGTAGATACGATAACAACCGGCAAGGTTAATAAGGCTAAAGTGATAGAAGCCCATAATAAACCAGGTGTACCATAAACTGGGGCAGGAGAAGATTCTGGGAAAAATAATTGATCAATATTTCCACCTAGGATATAGACAAAGAACCCTAAACCAAATACCCCGTAAACCACCGAAGGCACACCGGCTAAGTTATTAACCGCGATTCTAATTAAGCGGGTAATAAAGCCTTGTTTAGCATATTCACGTAAATAGACGGCGGCAATCACCCCAAAAGGCGTAACGATGATTGACATCATCATCACCATCATGACAGTTCCAAAAATAGCAGGAAAAATACCGCCTTCTGTATTCGCTTCTCTTGGATCGTCTGTTAAAAACTCTATGACTTTAACGCCATAATGCACGGTTTTATCCATTAGTGACATTTCATTTGGTTTAAATGCTCTAACAACCTTGTTTAATGGAATCTTAACTTTAGTGCCGCTTTCTGTTTCTGCAACAATGCTGTTACGTCTGATCTTTTGATAAAGTTCACCTAACTGCGCTTGATACTTTTTATATTCAACATCATAAGCGGCCGTTTCGGCGGATACTTGTGCTTGTGCAGTTGCATCCCAATGATTTTCTAATTGTAATTTCTTTTGTTTCAGTCTTAAACGCTCAAGTCCATAATTGATTGCCCCAATTTCTTTCTTTTCTAAATGAGCTATCTCTTTAAAAATAACCAGAGCTTCTGTTATTTTTGATTGTAGAACAGTCCATGCTTCAGGGCCTGTAGCAATGCTTTTACCGGCTTCTTTAACTTCAACTAAGCGTCCGTAAAAGTTACCCCATTCGCGACGCTCAACCACAATTAGATCTGCAGGATCAGCGTGTTGTTTAATGTTACGTTCTTCTATCCATAAAAAATCCGAACCCGTAACATCTCTGTTACCGACCTTGATCAGATATTGCACCAAAGTATCTTCATCGGGGGACATTTTATGTCCTGTCGCTTTGGCCATTTCTGAGGGTGTAACACTGGCATCCACTTTCTCGCCAATAATCAGCTGAGGTTCTTTACCCTCTTCTTGATAATTATATTGAGTAACCTGTGCAGGCCAGAAATGCCCAACGCCTCTAACAACGACTAATCCTAATACCCCAACAACCATAATCATACAGATACTAACTGCTGCCGCATTGAGCCAAATCCAAGGGGCTCCACTTTTAAACCATAATTTAATCATAATGAGCTATATTTTTCGCGTAAGCGCTGACGAATAATTTCAGCTAGGGTATTAAAAACAAAGGTGAACATAAACAACACTAAAGCGGCTAAAAACAAGACTCGATAATGGGTACTATCTACCGCTGACTCTGGCATTTCTACCGCAATATTAGCGGCTAAAGTTCTTAAACCTTGGAAGATACTTAAATCCATCACAGGTGTATTACCCGTTGCCATTAGTACGATCATCGTTTCACCGACAGCTCTTCCTAAACCGATCATAACCGCTGAAAAGATACCAGGACTTGCAGTTAATAAAACCACATTAATCATAGTTTGCCAGGTTGTGGCTCCCAACGCTAATGACCCGACTGTTAAGTGTTTAGGTACGCTAAAAATAGCATCCTCAGCAATTGAAAAGATGGTTGGAATCACCGCAAAGCCCATAGCGATACCTACGACTAAGGCATTACGTTGATCATAACCAATGCCTAATTCATTTTTAAACCAATCACGTAAGGTACCATGAAATAAATAGGACTCTAAGGGCACGCTAATGCTAATAGCAAACCAAGCACTTAAAATAATAATCGGAACCAAAATAGCAGCTTCGAAGCCTTCTGGAAGTTTTTGCAAAATAACTTTAGGACAAAACTGCCAAACAAAAGCAAACAATATAACGGCTAAGGGCACCAACATAAAGAGCGTAAATAAACCGGCTAAATATTCTTCAATAAGAGGTGCCAACCATAAGCCCGCTAAAAAGCCTAAAATAACGGTAGGAAGGGCCCCCATTAACTCAATAGTCGGCTTAACGTATTGACGCATTTTAGGTGTCATAAAATAAGCAGTATAAATCGCGCCCATGAGTGCTAAAGGCATCGCTACTAACATGGCATAAAAAGCCGCCTTGAGAGTTCCAAAGACTAGCGGCGTTAAACTGTACTTAGGTTCAAAATCACTATTTGCTGAAGACGATTGCCAAATATAATCAGGCTTAGGGTAACTTTCATACCAAACTTCTTGCCAAATTGAACGTAAGGAAACCTCTGGATGTTTATTATCGACGGTCCAATAATTCATTTTACCGGCATCAGTTTGAACTAATACTGCATTGGCTCTGGGTGAGATAGCGGCAGCAACAGGTCCTTGACTTAAGTTTTCTTGAATCATTTGTCTTTCTGAGGTGGAATGATAAATCCCTAAGACCCCATCCGCATCCACCGTCATAAAGCCTTTACGACGTTGTTCTGGATTAATGGTTATGACCGCTTTATTAGAGACTTTAAAGACTCTAATTTTTTGCATAGCAAATTGATTTAATTTATCGCGAACTTTACTCCACTGTGACACTAAGCCACTAGAGTCACCAATCATTAACGATAAATCACCATTTAAAAAAGCCGTGCTGGTAACGGTTTGCCCTGCTTCAACGATGTGTTGTTCGTAGGTTAATTTAGGCGTTGTTTTATCAGTAATATCAAATAGACCCAACTGCCCGGTCTTATTTAATAGATACATATTATGCTCATCTTTATCTATTAAAATTTCGACCACATCCGTTGCAGAATAATTTAAAACCGCATCCGTTCTTGTTAAGGCGGCTTCATCTGAGAATAATGATTTTTCTTTTTCAAAATGACTTAAACGAATTTTTTCAGCGGTCTTAGCGACGATAGTACTGGAGTTGCCACCAATAATAACGGCTACTTTTTCTAAGGCTGCTCCTGCATCGTTAATAACCAAGGGGGCTTCACCCATTGGATAAACTAACGACGGTGTAATCAGTTTTTGATTATTTGGATAGGTAACTTTATATTGATGTTTAACAATAATGGCTTTGCCATCTGATAAACCATAAATAACGGCGCCTTCACTCACTGGACTGCCTTGAGCAAAGCTGACGATAGTTGAACCCGCAGGTATTTTAATGGCTTCAGTTAAAATAGACTTTCCTGTGCCTATTTCAAAAAAAACGACTTGTCCAGTGTCTGTAAATCGAGCAGCGACTTCATTTTGCTCTTCTATCCCTAGCAATATTGTTTTGCCCATCGCAATTTCCGGAACATCATATTGATTGACGGATTGCGCTGTGGCCGACATAAATAACGGATATACCACATACAACAAGTAAAAGAATATTAAGGCAATGGCAAAAATAATTCCAAGGCCTCCGGCTATTACGCCATAACGCGCGGCCGCATCTTTAATAAGTCGCCAGCGTTCATGCACACCACCTGAAGAAAGTGATGAGGCCAAAGAAGGATTTGTTTGTAGGTTTATTTTAGACATGCAGCACTTCTAAAGTTGAAATATGACAATGATACAACAATAATCACAGAAAAATGGGCCAAAACTTGTTTAGCAAGTTTTGGCCGCTTTTTATCGGTATAAACGCTTGTATAGATGAGGGATACTTAATTAAAACTTCTTTTAACGACTGTTCTATTCATCTATTTTTACGGCTTACTTTAAAGTAGTTAAAACTTTTTCAACTATTTTAGCGGGTAATGGAATATAACCGTCTTTTATAACCACTTGCTGACCTGATTTAGATAAAACCATTTTTATAAATTCGTTTTCTAAAGGTGCTAAAGGTTGGTTTGGTTTTTTATTAACATAAACATACAGGTAACGTGTTAATGGATAAGTACCATTTAATGCGTTCTCTGGTGTTGCTTCTACGAAAGGTTGACCTTCTTTTTTAGCTAAAGGTACCATTCTGATACCTGAAGTGGTGTAACCCATACCCGAATAACCAATACCATTCTTAGATGAAGTGACTGATTGCACTACAGAAGCAGATCCTGGTTGTTCGTTTACGTTACTTTTGAAATCACCTTTACATAAAGCGTTTTCTTTAAAATAGCCATACGTTCCAGATACAGAATTACGTCCGTATAATTGAATACTTTTTGTTCCCCAAGCGGCAACACCTGCATCACCCCAAGTTTCAATATCAGTTGGGTGACCACATTTCAATGTTGATGAGAAAATAGCATCCACTTGGGCAATACTCAAACCTTTAACTGGGTTGTCTTTATTAACCATGACAGCTAAAGCGTCAATCGCGACTGGAACAGCTGTTGGTTTATAGCCGTATTTATCTTCAAAGGCTTCTAACTCATCATCCTTCATTTCACGGCTCATTGGGCCTAAGTTTGATGTACCTTCTGTTAAAGCTGGAGGCGCAGTTGAAGAGCCCGCCGCTTGAATTTGTACGTTTACATTAGGATATTCACGATTAAACTCTTCAGCCCAAAGCGTCATTAAGTTAGCTAAGGTATCAGAGCCTACACTAGACAAATTACCAGCAATGCCACTCGCTTTTTGATAAGCTGGTAGGCCTGCATCAACTGTTTGTACTGCATTGGCAGTACCACTTACGAATGCTACCGTAGCAAAACCCATTGCAGCAATGAGCGATTTTGTTTTAAACATAAATTTCATTATTAACTCTCATATTGTTTATTGTTGAACTATTATCCAGGTATAACGTAACAAGAATATTAATATTATATGACAGTATTGTGACATCCACATAATCTTGCCTTATTTATATAATAAAAACATTAATCATCTATTCATTCAACGGAGTTTATCAACTCAAAATTATTTACTTTATGAGTGATTATGCTGTTACGATACCTTTTTATTATGACACTGTCATTAAATGTTAATACTGACTTACTACACTTATTTGATTGACTCCTCTTTACCTTGTATTTAAATCGATGTCTTCATTGTTGAATTTACCCATGCCCCTTTCTACTGAAAAACTACTTGGCTCGTTAAATCGTAAATTAGACATTGATCTTGCGCCCAATATACGTGCAGATATTGCTACTAAATACCTCTACAGTCATCTTCTAAAAACTTTAAAACAAAATGAACATGGTACTGTTGAAAATACCAATAGTGAATATTTGCATAACTTTAGAGTCGCTGTTCGTCGAACTAGAGCGGGTCTTAACCAACTTAAAGGAGTATTACCCGAACAAAAAAACACTTATTTCTCAGAGTTTTTTTCTTGGTTAGGACAAATCACCAGCACGACACGTGACCTTGATGTTTATCTATTAAACTTTCCTACTTACAAAGATAGCTTACCTGTTTCTATTCAGGATGATCTAAATCCGCTCTATGAACTCTTATTAATTAAACAAAGTAAAGCTCAAAAAGAATTGGCTAGAAAACTGCGTTCACCGCACTATTCATCGGTAATCTTAGAATGGGAAGCCTACTTAAAACAACAATCACCTATGATTCCCGTTGAAGCGAATGCAAAATTATCGATTAAACAGTTGGCGGATAGGCGTATTTTTAAAAATTATAAACGCGTATTAAAAGAAGGTGACTTAATTGATAAAAACTCCCCGAGTGAAGCTTTGCATGAATTAAGAAAATCCTGTAAGAAATTACGCTATTTAATGGAGTTTTTTCAGAGTCTTTATCCGGACAACTTGATAAAGCCTTTAATTAAAAACCTTAAAAGTCTTCAAGATGTTTTAGGTGATTTTCAGGATTATGCGGTTCAAATAAATACACTGAATCTATTCAAAGATGAAATGTACCAAAACAGCACACACACATCTACTCTATTAGCTATGGCTGTGTTAATAGAGAATTTGGAACGACGTAAAATTAAATCTAGAAAAGAATTTTCCGGAAATTTTGATACTTTTAAACACCCAGACAATCATAATACTTTTAAAAATCTCTTTAATCATAAAATCATTTAAAAGAATTACTGGCTATTAACGTACTAGGCCTCTAGCTATCATATCAAAGTATGGAGCACGTGATTTTATTACGCGCTCCATAACAACACGCTATTTATTTAGTCAATTTTTCACTTAATTGCGCAGACCATTGGCCAAAATAAGTACCAATCACAATTGAAATTGAAATTACAATCAATGGATTGCTTAAAGAGATGCTTAATAAAACATCTGTTGATAATTTATCAGGTGTTTGTAATAAATAAGCAAACGTTGATGAATAACCTAATACACTCGCAGGAATAGTCGCTAATTGTGGAATATTTGCCGCAAGACATAAAACAACTACAGACACAGCAACGGTAAATGCCGCCATTAAAGGAAATCCTAAGAAAGCATCAGCAGAAATTTTGGTTAGTAATATCGCAGTAAACCATGCCATAAATACCCCAAAAATACCGCACACGATGGTATTAATTAATGCTTCTTTGGTTGCTCCTAAGAAAAAATAAGCTGCCCAAGCTATCGTTGCAGCCCAAATAAAAAATAAACCACTCGCAGGACCTACGGCCAAAAATGTTGCAACTCCAGCCAACCCACCAATACTTAAAGACAACGCTGTTAGTTTATCCATTTTATCTCTCCAAAATTTCACCTCACAATGATTGATGAGTTAGATTTCACATTGAGGTGGGCCTATGAAATCTAACTTTTACTCGAAATTCTATTTATACACTGCCACTGATTACTAATAGTTTAAAAAATATCTAATGACTCACTGATAAAAACTAATGTCTTAGCAGTTAGCTTAAAATATTATCCAAAATCATCATTAAGATAAAACCAAACATTAATGCAAACGTAGCATAACGTGAGCGTCCATTTGAATGGGTTTCAGGAATGATTTCTTCGCTAATAACAAACAACATCGCACCTGCCGCAAAGCCCATCGCTATGGGTAATATAGGCTGAAATAAAGTGACCATCGTAACACCCAACAAACTACCAATAGGTTCTACTAAGCCTGTTAACGTTGCAATACCAACCGCTTTCCATTTATTGTATCCTAACCCTACTAATGGCAAAGCCACCGCAAGTCCTTCTGGGATATTTTGCAAAGCAATGGCAATGGCTAACACGAGCCCATTTTTCATTTCTCCGGTACCAAAACTCACACCGACTGACATGCCTTCAGGAAAATTATGAATAGTGATGGCAATAATAAATAACCATACTTTTTTTAACGAGGATAAATGCTCTTCTGATAAGGCATCAAAATGTACATGAGGCAATTGCCGATCCGCATAATGTAAAAATGCAGCACCGACTAACATACCGATAGAAACAATGTATATTCCATTACCCGGCCAAATGATATTGCCATAGTTTAAGCCAGGCACGAGCAATGAAAAGGCCGTGGCGGCCAACATAACACCGGCAGCGGCGCCTAATAAACTATTAAATAAATTACGCGATATATTTTTAAAGAATAAAGCTGGCAGTGCGCCTAGACCGGTGGCTAATCCAGCTAAGATACTCGCAAAAAACCCAACGACGACTATCTTTCCAAAGATTAGATATAACACGGCAAAAACAGCTAACTGTGAAGCGATCACTACACCCGCTAAAGTTCCCCAGCGTTTTAAAGGGGGCATCAGCAACCATGTTTGGTACAGATCACTATCTTTGACTTGACCTATTTTAACTTCAAAATAATACTGCAATTTTGAAAGCGTTTGTGTTGTTATTGTCATGGTTACCCACCTTTCTCAGTGATGTTTTATTAATCGTGATTATGAGCCGTTAACCGACTCACAAACTGATCAACCTGTTCTATATCAAAAGGCCAACCTATGTCTTCTTGGCTGCCTGGATGATACAAAACAGGTATTCTTATTGCGTATTTGTCTTGCCACTCTGACTGTTCTGCTATGTCAATTAATTCAACAACCCAATGCGGATGAATAATCCGACTTTGAAGGATTATTTCTTCAGCCTGTTCACAAAGATGACACCCCGAAGTTCCTAACAGTAACAGTAAACTCATTAATGATGTAAATGAGCCGCTAACCAACGTTCGGCAACGGCCTCTTCAAGGCCTTTGCGTTTTGCATAATCTTGCAGTTGATCTTTATCTATTTTCCCCACATTAAAATACTGTGACTCAGGGTGCGCAAAATACCAACCACTGACCGCAGAGGCAGGGTACATAGCAAAACTTTCAGTCAGTTCTATGCCAGTATTATCAGTTACATTTAATAATTCGAACAACTTACTTTTTTCAGTATGATCCGGGCAGGCAGGATATCCTGGTGCAGGACGAATACCCTTATAGGCTTCATTAATTAATTGAGCTGAATCCAGTGCTTCATCTTCTGCATACCCCCAATACTCTTTTCTAACCAATTGATGCATATATTCAGCAAACGCTTCTGCTAATCTATCGGCTAAGGCTTTAAGCATAATGGAACTATAATCATCATGATCTTGTTCAAATTGCTGTAACTTTTCTTCAATACCAATCCCTGTTGTGACGGCAAAAGCGCCTAGATAGTCTGCTTTTTCGGTTGCCTCAGGTGCTATAAAGTCAGACAAACAGTAATTAGGGCGTCCGGGGGCTTTTATATTTTGCTGACGTAAATGATGCAATGTTTCTAAGGGAGTTTGTCGCGTCTGATCTGTATAAACAATCACATCATCGCCTTGACTATTTGCCGGAAAGAAACCAATCACAGCTCGGGCTTTTAACCATTTCTCTTCAACAATGCTGGTTAACATCAGTTGCGCATCAGCAAATAACTGTCTGGCCTCTACACCGACAACATGATCATCCAATATTTTTGGATAACTCCCTGCCATCTCCCACGTTTGAAAAAAGGGTGTCCAATCAATATAAGACACTAACTCGGCTAAAGGAAAGTCATCAAATACTTTAGTACCTAAAAACGAGGGTGTTACAGGCACGTAATCCCCCCAATTAAACTTATTGTTTCGAGCGGCTTCTAAAGAATGTTGCTTCGTTTTAGCTTCTCGACCTTTATGACGTTCGCGAACCTCTTCATATTCTTCATGAGTACTTTTGACAAAATTGGCTTTTAATTCGGCACTTAATAAATTACTCGCAACCCCTACACCGCGTGAAGCATCGGTCACATAAATGGTCGGACCTTGATAATGTGGTTCAATCTTGACTGCTGTGTGGGCACGAGACGTGGTTGCACCACCAATCATTAATGGAATAGTAAATCCTTGACGTTGCATTTCCTTGGCAACATAGACCATTTCATCTAACGAAGGTGTAATCAAACCACTTAAACCAATAATATCGACATTTTCTAAGCGGGCTGTTTGTAAAATCTTTTCAGCCGGCACCATAACCCCTAAATCAATGACTTCATAGTTATTACATTGCAACACAACCCCGACAATGTTCTTACCGATATCATGAACGTCGCCTTTTACGGTCGCCATTAAAATCTTACCGTTTGTTTGTCTATCGCCTCCAGCTTTATCGGCTTCCATAAAAGGCATTAAGTAGGCTACGGCTTTTTTCATAACTCGCGCTGATTTAACCACTTGGGGTAAAAACATTTTACCGGCGCCAAATAAATCACCCACGACATTCATACCATCCATTAAAGCGCCTTCAATAACATGTAAAGGCCTTTCAGCTTCTAAACGGGCCTGCTCGGTATCCTCATCAATATAATCAGTAATCCCTTTAACTAAAGCATGTTCTAAACGCTTACTCACCGGCCACTCACGCCATTCAAGATTTTCTTGCTTAACTTCTTGACTACTCCCATCACCGCGATATTTTTCAGCAAGCGCTAATAAGGTATCTGTACCACTGCCATCATGTTGATTTAATACAACCGCTTCTACTGCATCTCGTAAATCCAGCGGAATATCTTCATAAATCGCTAATTGACCGGCATTAACAATACCCATCGACATGC
>CAIPDT010000053.1 GCA_903863905.1 uncultured Methylococcaceae bacterium
ACTACCGTTGAAATGAGGCAGGCCATGAGCACATTAAAACAATTTTCAGAAATAGAAATCGATTATCATGCCTATCAAGCAAGGCAGAACTTCTTAAGAGAACAAGCATCAAGAGAATATCGATATGAAGAAGCCATTAAGCATAAAGATGCAGCCGTAAAGGATAAAGAAGCGGCACAGGAACGAGAACAATTTGAATCATTATAACATATTGAAGTATATGCGGATATTGGGTTTTCTTTCAGGCACTAGGTAGCGAAGATGGCAGCATTGCCTTGAACATTAAAACCAATGTAAATATGTTTAAAGCCAATCAACTATCGTTGGGTTAGTACTTTCTATTCAGCATATAGATGAAAAACAAGTTTTAAGGTGCGGATTAAACTCTTACATTTTGATCAATGGCACGATTTCATTTTCGCCAACCTTCACGCATCAAAGTACCAAAATCACGTTGTGATAAGACATTAGAGCAATCTCGCCAATCCTTATCAGAGGCTGATAGATGGGTGTTGTAGCGCAAATCAAATCCAGTGGCACGTTTTTGCGCATCAATGTATTGATCCATTTTTTCATCCAGCGTTTCAATATCATCAATCCATTCGTCTTTTATGGTATCTGGTAACGAACCGAATAAATTAAATTTATCACGCATTCGTTCAGATAAACGTTCATACACTTTTTCATCAACGGTTTGTTCATTGACTAGATTAAGCATATCAACATTATCACGTACCTGGCCGAAGCGTTTGATGCGACCAATCCGTTGTTCTAATTTTGTTGGATTCCAAGGTAAGTCAATGTTAATCAAGGTACCTAAAGTCTGCAGATTTAAACCTTCACAGGCGGCATCGGTAGCCACCATAATACGAATTTTATGTTCGGCCACCATCACTTTAAGAATTTCCCTTTCGATACCCACACTATCGCCTTTCTGATATAAACGGCTGCGTCCAGCGCCGGCATATAAGCCGATAGCCTCATCGGGAAAATGAGTAGCCAGTGAGTCCGCAAGCCAACGGGCGGTGTCGTAATATTGGCTAAAAATAATGCAACCCAGTTCTAGCCAACCTTCATTGATCAAATAGTGTAATACAGCATCATATTTAGGATCACCATTACAGGCTTTGAGTCGATGCAACAATAAATCTAATACAGCGCGTTCTTCGTCGGTTTGTATAGCGACATCGGCTTCCATCTCATCACTTTCTTCGTGTAAGGTGCGACCTGCCAGCAAAGCCGTTGCGGTATTAATGCCTGCCACAATGCTGGAACAAATCCGTTGCTGCATGAGGTTTTTCATAAAGCCGCCGCGCTTACCCAGCACTTTACCGAAACTGATGGCCTCGTTATAGGCTTCCCGAAAGTGCTCATCAGTACGCACGGCCAAGCCTTCAAATAAGGCGTTAAAGCCATGTACATCAGAAACTCGATTAATTTCAGGATGCACATTAACGCCCACTCGTTTAAGCAGTCCTGCATCTTCAAGCGTTGTGCGTTTACGTAAAACCACATGACGCACAAACGGATTTTCGCGTTGAAAGAATGGCGCATTGGCCACTCGACGGTCCAGCTCAAGTTCAAAATCCTGTCGCGTACCTAGCTCTAAATCGGCGAATCGGTTGGCTTCAAATTGTCGAGGCGATAAATTTAAATCCTGACGTATTGCGCTGTACAAACGACGTACTGGGCTATCGTTGGTTGAATTAACGGTAGGTAATGGCGACCGTAACAATTCCCAAGCACTGGCTAAATCGGTTATTTCCTGTTCACCAGAGATAAGGGGTAAAACCTCATCAGGCTTGTGCCAGAGAGCATAATCATTACCCAATACAAAGTTGCCTTTGCCTTGATGTAGCACCCGCACCAAATCCCATAAATCGTCTGTTTTGGTTTGAATAGGCGTGGCAGTGCCTAGCAATACATGGTCTGCGCGCGCGGCAACGGCAGTAATAAAAGCCAACAGTTCATTAGGTTCACCGGCATTTTTTCCGAAACCTTGGCGGGTTCTCGCCTTATGCGCTTCATCTACTATCACTAGACCATAACTTAAATCTAATAAATGTTGTTTTTCAGATGATTCCCGCATCATCAAGCCAGTAGAGACAATGCCGATGCGTAGCGGACAGGTGACTATATGTTCAGCACCTGCAGGAGAAATAGTGCGTTCATTGGTATCCAGCCAAACCTTTTTTGTGGTTTGCCAACGTGCCGTCGGAATACCTAGTTTATCCATTAACTCGGTTTGCCATTGCTCGCATAGCGTTGCTGGTGCGAAGATAATGATGGGCTTACGTCGACGTTTTTCTTTTTCGTTGAGTAGACATAAGGCCAGTGCTGCGGTCGCTAAGGACAAGGTTTTACCCAAGCCCACTTCATCAGCCAGTAATAATCGTACAAAACCGTGATCACGATAATGCTTCAAACATTCTGTTACAAAACTTTGCTGCCACGGTTGTAATGACATGCCTTCCCGATACAAAGGCGATTCAATCAAGGCCGCTGGTGCAATGTGGTCATCATCTGCCAGCTCATCCAAAATGACTTCATGGCGACGACTGCGCCTACGGACTTCTTTACATATAGCTTCTGGTAACGGTTTGGCGGCATTCCATAGATAATCAAATTCAGCTTCAATCTAGGCCACACCTTCGGGAGAATCATCTTCCCACAGAATCTCATAATGATGTTGCCAGCCGTTTCGGGTTTCATTCATCGAGCCAATAAAGCCGACTTTACGGCCATCAGCACGTTCAATTACGCCCGCTTTACCATGCACAAAGCCGCACACGCTATCTGGTGCTACCCGAATGGCCTGACCATGTTGCTGTAAAAAAGCATCTAATCGCTGGTAGCGATCACGGTTTAACAACGCTTCGACTTCAATCGCATTAGCATTCCAGCGCCCCAACATCTTGGACTCGCGGCATTGTGCGACTTTTAGATCATCAGGGTGTATATCGACATTACAAACAATTTTGACATCCGGTATCGTCTCTAGCCATTCATTAGCGACTTCAAACAATGAGCTGGTGAAATAACCGGCAATGCGGAGGTAACTCTTGGCGCCTTTAAGCTGCTCAGCTAAAAAGTTTTGATCTAGTCGATGGGTGCGGGAAGAAAAGCGGCGTAGAGTCATGTAGTCAAAATCTGTATTACTTGATTTTTGTTAAGGATTAAATCGCGGATGATCCTGCATAAGTTCTTTCAATATAGCTTCAACCTTTGCAAAAACTTTGTCATTTGGTGGTGATTTTTTGTTATCAGTTGACTCTTTAATATCACTCAAATAACAAGTAATGCTTTCCTCAATATCATCTAAATGTGTACGAATTTTTTCCCTAGTTTGTTCTTTTACTGTACACAAAAGCCGAGTTCGAGAAGTTAACTCTCGGATGTCTTTTTTGAAATTATCCCTTATTCCATCTATTGATGACTTATCAGGATTATTTATCACATCTATCCATTGGGCGATATTTAAAACAAACTTATCAATAAAAAGTGGAAGAATAACAGATTGATGCCAATAACCGTCTTTGTGTTCTTTTCTATCCTGAAATTGTTTTTTTATTTGCCAACCTAAAGATACAACTGCCAGGATAAGCGACAACAACATAATCAAAGTGCGGGGGTCATCAAAAAATACTTCCGTAGTCGTTGAAGGATTCGATATTACATTATCATGTAATGGCGCGGCTGCGTAACTTGCTTTAATAAAAAAATCCATATATCTAGCCTTTTTGTTTTTAATTCTAAGAAAGCAAGTTTGTTCTGTCTAATAGTGCTCTTTCTATTCCACTATCTATATACTCTTCTATATGAGGAGGGTATTTAAATTTGAATTTAGCCAAAAACTTTTCACGCGAGCCTGCTGCGCGAATACTTTTACCAAATACGCCCAAGAAAAATGAACTATTTAAAGAAAATGCATTATCAGGAACTAGAATGGTGACATTAGTTGATGAATCTTGATCAATTTTATCTAAATCATTTTTTTCTCTTATTAATTGTCCTTTATCTCTGCCAGTGTAAACTGGGCCTCCATACTTTTTTAAATCAATTTCTATTTCGTTAGTCATTATAGGCACCACTTAGTGATTCGGTATTTTCATGTTTCATGGGAAATCTGATACTGATGATAGTTCCAGGGAAAGACAAGTCATGAAGGTTTTTTATATATTTAGGGTCTGGTTTTATATGCAAATTATTAGGTTGATTAAAAGCGATAACTTTTCGACCGGTAGAGTTTTCTTGCACGGTATATGTGCCATCGAAATAAATATGTGTATTTCCTGATAAAATAGCCATTTCGGCCTTTGAATCGCTTTGTTCGGCATCGACACACTGCCTGTGAATACGTTGGAAAAATTCAATCAAATCTACCGTTCCCTGCCCACGATCTTGATCTTTACGTAAATTTTTACTGCTAATATGACCCTGTAAAGCAACAACTGTCAACAAATTATCTTTTGTCCATTCTTCGCTAAACCATTTCTTTTTTTGGTGTTCTTTTATATAGCCATCAATTTCTTCGTGCGTATAACTTGTATCAGGCATTTCTCGAAATGTCTCAGCAATGATCTTGCCAAAATTAAATATGGCGATTTCGCACCAATGCGTTGAATTTGAGTTATCTAAGTATCCTGTAATAACTACTTCATCGTAACCTGAATGATCTTCGGCATTATTTAAAATTTCACCTGTGTATTTTGCTAACTCCCCTTGCGCTTTTTTGGTTAAGCGCTTATCGTGATCTTTCAAGCATAAATTAATATGTTTAACAAAATCTTCAATGGCACACTCTTTCCAACCTTTTGAATCCAAGGATGAATTTGGAGTAAGGCTTTTACTTCGCATGTTAAAGACACGATGCAGCTTTTCTTCTTCACTATCAAGCAACC
>CAIPDT010000054.1 GCA_903863905.1 uncultured Methylococcaceae bacterium
AAAACTGTAAATAAGAAAGAATTGAGTGCGATGCATACGCGTAATCGACATTATTTTGTAATGTGAATCCGCTAAAATGGATTAATTTTATTAATTCTTGAGATAAAACATGTGTTTTTCTATATTTTTACTAGCTTTGTAGGTTAAAATAGTCGACTTTCGAAGCTGGACCCGTGAGCGTGGTTTTACTGCAACCTATCACACAGCCCCAGAACGAACCCTCCTGATTAAATGTGTCAGTGAGGGCACCACAAAAAGATTTTTAATGTCCAACTTTAGAGTAAATTCATGACAGATTTAACGCAATACAGAAACATTGGTATCTTCGCGCACGTTGATGCTGGTAAAACAACGACCACCGAGCGTATTTTAAAGCTTACCGGTAAAATTCATAAAATCGGTGAAGTACATGATGGTGAAACGACTACTGACTTCATGGATCAAGAACGTGAACGTGGTATTACCATTCAATCAGCGGCAACAACATGTTTCTGGAAAGATCACCGTTTTAACATCATTGATACTCCAGGCCACGTTGACTTTACAATTGAAGTATATCGTTCATTAAAAGTACTTGATGGTGGTGTTGGTGTATTCTGTGGGTCAGGTGGGGTAGAACCACAATCAGAAACTAACTGGCGTTATGCGAATGACTCTAAAGTTGCTCGTGTTATTTATATCAACAAATTAGATCGTATTGGTGCAGATTTCTACCGTGTTGTAAAACAAGTAGAAGACGTATTAGGTGCGGTTCCTGTTGTTATGACTTTACCTATTGGTAGAGAAGACGAATTTACAGGTGTAGTAGATTTATTAACTGAAAAAGCATGGATTTGGGACAACTCTGGTGACCCAATGAATTATGTTATTGAAGATATCCCTGCGGATATGGTTGAGTTAGCTAAAGAATGGCGCGAAAAATTAATTGATCAAGTTGCTGATCAATTTGATGACGTTATGGAAGCGTATCTTGAAGGTGAAACACCTGATGTAGAAACTTTAAAACGTTGTTTACGTAAAGGTACTATCAACCTAGATTTCTTCCCAACTTTCTGTGGTTCATCTTTCAAAAACAAAGGTGTACAGTTAGTTCTTGATGGTGTTATCGATTATTTACCTTCACCAACTGAAGTTAACCCACAACCAGAAGTCGATTTAGAAGGTAATCCAACAGGTAATTTCGCAATCGTTGATGCTGATAAGCCATTACGCGCATTAGCGTTTAAAATCATGGATGACCGTTTTGGAGCTTTAACTTTCTTACGTATTTACTCTGGTAAATTAGAAAAAGGTACTTCTGTATTAAATACTTATACTGGTAAAACAGAGCGTATTGGCCGTATCGTTGAAATGCACGCTGACACGCGTAACGAATTAGAATCTGCTCAAGCAGGTGACATCGTTGCTGTATTAGGTATGAAAAATGTACAAACAGGTCACACATTATGTGATCCTAAATTCCCTGCTACATTAGAGCCGATGGTATTCCCTGATCCCGTTATCTCATTGGCTATTACACCAAAAGATAAAAGCGCATCAGAAAAAATGGGTATTGCCTTAGGTAAAATGATCCAAGAAGATCCATCATTCCACGTTGAGACTGATGAAGATAGTGGCGAAACAATCTTAAAAGGTATGGGTGAGTTACATTTAGATATTAAAGTTGATATCTTAAGACGTACTCATGGTGTTGACGTTATCGTTGGTAAACCACAAGTAGCTTACCGTGAAACCATTACACGTTCTGTTGAAGACGAATACACCCACAAAAAGCAATCAGGTGGTTCTGGTCAATACGGTAAAATCAACTACATTATTGAGCCAGGTGAGCCAGGTACAGGTTTTGTATTTGAATCAGCGGTTACCGGTGGTAACGTACCACGTGAATACTGGCCAGCTGTTGAGAAAGGTTTTAAAAGTATGTTGGACAAAGGTGTGCTTGCGGGCTTCCCATGTTTAGACTTTAAAGTTATCTTAACTGATGGTGGTTTCCACGCAGTTGACTCGTCAGCCATCGCGTTCGAAATCGCAGCGAAAGCAGCATTCCGTCAATCGATTCCAAAAGCAGCGCCACAATTGATCGAGCCTATTATGGCGGTAGATACATTTACGCCATCTGATCACGTTGGTGACGTTATTGGTGACCTTAACCGTCGTCGTGGCATGATCAAATCTCAAGACGCTGGTATCACAGGTGTACGTATTAAATCTGACGTACCATTAAGTGAAATGTTTGGTTACATCGGTGACCTACGTACTATGACATCAGGCCGTGGTCAGTTCTCTATGGAGTTCTCACATTACATGCCATGTCCTAAAAACGTAGCGGACGAAGTGATTAAAGAAGTAAACGAGCGTAACGCTAAAAAAGGCTAAGTTAGTCTGAATAAAAAAGGCCGAGTAATTTTGCTACTCGGCCTTTTTTTTATCTATAATTTAATATTGACTAGCTGACCCAATAGTCCATTTGTCTTAAAGTAA
>CAIPDT010000055.1 GCA_903863905.1 uncultured Methylococcaceae bacterium
CAAAAAATAAGCTTAAGTAAGCCCAGTCCGGTATTATCTATAAATACACTAAGACTAGCATTATCTGGTGCTTTGATTGGTGTAGCGTTTGCCGGTTTAATTCATGTTCAAATACCTTATGATGACATCATTGGTGGTGCTATTGGTTTTATAGCTACTGTTTTTGCAAAATACAGGCATTTATTTTGATTCTAAACCTTCTGTAAAAATAGGCCGTTTTGCTACTCATGACGCAATACAACACAATGGGTTAGGTAGCATCTTGATGGATTTTATAAAAGATTGGTTTACCAATAAAAATAAAACGGGGTGTAGATTTATTGTCGTTGATGCTTATAACAATGACATAGCCATTAATTTTTACAAAAGAAATGGCTTTAGTTTTTCATTAATAGATGGTGAACAAGAAAAAACTAGGTTGATGTTTTTTGACTTGAGCTTAGTTAAGAAGTAAATAGTCACATCCCTGTGGCTAAAGTCCTAGCTGTCAAATCTACCCAAAAGCTCATCTCTTTTGATGACGATGTATCCCTCTTTAATCAAGTCATCAATAAACTGTTCTTTGCTTTTAATTTCTTGATCTCTGGTTAATGCCATTAATATTGTCATTTCATCTAATGCCTGGGTGACTAACCAGCGCCTATGCTTAAAGTCTACTAGCGGTGCGAGATTAATCGTGATGCTGTTATGTTGATGTACTTCGGGTTTCTCTACCAGCTCCCCCTCGATCGGCAATCGTGTAATCAGGCTGATGATATTAACAAAGTTTTCAGGCTCGATGTTTTTATAGGTCTGGGTTTTGGTCAATTCGAATTTCTTTTTAATAGCCGACCAGCCCTGAATGATAATCCTAGCTTGTTTTTCTTTAGGCTGCCCTTCGGCTCTGGCATTAACCAAGGCTTTGATGGTGTCTTGCTGATCTAGGCTTAAACCACCTGCTAGGGCTTTCTTGGTTTTGGCTTCTGGCAACTGTAAAGGATTTGTTGACAGTTGAATAGCCATTGCATTAAAGGCGTTGATATAAGCCTCTTTCCATTTAGCCGCTTCTTTGCCGGTGAAGCCCATTGCTAAGAAGGTGAAGCCGTCGCGAGTTATTTCAAAAGCAGTGTCTTTCCTTACAGCTCCATTACCTATTTCAACATCAATTTGCATGGGCGCAAAATTGCGCTGATGAAATTCTTGAGAACAATCTAGGTTTTTAATAGATCGTAAAACTGACTTGTGCTGTTTTTCAAAATGCTCAGCAAGTTTCAATGAAGTGGTTGTGATTGTGCCGTTGATAACAGCTAAGGAAGGGTTAAATTCTGTTAATGCGATTGCGTTCATGATGAACTCCGTAAGTAGGTTTTTAACCGCTCACAATGCTGTCAAACATTGGGAGCGGAATTAAGCGGGGTTGACAGACCGGCTTACGAACCGGCACATTCAATTAAGAATGTCCCCGCTTAACCCCACATAATAGAGGTAAAGCGTTACGCATAAAAAAACCGCATGAAGCGGCTAGTGCGCCGTAAGTTCCGAGTCTGTCAAAACCCGTGTAGTTATGTAACTACAGGGCATAGCATACTCGAAACATTTGGGGGTTGTCAAATTAGAGCAGCTTAATCAAAGCGGCAATCATAGCGAACTGGCCTAAAGCTAAACCTATCCCCCATTTAACCATTCTGTTTTCCATTTCATAGAGCCTGGCATCAAGATAATCGCGGGTAACGGGTAATGATTCTGCCTGTGCTTCTTGAAAAGCCTCTGCTACCGCTTCGGCCTTATCTTCTTCAAAACCTGCGTCACGTAATCGTCTAATGAATTTATGTGTATCAAAGGTGATGGCGCTCATTTTATAACTCCTTAAGGTTAATGCCAAAATATAGACGCTCGGAAC
>CAIPDT010000056.1 GCA_903863905.1 uncultured Methylococcaceae bacterium
ATTAAAAACCCCCACCCACTTGGCTTCGGTACGAATCATAATCAAGCCTTTAAACACGCCTCTGGAAGCTATTATTGCGTATTAAATCCAGATATACGTTTTAACACGAATCCATTTGCTATCTTAATAACCGAATTAAACAATGACCGTATTGGTGTGGTTGCACCGCTAGTCTTAAGCCCTGATCATTTAATAGAAGACAGTGCTCGTGAATTTCCCACCCCATTTACAATACTGAACAAAGCATTGGGGCGACACAAAGGCAGTGACTATATTATTAAGGAACAGGCTATCTACCCCGAATGGATAGGCGGAATGTTTATGTTATTTCCTAAACAAATATTCGCCCAATTAAACGGTTTTGATGAGCGATATTTTTTATACTATGAAGATGTTAACCTCTGCGCCCGGTTGAGATTATTAAATTATGAAATAATGCTCTGCCCAACGGCCAAAATATTTCACTATGCACAACGCACCAGTCACGCCAATTTAAAATACTTTCGCTGGCACTTAAGTAGCATGACCCGGTATTTTCTGTCATCGGCATTCTTACGAATTCTGTACAAAAAATTGCTCACTAAATTTAAGTAAGATGGCTAAATTAAAGATAAACACCACTCATAATTTTATCAACCCCTTAAAAATTGCTGGAGAAACTCACTTAAAAAACAACAATTTTGATCTACTACGTTTTACGTTCGCTTTTATTGTTTTTTTAGTTCACACGGCCAGCTTATCGGGTAGTGAAACCTTAGCGGTTTTTAACCTTTATCTATCTTCAGACATTGCCGTTAAATCGTTTTTTATTGTGAGTGGATTTTTAATTTTCATGAGTTATGAAAACACCCAAAACTTGCGGCATTATTTCGTAAAACGCTTGCGACGAATTTACCCCGCTTATTTGTTTATTATCTTACTCTGTGCCACGTTAGGTTTTATCATAAGCTCATTGCCACTCTCAGACTATATATCAGTGTCATTATTAAAATATATCCTCTCAAATGTGGTCTTTCTTAATTTTATACAACCCAATTTACCTGGCGTATTTGAACATAATACCTTACAAGCGGTGAATGGCGCTCTTTGGACATTAAAAGTTGAGGTGGCATTTTATATCTTCGTTCCCATCGCGATTATAGCTTTTCGTCAATGGGGCAGACTGCCGGTTTTAATTCTTTTATATTGTTGCTCAGCACTCTATTCCATCGCGATGATGGCACTGGCGGATAAAACGGGCTCAGGAATGTATGTAGAATTACAACGTCAACTACCGGGACAACTTGTTTATTTTATAGCGGGTGCGGCGGGGTATTATTATTTAGATTATGTGGTGCACTTTGCAAAAGGTTTAATCACTCTCGCAATAATAGCGTTTCTCGCCCAAACTTGGTTACCTTGGCATATCGTGCAACCACTTGCTTTAGCTGTATTAGTAATAGCGGCCGCCTGTATTTTTCCGAGCCTTAAAAACTTCAATAAATACGGCGATTTTTCTTACGGCATTTATATCGTGCACTTTCCAATCTTACAAGGCTTGGCTTCTATGGGGTATTTTAAAACCTCACCTTGGTTAACGCTGTTAATAGCAACGGCATTAGTCTTAACGAGTGCATTTATACTTTGGCACCTGATAGAAAAACCGTTTTTACAAAAGTCCTCTCATTACAAACGCCGTTAAATTGATAAGCCTTTCCATTCTTAGCTTAATCATAAGCGTATTCCATGCAATAAAGCCTGTTGTTCAATAGCTCTGCTTTGATCTGTAGCCATGACAACATCGATTTTCTGTTGCTAAAACGGTACCCTTTTTTTATTATCCTGTAGCCAACTGATAAAGTTAAGCATTAATCTTCGACTCCCTGTTAAGCTAAGATGATTTTCATCCGTATAAAAAAGACTTTTGTCATCTTTAGCAAAACAAATACTATCGTTGCAAAAAATAGGCAACGTATCAAAAACGGTTATCTCAGGATTTAACCGTTTAATTTCAGTAACTAATCTCAAATAATTACGCTGCTTATTTTCGACTGATTCCCTAGTCATTACATCATCATGTGTACCTGATTTAATGCTTATGGCCCGTGGAATAAAACTATGAGGTGGATGCTCAAGTTCAGGCCACGCACTGACAAACACAACTCTTTTACCTAGGCTTTGAAAACGACGAATCACATCAGAATAACCCTCAACAAATGCGTTTTCACTATCACCTGAGGATAGCTTTTCCTCGCTTCCCATTTTTGAAATAGCATTCTCTTTAGTGAAATAACCCTCACCTCTCGTCACGAGTATTACCGTTGTAATAGACGGATACTTATTAGCAATCACGAGTGCGTTATTAACGACCAAAATTGATTTACCGTAATGATCTGCAGAATCTCTTGCATAATGAGATACGTAATCAATAAACGGCAACATATTATTTTTAGCTATTTTAAGCGCGGGTAATGACGAACCACTTAAGCTTATAGATTCATAAACATCATCCGCGTGGCTATCTCCTAAAATCATATACTGTGGATTTTTTGAATTAGCCTCACAACGCTCATTTGGAATAGGATCAATCCCTAATAGTTCTTGACAGGTTTTTGATGGATAATTTTGATCATTTAAAAACGCTACTGCATTGTATTGTTGAGCATACTTATTGGCTAATCGCGCCTCAAAACCATTTTGATAGTAGGTTAGTACCCCAACCCCACCAATAAACATCATGACAACTATTAAGGAGAAATTTAATTTTTTGCCTTGAGTTGACGTTACGTTAATTAAATGTAACGGCCGTTCTATCAATAAATACGTGCCGATTGCCAGCACAGTGCTGAGTAAAATAGCAACGAGTGCCGTCATAGTTGCAAGGGTGCCGCCCTCCAATATCCATAATAAGGAAAATAACACCCAATGCCATAAATACAGGGGATAGCTAATCTTGCCGATGGCCACCATAACCTGATTACCCAAAACATACCGGTTTATCCAAGCAGAAGGGCCAGCAGAAATCAGTAAAAAAGCCCCAACGACCGGCAATAAACCTCTATACCCAGGATAACCGGTCTGTTTACGTAACACTAATAAACCTAAAATGATCAGTGTTAGCCCGATAATTGCCTTAATATTCGGCATACGATTTAATAAGTTTGGCTTATGTAAATTCAGATAGGCCAATATCCCACCGGCCATTAACTCCCAAAAGCGTGACAAAGGAGAGAAAAAAGCTAACTCATCAAGGTGCTTAAAGACGGCAGTAAGATTATAAAAAAAGGACGCTAACAAAATTAAGATTGTTACCCCTAAAAAACTCTTATGTCTAGTGTATGATACCCATAAAATAAAGGGCCATAGAATATAAAACTGCTCTTCAATACCTAAAGACCATAAATGTAACAATGGCTTAGAATCTGAAGTGTTATCAAAATAACCTGCCTCAGCCCACAAAATAAAGTTAGACAGAAAAGCCGTGCCACCCGCAATATGCTTGCCTAATTGTGCAAACTCATCACTAAATAAAACAAACCATCCGACACCATAACAACTGACTAGAACCACGATCAGTGCGGGAAATATTCGCTTTATTCTGCGGGAATAAAAATCAATAAAGCTGAATTTCTTATGCTCTAAATCATTAAAAATGATCGAACTAATTAAAAAACCAGAAATAACAAAAAATATATCAACGCCAGTATAAGCCGATTTAAATTTTGCCGGAAAAGCATGAAACAAAACCACCGCAATAATTGCAACCGCACGTAATCCGTCAATATCAGGCCGGTATTTTGATTTTACTGTCATGAAGTTAGAATAATTAATCTCAACGATCACCTATGGCCATATATCGTGTCTTAATAAGCTGATAAATACTCTCTAAAGTTGGTTTTACCGCATAAATGGCATTTAACGCTTCTGAGGCTTGTTTAGGCTCGTCTTCATACTGA
>CAIPDT010000057.1 GCA_903863905.1 uncultured Methylococcaceae bacterium
TATACCAACCAAGGGAAACACCATGCTGCACCGACATCCATTTAATTTACTCAGGCTGATCGGCCTGTTGTGGCAGGTTTTAGCCAAAAACAACACCCGGCATCAGCCAAGTACAGCACTCCATCGTTTTTACGTGGGGGGGGTAATGGCTATGCTAATGTTGATAGCTCCGCCTATACAAGCGAAGGGGCTGGGGGCGCCGCCGCCAAATGGCGCGATTAATGCCGCTGACGGGCCAAATGGCGCGGTTAATGCCATTGTCAAAGGTGCAGACGGTACCACCTATTTGGGGGGTGCCTTTACAGCTTACGGACCTCAAACAGGCAACCGCGCTTAATGCTCAAGGTTATGAGTTACTCAGTGATGATGTGGTGCCCGTGACGTTAACGGGGAAATTGTTAGGCTTGGGTACGCCGATTTGTCTAAAGAGCGGCAGTTGGTCAGTACTGGCAGACCTTCGGCCCGATATTGCCGAGGCGCCAATGTTTAAGCGTTTTAACCAGACCGTGCGTTATGTGCCGCCCTTACGGCTAAATCAGGGTGAGGATAGAGATAAGAATATAGATATAGATATAGATAGAGATAGGAATATAGATAGAGATAGTATGCCGCCACTGCCTTTGGGTTTATTGTTATTTCCACGTTATGAAGCCAACAGTGCACCGCATTGCATTGCGCTATGTCCAGAAGAAGCCTTGCGATTGATTATCGAGGCCGAGGCCGTGCTGAGAAACTTAACGCAAGCCAAACTGGATGCTTTAGCAACATGGATAAGTTCAGTACCCGCCTATGCGATAACGTATCCTGATCTTGATAGTGCGCTGGCCTTGGTTCAGCAACACCTTGAGGCTAAGTTATGAGTCTTGATATATTCTCCGGTCTTCGTCAGTATCGGCAAAACCACCCCACCGCTGCAAGGCGGCGTGCGGCCAATTTATCCTTGTTGTGCGAGTGTCTAGCCGTCGGTGAGACTTACGATGAAGATTTACCCGCACGACTGACGGCACAGGCCGTGGATTGGCGTGGCCTGTGTTGGTTGGCGGGTGCGGGTTTGGTGACGCCTTCATTGGCCGGCGCTTTAAAACGTAAGGGCTTGTTTCATCATGTACCTGAAGAGGTGCAAGAGTATTTGCAGACCTTACAAAGTCTCAATCATGAGCGCAACGACACCTTACGCGCACAACTGATTATGATCACCGCGACACTGAATAAAATCAGTATTTATCCTCTGTTATTAAAAGGCGCAATCACTTTGTTGCCAGACCAATATCCGGGTGCTGAAGATCGGGTGATAGGTGATTTGGATTTACTGGTACCGGATGACCAGATCGATACCGCCACAGAGGCGTTGATTCAAATCGGTTATGAGTTAAAAGATGACGGCTGGCAATTTGTATTACCGAGCCATCTTAAAGAGCATCATCACGGCTTTCCCTTGGTGCATCCAACCTTACCGGTTAAAGTCGAATTGCACCGCCGTATTACACATGATCAAGCCGATGATGAGTTGCTGTTTAAACAACGGATCACGGCGCCTTTTAACTTTGCTGAAGGGGTCACTGTAATAGTGCCTGATGAGGCAACCCGACTGATCCATAATATGTTGCATTGCCAAATCAGTGACCGACATCGCGCTAAGCGGGTGCTTAATCTACGACAATTGTTGGAATTTGCGGCGTTAAGTCACCATGAAGCGGCCTCTTTGGATATTGCTCCGTTAATTAATAGACTCCGCCCACAGCGCGATAAGGTGCTGGCTGAGTATTGGGCGCAAGCAGAGCATTGGTTTAAGGCGCCTTATCCAATTAATTTACCTCGTTCAACTTATGAAAAGCAAAACCTGTGGTTGCTTACAAAAGTGGCGACGCATCCAGGCGTGTATCGACTGTTTGCGACGGCGGACTGGTTGGGGCGTTTACCGAAACGCTTGCCTAATTTATGGTTAAAACTGTGGCTGATGCCGGGTTATTTTCCCGTTAAGATTAGGGCAGTATTGAAAGGTTGGTCATCTTGATTGAGGGTGATACGTGCAGATAGACTGACATTATTTGACTTAAACGGGGTTTGTCTTACAAATCCTTGAACCTCTTTTAAACTATGTGATAAAACAACTATGATTATTTCCAGAAAACTAATGATTACCTTATCGGGTGTGGTCAGCATTTGTAGTGTTATACTGCTCAATAGAACGATAGAGCCTTCTGTCTTGGATGCGACTGAAGACAATCAAACGCTGAGTCAGAAGCAGAGCCAAACTCTGCGAGATCCTCAGCCACAAACCCTTGCTACTGCTTTTAAATCCTTTGCAGCCTTTAAAGCCGACACTGTTTTACCACCCGAAGCTACCGATAATAACCTAGCAGCCAGTCAGGAAATGATTGATGCTGACGCACAAGCAGACCCTGCGCAGTATAAAAAGATGCTTGTGTTGATTAACAGCCCGCAAAATAATGAGCGAATAGCTGCCCTCCAACAGTTAGGCGCTTATCCCAATCAAGCCTCTGAATCAATACTGACCCAACGCTTAGCCATCGATCAAGACCCTAATGTGCGTAAGGCCGCGGCTTTAAGTTTGGGCATTATTTATAAACCTCAAACACCCACGCTTGATGCACTCTTGAGTGCCTTAGAAGATGAGTCCGTAGCGGTTGGTTTAACAGCCCTGGGGACGCTTGAAAATTATCTACGGCGAGAAGATGATGTAGAAAAAACCAGCTCACTTAAGTTCTCTCTAGAATCCAGAGCCTTAAGTAACGCTGTGTCTGAGACGGTAAGAGACGCTATCCAAGAAGTTCTAAAGGTAGGGTAGCATTGGCGTTAACAGCGTGTTCAACGTACCATGCTAAAGATTTAAACGTTCAGGCTTTAGCGCAACAAAATACGAGTATTTCTAACGATCAACTTCACATTCAAGCCCGTCAAATTAAGCATCCGTTACTAAAACCCGTTCCCTTTGATTTGTCGGATGGTTTATCACCCGATGAGGTGGCAATACTGGCCATCATACAAAGCCCAGAATTACGTGCAGCTAGATCAAAGCAGGGGGTTGCTAATGCACAATTGTTGCAAGCTGGATTATTACCGAATCCAAGGTTGGCTTACAATTATGCTGATCCTAGTGGTGGTTTGCAACAAGGTAAAGTTCAAGGTTATGGCTTGAGTTTAGATTGGGAGTTTACGGCTTTATTAACGCAATCCAATAAGATTTCAGCGGCAGAGGCGGAGCAAAAAGCCATTAACTTACAAATAGCTTGGCAAGAATGGCAAGTGGCTCAAGCGGCAAAATTAGCGTGTTATCAGTTACAGGTTTATGATCAGCAAGCTATATTATTAGCTGAGAGTTTAAAACGCTTAGAGAGCAATAAAGATCAAATTCAACAAGCCTTGGCACAAGGGTGGGCAACGGAAGTAGAATACTCCACGGCCTTATCTGCAGCAGAAGCGCTGGAAAGTCGTTTACAAACCTTATTGCAACAAAAACAGCATCAACAAGAACGGCTTAATCGTGTCTTAGGTCAACCCTCGGCGCAGAAGATTGCTTATCAAGCTATAAGTTTACTTTATGAACTCAATACACCGAGTTTTACTCAACTGACGCAAGATTTAACCGCGCATCGGTTGGATTTATTGGCGTTACAACAAGGGTATCTTGCCCAAGAAGAACAGGTGCGTATCGCTATTTTGCAACAGTTTCCCAAGATTAATTTGGGCATTACCCAGACTAAAAACAACAGTAATTACTATACGGTAGGGGCGGGAGTTTCTTTAAGTTTACCTATTTTTGATCAAAATCAAGGGGCGATTGCTTTAGCATCAGCCAGTCGGCAAGTGCTATTTGATGAATATAGTAATCGTGATTTTCAAAGTAAAGCGGATGTAGCCGAGTTACTGACGACTATTCACTCAATCAATGCAGAAATTAAGGCAGCACGTGCGGGTTTGAGTCA
>CAIPDT010000058.1 GCA_903863905.1 uncultured Methylococcaceae bacterium
ATATAAATAATAACAATAATAATAGAGTGTATTTTTG
This sequence comes from uncultured Methylococcaceae bacterium, assembly GCA_903863905.1. Lineage (GTDB taxonomy): Bacteria > Pseudomonadota > Gammaproteobacteria > Methylococcales > Methylomonadaceae > Methylobacter_C. The sequence continues at coordinate 38 of CAIPDT010000058.1, forward strand.
TGGATAACCAATTATTCTACATTTGAATCAATTACTTAATTCTTATATTGCTGTCTGCATAATGACATAAACTACTGTGGATAAATTGTTGAGAAAATATTAAGATTTCGTAAAACACGTACTTATCCTAATTTCATCCACAACATATCCTTAACATTACACACGATTTTAATGACGATCTTAAACGATTTTTGTTAAAAAAATGTGATTTTAATCTCGAATTACCTGAACCAAGAAACTTATATCCCTAGTAAAGGTTGGGTCATTTTGCCTTAATAAATCAATTTCATCACAGGCATGCATTACAGTGGTGTGATGCCTGCCACCAAATGCCTCACCAATCTCGGGAAAGCTATGATTGGTCAATTCACGAGATAAAGCCATAGCAATTTGACGAGGCCGCGCAAAGTTACGCGTACGTTTTTTACTATACATCTCAGCCACTTTGATTTTGTAATAATCAGCGACGGTTTTTTGTATATTTTCCATGGTGATTTGACGGCCACGAACGGCAATTAAATCTCTTAACGCATCTTTTGCTAGATGCACATCAATGACGTGCCCGGTAAATTTAGCCATCGCGATAATGCGATTGAGCGCGCCTTCGAGCTCGCGCACGCTTGAACGTATTTGTTTTGCAATAAAGAACGCAACATCTTCGGGTAGATCTAAATTAACCGCTTCGGCCTTTTTAAGTAAAATGGCAACACGCATTTCTAATTCAGGCGGTTCGACAGCAACGGTTAAACCCCAGCTAAAACGAGTTCTTAGTCGCTCATCAACATCTATAATTTCTTTGGGGTAGGTATCGCAAGTAATAATAATTTGTTTCTTGGCTTCAATTAGCGCATTAAAAGCGTAGAAGAATTCTTCTTGAGTGCGTGTTTTTTTAGCAAAAAATTGAATATCATCAATAAGCAGCAAATCTAAAGAGTGATATTGTCGCTTAAACTCATCAAAAGCCTTATGCTCATAGGCTTTGACGACATCAGAAACGTAGCGTTCGGCATGTAAGTAACGTATTTTTGCATCCGGATTATGCTGCTTTAACTCATTGCCAATGGCTTGTAATAAATGCGTTTTACCTAAGCCGACACCACCGTAGATAAACAGTGGGTTGTATGCCGTGCCAGGGTTTTGAGCTACTTGTATCGCGGCTGCGCGCGCTAATTGATTAGCGCGACCGGTAACATAATTGTCAAAATTAAAAGCTGGGTTGAGGCCGGAGCTTTCATGGCTTTTATTTTGGGTTACTTTAAGCGCTTTGGTTAATGTTGCTGCACCGTTGTTTTGAATTACATCCGCAACAGCTATTTTTTGTTGTGGGCTTTTATCGTTTTTAGTAATGGACGCGGGGGTTTTGGGGTCGGACTCACTTAAAACCAGCTCAATCTGCATACCATCTAAACCAGATTCAGTGGCGAATAGGTCAATTTTTTTAAGAAAACGCTCTTTAACCCACTGCATTACAAAGCGATTAGGCGCGACTAATCTAACCACATTACCTTCAATTTCAGCGATGAGTGGTTTAATCCATGTATTGAACTGCTGTGTCGACAGCTCCTTCTCAAAACGACGGAGGCATGTAGGCCAAAAATTTTCCATCTACGATTTTTACCTTAGCCAAGATCG
>CAIPDT010000059.1 GCA_903863905.1 uncultured Methylococcaceae bacterium
GATATTTGTTTTTCTCATGGATAAAGCGCGTTATCGCTGAGATATTTGTTTTTCTCATGGATAAAGCGCGTTATCGCTGAGATATTTGTTTTTCTCATGGATAAAGCGCGTTATCGCTGGGATATTTGTTTTTCCAATGGATAAAGCGCGTTATCGCTGGGATATTTGTTTTTCCAATGGATAATGCGCATTATCGCTGGGATATTTGTTTTTCCAATAGATAATGCGTGTTATCGCTGGGATATTTGTTTTATTTCTTCGGTCAGTTGTTCTTGTAACATGGGTTTTCTGGACTAACGTTATAATAGGAACAACGGCTAAACAAAACGCATTATATTTTTGTATTTGTTTATTAAACGAAGCGATGGTTATTTGAGATTCATGCTGGTATTGCGATTAACCCGCCACTCCTAAACCCCGTCTTCTTAAGAATCTCGGTGCTATAAAGCACTTCATGCCCTTGATTATCTTCCCCCAATAATTCACTAATCACTTTAATTTGTTGATCAACCTCGGCTTGGCTTTTACCATGCACCATGGCAAATAAGTTATAAGGCCATTCGGGTAAATGCCGAGGCCGATGATAACAATGGCTGACAAAATCCAGCTGTCCAACTTTGGCTCCCAGTGTATCAATCACTTCATCAGGGATATTCCACACTGTCATGCCATTGAAATGATAACCGAGTTTATAATGATTGGGGACGACACCGATGCGCCGAATAACCCCGTGTGCTTGCAGAGTTGCCATTCGGCTCATCACGTCTTCCGCATGGAGTCCCAATTGATCGGCAATCGTCTGATAAGGGCGTGGCGTTAAAGGCAAGCCCGATTGCGTAGCACGCATGAGCGCTAAATCAGTATCGTCCAAACACAACACAAAGCCTCCTTTTTAAGCCAATAATATATTCACCCATTAAACAAGCATCACATTCACTGATCATTAAGCCTCCAGCTTTAAGCCGACAAAATATTCATGCAATTTAGGCATGTTATAAACCCTTAAACCGGTTTGCTGTTCAATCGCGGTAATAGTTTTTTGTTGTTGGTCGAGGGTTTCAGTCGCCAGCACAAACCACATATTTAATTCATGGCTGCGGGCATAGTTATGAGCGACTTCAGGAAAGGCATTAATAAGCGCGGTGACTTCTGCAAAGCGCTCACTCGGGACTTTAACGGCGGCTAAAGTCAACGCACCGCCCATACGTTCAGCATGATATAAAGGCCCAAAGCGAGTCAGGGTGCCATTCGCTAATAATGCTTGCAGGCGCTCAATTAAATTGGCTTCAGTTAAGCCTAAGCGTTCCGCAACCACTTGATAAGGCGTTTCGCAAATAGGGAAATCACTTTGTAATTGATTAATGATTAAACGATCAATAGCATCCATGCGTTAAATCCGGTGGGTTGAAGAACAGTATTTACTGTACAAGACGGGCGTTTTTTCCAGAGAGCACTAGTAGTCATCAGCAAAGTTCGGTGAGATAAACGAATATTATTCGTCAAGAAAGAGGGGAGGGTAAACTCAGCCATGCACTAAAGCCGGCTTATCAATCGGTTGATAGCGAGCCCCACGTTGCTTAAAACAGCGCAGACTAAATAACACGGTTGATTCTAAATGTTCAATTTCGCAATCGGCATTCAGTTGTTCTAACTGCGCTAACACGGTCTGCCGATCTTTACCGTGAATCATGCAATACAGGTTATAAGGCCATTCGGGTTGTATAGGGCGTTGATAACACAAGGTCACAAAACTAAATTGGCTGATGCGTTGCCCCAAGGCTTTAATTAAATGCTCGGGCACATTCCACACAATCATGGCATTGGCGCGATAGCCTAAACGGTGATGTTTAACAATTACTCCTAAGCGTTTAATCAGACCTTGTTGCTTTAAGCGGTTTAGGCGTTCTAGCACTTCTTGTTCTGACATAGCCAGCGCCGTGCCCACGGCTTCATAAGGTCTAGGGCAAAGGGGTAAACCTAATTGCACATGCGCCAGCAATTCATAATCACGGGCATCAAACATGCGGCAGGTCCAAATTAAAGCCTAAGTCGATAAAAAACTCATCCACCAAAGGCAGTGATAAGGTTTGGTAACCGGTTTCTAAGTCGATACTATCCAGCACCTGTTGTAGATGCGTGGCATCGGAGGCTATCAGTACAAACCACAAATTAAAACGATGTTCGCGCTCGTAATTATGATTCACTTCGGGACGGGCACTAATTTGATCGGCGACACGTTGCAGGTGTTCAGGTGGAATCGCCATCGCTACTAAGGTGCTCACCCCCATTTGATTGGGCGGAATAATCGGCCCGACTCGGCTGATATAATCCTGCTCGCTTAAGTCGCTGAGTGCTGTTAACACATCTGCTTCACTCACCCCTAAGTGTTCGGCAATCTCTAAATAGGGGCGAGGTGATAAGGGGAAATCCCGTTGAAAGTCATTCAGCAGGCGGGTGTGTAACGGGGTTATCTGAAGCGCGTCGCTTAAGGGCTGTTCAGGCGTAAACAGGTGCGAAGGTAACGGGGTTAGCATCCGTTAAAAACCTATTTTATTCGCTCGCGATGTAAAGAACACCCCATTCGGTTTTTGGGCTGGTAAGTGCGCAATTTCTTTTAAGGTATGGGTGTCGTATACCAAGACTTGATCATCGTCTCTGACTGCGACCCAGACATTTTCACCGCGTGGGGTAAATTCCATGTGTAACACGGCATGACCGGGGGTTAAGGTTGACTGCAGGTTTAGAGTCTTAACATCAATAACTTGCAGTTTGTTATTTTCAGGGGTGGCAAAATTAACCCAGACTTGACGACCATCCGGTCTAGCCATTACAAACACCGGTTGACCGGCCACAGGAATGGCTTTAACCAGTTTCCAGCTTTGTTTATCAATGACTAAGACTTCATTTTTACCAATGGCGGGTACAAAGATGTAATCATCCGCTACGGCCCAGCCTTCAAGGTGTGGCATTTTGTAAACCGGCAGTTGCTCATCCGGTTTAACGTAGTCCGGCAGAATACGTTTGATGCCTTTTTCTGGTTCCCATAAGTCTAATAAACTCAGGCCACTTTCGCCAAACAGGCCCGCAATATAAAATCGACCGTCTGACGTGATTAAACCATCATACGGAAACTTGCCGACATTCTTAAACTTTTCAATTTTAGGCTGTTTCGGGGCCGACATATCAACGGTCCAAATTTCACCGGCATCAAATAAACTAAACACAAAGCGTTGATCCGGAGCATCCACCAAGCCCACCACTTTTGACAGTTTGCCATCGGCATATTCGGCGGGAATATCGGCAACCAGTTCTAAGGTTTCTGCTGAGAATATCTTGACGCCACCGGGGGTGTAGTTAGATACGGCAATTAAGGCGCCGTCTTGCGAGATAGCACCACCGATACTATTGCCGGCTTGTACGATGCGTTTATCAAGTTTGTCTTGTAATAAATCAATTTTACTTAAGCCGCCATCACGGCCAAAGATATAGGCGAACCGCTGATCTCTTGAGAACACCACGGAAGCATGTGATAAATCCCCCAGCTTATCAATTCTAGCCAGTTGTTTATGTTCGGTAGTATCGACGATTAGGGCAGAGCCGGCTTCTCGTTCAATGACCAGGCCTAAGTCACCGGTCGCGCGTAGTTCAGCGTGCACATTAAAGGCCATTAATAGCCCTATCAAGAGGGACAGTGGTTTTTTGATGCTCATGATTATTTAGCGTAAAGAGTTTATTGAGGGCCTTTGCGTAACTGTTGCACTAACCAGTGCGCGTCATCGGCAGTCATAAAAGGTTTCCAAGGCGGCATAGGCGTGCCTTTTCGACCTTGCAGAATGGTGTTCACTAAAAACTCGTCGGGTTTGCCTTGTAGGGTGTCGGGCAATAAAGCCGGGCCCATGCCCCCTTTTAAGGTTAAGCCATGACAGGCGCCGCAGTCATTTTTAAGTAAATGCCGCAGTTCAGCCTGCCGAACCGAGGTGGGTTCGGCGGCCAAGCAATCAAGGCTGAGGCATAACAGTAACAGCGTTTTTTTCATTTTGATGACGTTAGCGTAGGCTGTTATTTAGTTTTTAGGCTTGAGTAATAGGCAGAGATATTACTAATATCATTGTCTGTTAACGAACCCGCAAGCGCGTTCATGATGTCATTTTTACGCGTTTTATCTCGATATTGCCCAAGGGCAGTTTTAAGGTACGTTAAATCCCGTCCTGCTAAAGACGGAAACGGTGCATCTACAGACGGTTTAATGATGCCATGACAATGTGAACACACGGCCATGGCTTTTTCTTTGCCTGCAAAAATGACCGCGGCCTGCACGGGATTAATACTCAGCAAGCTGACTGTTAAAGCACTCAGAAGGACTAAGCGGTTCATTATTTAGCCCCTTTGTCGCCATTACGTTGGGCTAATTCATCCGGCGATAAACCACGGGTCATATAACGCACTCGACCATGTGAGAAGATACCCGCTGGGCTTTCCATACCAATGGAAGCGACTTTTTCTAAAGAGTGAGAGTCATAGACTACCACTTCATCGCCATTGTAGCCGGCGCTAATGTAAAGGAATTTACCATCGGCACTGTATTCAGGAAAGTAAGCATGACCACCGACGTCTAAAGTTTTAACCACGTCTAGACTTTTCTTATCGATTAACTGAACCGTGCGGGCGCGTCTGTCTTTTGAGATGATATCAACGGCGACATACGGCGCATTTGCGTGCGCAGCGGGTGATTCGGTGCCGCCTGAAACGGGTACTTGTTTAACCACTTCCATGTTGTCTAAATCCCAAACGCTAACCACCATTTTGTCGCAATCACCAAAGTTGGTACCAAAACCTAAGGTGCGGCCATCGACTTCGACCACTGAACCACCGCCTACATGAGGTACACAACCGGCTTCTAGTTTCTTAATGATTTTGCGGTCTTTTAAATCAATCGCGGTGACGATGCTATCATCATACGACGCAACCATTAACTTGCTACCGCCATGCGATAAGAACGCGTCATGCAAATGGCGTCCTACATTTTCAATGCGAGTGACTGGAAAACCTTCTTTTAAATCAACAACCCAAACTTGACCGGCATTTTCTAAAGCAATGGCAAAGATATCTGCAAACGGGGTGCCAATGATCATGCCAGAGTCAGAAGAGACTTGTTTACCGTCTGGATCGATGCCTTCGAGTTCAAAGGTTTTTAAGGGTTCTAAGGTGTTGGCATCTAAGATGACGGCATTATGCGGCACATAAGAGCCGGCCATGATGTATTTACCATCACGAGAGACGCCTAAACCGGGGCCATTGAAGCCGGTTTTAACACTGCGCACAATTTGCATGGAGTACAGGTCAACTTTGAAGATTTCAGCTGTATCATTTTTCACATAAGCCCAACGGGGATTAGCCGGATCATAGTCAATGATATGGGCCGCTGTTCCTGTTGGGATTTCACCGATAATTTTATGGGTGACGCTATTAATAAAGACGGCTTTTGAACCTTCACCACGCCCGTATTTTCCACGCGCAGCCACACCGATAATGTTATTGATGTCGTCAATTTGATAAGTAGGTTTAGCGGGTAGGGTGCTTTCGTCTTTAACGTAAACCTTAACAGAGGCTTTAATGTCATCAATTGTCCAAGCTGGGTTCGGTTGCTTGGGAGTGGCTTTTAAGTAAGTGATTAAACCACGAATGTCATCGTCACCTAGGCGATTGTAGAATGCAGGCATTAAGGTATCAAAACTGCCCGCCATGATTAAAGTGCGTAAGGAAGTGGCACTCCGACCTTTTAAAGTATCTGCATTAAGAGCGGGGGCGATAAAACCACCGAGGTCTGTACCATGACAACTGGCGCAATTATCTTGATATAAAGCCGGAATCTTGGAGCCATCAGTGGGCGAGGCAAAGGCATTAAGGGGTAATAATAACAGTGCAGCAAGGCGTGTTAACTTTGCAGGGGAGAGATTTTTTTTTATTATTTTCATTATCTGTGACTCCAAGTAGTATTGATTCAATATTATCTTGAATAACTAAAAATCTCAAGTAAGATTTATCAATGAACGTGGTTGATTGAGTAAACTGAGGTAAAAGCAGTCTTAGCCATAGTCGTATGGCTAAGACTTACTTAAATAATTTAGGCTTTAGTTTGGCCGTGATCCGCAGGTACATCGCGGCGGGTACTACCGGTATAAAGTTGTCTGGGTCGGCCAATTCTTTGTTCTGGATCGGCAATCATTTCATCCCAGTGCGCAATCCAACCCACTGTTCTGCCCATTGCAAACATGGCGGTAAACATATTAGTTGGGATACCTAAGGCATGGAAAACAATGCCCGAATAGAAATCAACATTAGGATACAATTTTTTATCAATAAAATAACTGTCTTCTAGCGCGATACGCTCAAGTTCTAAAGCTAACTTAAAGATCGGATCATCATGCAAGCCTAGTTCATTTAAGACTTCATGACAGGTGGCACGCATTAGTTTTGCGCGGGGATCATGATTTTTATAAACCCGATGCCCAAAGCCCATTAATCTAAAGGGATCATTTTTATCTTTAGCTTTAGCAATATAAGTCTGGATATTAGAGACATCACCAATCTTAATGAGCATATTGAGTACGGCTTCATTTGCACCGCCATGTGCGGCACCCCATAAGCACGCAATCCCCGCGGTAATGCAGGCATAAGGATTGGCACCACTCGAACCGGCTAAACGCACCGTTGAGGTCGAGGCGTTTTGTTCATGATCCGCATGTAAGATTAAAATACGATCTAGGGCACGCACTAAAACCGGATTAGGCACAAAATCATCACACGGTGTTGCTAACATCATCCGCATAAAGTTTTCCACATAACTGAGTTGGTTTTGTGGATACATAAACGGTAACCCGGTGCTGTATTTGTGACACATCGCCGCAATGGTCGGTACCTTTGCCAGTAAGCGAATGGCACTGATGTCACGGTGTTTTTTAGATTTAATATCTAAGGCATCATGATAAAAAGCCGATAACGCACCCACAATACCCACCATAATGGCCATAGGATGCGCATCACGACGAAAGCCTTTAAAAAAGTTAGTCAATTGATCATGTACCATGGTGTGCATGGTAATGGTGCCTTGAAATTCTTTTAATTCTTCAGGTGTAGGCAGTTCGCCATTGAGCAATAAATAACAGACCTCTAGAAAAGTACATTTTTCGGCTAATTGTTCAATGGGATAACCTCGGTACAATAAGATACCGGCTTCGCCATCAATGTAAGTGATATTTGATCGGCAACTCGCTGTAGAAGTAAAACCAGGATCAAAGGTAAACATACCGGTCTGTTTGTATAGCGTTTCGATATCAATAACGTCTGGGCCTGTTGTTCCCGATAAAATAGGTAACTCGCAGACGAGTTCCGAGTTTTCATTTAAGGTCAAACTGCGTTGATCGGTCATAGTTTTCTCTGGTGTTTAAAGACGTTAGCCGTTATTTACATTTGCAATGGCTTGTCTTGCCAATTCAGTGACTTGAGCCCAATCTTTTGCTTTTACAGCCTCAGCAGGGACTAACCAAGAACCCCCGACACAGGCAACATTGCTCAGTTTTAAATACGCATTGTAATTTTCAGGTGAAATACCACCGGTAGGGCAAAAAGTAACATAAGGCACAGGGCCCGCAATTGATTTTAACATGGGAATGCCTCCGGCCGCTTCAGCAGGGAAGAATTTAAAATGATCAAGCCCATATTCCATGCCCAACATTAATTCTGACAAGGTAGCAATGCCAGGAATTAATGCAATGTTTCCCGTTTTTGCGGCGGCTAATAAGCGAGGGGTTAAGCCTGGGCTAATAGCGAATACTGCACCGGCGTCTTCTGCCGCTTTTAATTGTTCGGGAGTGGTAATGGTACCGGCACCAACAATCGCATCTTTGACTTCTTGACTAATCAAGCGAATAGCTTCTAATGCAATTGGGGTTCTTAAAGTAATTTCTAAAACTCTAATACCACCTGCAACCAATGCCTTGGCTAAGGGAACGGCATCTTCAAGATTTTGAATGACCATAACAGGCATTACAGGGCCAGCGTTTAAAACGTCAGTCGGTTGAATTTTCCAGTTATTTGAACTCATTGTATTGCTCGCTAGTTTAAAAGGTAATTAGATTGGGCTTGGTTAATTAATCGACCATGAATAAATTGGAGGCGCCGGTTTCAGCCGAAGAGGCACCGAGTCTAAAGCCACCAAACATTTCACGACCCATGCCATAGTGATGGTTTTTAGCAGAGTTGGGTAAAGGTTCACGGGCATTAAATTCAGTATCATCAAGTAAGACATTGACATCACCCGTTTGAAGATTTAAGGAAATAATATCGCCATTACGTACTTTCGCTAAAGGCCCACCAGACTCACATTCAGGACATAAATGAATGACTGACGGTACTTTACCGGAGGCACCTGACATACGGCCATCGGTGACTAAGGCCACTTTAAAGCCTTTATCTTGTAATACCCCTAATGGTGGGGTGAGTTTATGTAGTTCAGGCATTCCATTTGAACGAGGGCCTTGGAAACGAATGACCGCAACAAAATCTTTTTCTAGGTCACCGCGTTTAAAAGCCGCCAGCATATCTTCTTGATCATCAAACACCACCGCTGGGGCTTCAACAATTTGATGTTCTACAGATACGGCTGATAACTTAGAAATACCGCGACCTAAGTTGCCGTGCATGACATGTAAACCGCCACCGGTTGCAAAAGGTTTTTGTACCGTGCCTAAGACTTCAGTATCTAAAGAGGTTTCTGGAACCGGTACCCAAGTCAGTTTGTCATCGAGTATTTTAGGTTCTTGACGGTAACTGTTCATACCGCGCTCATCCGCAACCGTTAAGATATCTTCGTGTAATAAGCCATTTTTTAACAACTCAGCAATTAACACCCCCATACCGCCAGCGGCATGGAAGTGGTTAACATCGGCAGGGCCATTGGGATAAATTTTAGTGATTAACGGAATCGCTTTGGATAAACGATCGAAATCATCCCAATTTAAGACAATGCCCGAAGCACGAGCAATAGCAATTAAGTGCATAGTGTGGTTGGTTGAACCGCCGGTTGCTAATAAACCAATCACCGCATTCACGATAGCTTTTTCAGAAACCATGTGCGCAATAGGACGGTAATCATCACCTAAAGCCGTAAATTTTAAAACTTGAGTAGCGGCTGCTTTAGTTAACTCATCACGTAGTGGCGTATAAGGATTCACAAACGAACTGCCGGGTAAATGTAGCCCCATGATTTCCATCATCATCTGGTTACTATTGGCAGTGCCATAGAAGGTACAAGTACCGGGACTATGGTAAGACGCTGATTCAGCTTCTAAAAGTTCTTTACGACCAATCTGTCCGGTTGCATACGCTTGACGTGCACGGGATTTTTCTTTGTTCGTTAAACCACTGGGCATAGGGCCAGCAGGGACAAAAATAGCCGGTAAGTGACCAAAGCTTAACGCGCCAATCAATAAACCGGGCACAATCTTGTCACACACACCTAAATATAAAGCCCCATCAAACATATTGTGGCTCATGCCTACTGCAGTGGTCATGGCAATTAAGTCACGACTAAACAAAGACAATTCCATGCCAGGTTGGCCTTGAGTAATCCCATCACACATGGCAGGAACACCGCCGGCCACTTGTGCAACACCACCGGCTTCTCTAATGGCGGCTTTAATTAAATCAGGAGCATATTTATACGGTTCATGCGCAGAGAGCATGTCGTTATAAGACGTAATGATGGCTATATTAGCTTTTTGATCACCGGTTAAGTCGGCTTTCTCAGTAGCGCTACAGGCCGCAAAACCATGCGCTAAGTTACCGCAGCCCATCCCTGAACGAATAGGGCCTTTTTTAGCGATAGCATCGATATAATTTAAGTAAGCTGAACGGGTTTTATGACTGCGTTCAACGATTTCTTGAGTCACGCTTTCAATGATTGGATGCATATTTTTTACCTTAGTTAATGTTACGCGGAGGATTAATTATTCTTCCCAAGCACGGCCGTCTCGGGCAATTAAAGCCACAGAGGCAACAGGGCCCCAAGTGCCTGCAGAGTAAGGTTTAGGTGCATCATTGTAATGCTGCCAAGCGTTTTGGATAGAATCAACCCAGGTCCACGCTTGTTCAATTTCTTCACGACTTAAAAATAGCGTAGGATTACCACGCATCGCTTCTAGGACTAGTTTTTCATAACCACCAAAAATACGACTCTCTTTAAAGGTATCAGAAAAGCTTAAGTCCAGTTTGGTCTTTTGAAGTTTAATGTGCTCATCAATACCGGGGATTTTATTGAGCATTTCAATTTCTACCCCTTCATTCGGTTGTAAATGAATGGTGAGCTTATTAGGCGGTAACTCTCTAAAACTGTCTTTAAAAATGTTATGCGGTAACTGTTTAAAATAGACCACGATTTCAGTGCGTTTACTGGTTAACCGTTTGCCCGTTCTTAGATAAAAAGGCACGCCCGCCCAACGCCAGTTATCAATATCAACGCGTAAGGCCACAAAGCTTTCAGTGGTGCTTTGGGTATTTGCACCTTCTTCTTCCAGATAGCCTGGTACGGGTTGGCCTTTAATGTAACCTGCCGTATAAAGACCGCGTACTGTTTTTTCTTCCACATTTTGAATGGTAATCGGACGTAGCGCTTTAAGGACTTTAATTTTTTCGTTATGAATACTTTCAGCTTCTAAATTGACGGGAGGTTCCATCGCAATAAAAGTTAAAATTTGTAATAAGTGATTTTGAACCATGTCACGGAGTTGACCGGTTTTATCAAAATAATCCCAGCGCCCTTCAATACCGACTTCTTCAGCGACCGTAATTTGAATATGGTCAATGGTATTGTGATTCCAATTGGTGGTAAAAATAGAATTGGCAAAGCGTAAGGCTAAGAGATTTAAAACGGTTTCTTTACCAAGATAATGATCGATGCGATAGACTTGTTTTTCATTAAAGACACTAGCAACCACATCATTAATTTCTTGAGAGGATTTAAGGTCGTGGCCAATTGGTTTTTCCATCACCATGCGTGATGTTTCAGTGAGTACACCTGAGGCATCTAAGCCTTGGCAAATACTTTTGAATAAAAAAGGAGAAACTGCAAAATAATTGACCATAATTCTGTTTTCTTGGTCAATAACCGCATTCAGTTGGTTATATTCTTCAGGTTTAGTCAGGTCAATTTTAAGATAAGAGAGTCGCGCAGAGAAGCGCTCCCAAACGGTGTTATCAATTTTATCACTTAAAAAATCTTTTAAGCTTTTACGGGCAATATCGATAAAACCTTGGCTGGTAATGTCATGTAAATCAACACCAATTATGCGCGTGTCAGGTTCCAGAAAGTTTGCGTTTTCAAGGCGATACAGAGAAATGATCAGCTTGCGTTTCGATAGATCACCCAGTGCACCATAAATTACTAAATCACAGGGGTTAAATGTATTTTTGGCTTTCATAGGCTAGTCGTCGAGTAAAAAGATTATAGGCTGGTACAATAAAAACGAAGATTTTAACGAGATACTGAGTTTTATTATCGCAGAATTTTTTGCAAGATGCTGAATTGATTGTAATGATTTTGTCTTTATACTGACTTTTTTCTTGATTATAGAGGTCACAATATTTGACTTAACGCTTTATCAAATAATTTATGTAGTTTAAGTGTTTGATTAGACGAGGGGGAGGCGCGTTTTAGTCGAGAGGATTTTAGAGTATTGAGTTGAGTTTAATGGAATTATATCGATCTTAAAGGCATTAATTACAGATACGTCCAGAGGGAAAGTGACAACTAAAACAACTGCCTTTGCCAAGTTCACTCTGTATTTCTAAATAGCCATCATGGCGCATTAAAACATGTTTAACAATCGCCAGACCAAGGCCGGTGCCGTTTACTTTTTTAACGCGCTTGGTTTCTACTCGATAAAAACGTTCGGTTATTCGGGGAATGTCGTATTTAGAAATCCCTTCGCCTTGATCGGTAATCGACAGGGTTATATAGTTTTTATTTTGCCGCCAAGTGATGTTAATAGGGCTGTTTTCGGGCGAATATTTTATTGCATTGCTGACTAGATTAGTAAAGGCGCTTCGTAATTCTTGTTCTTCACCGACAATATGAGCTTTGGTTTCAATCGTTAACAGTAAGCGTTCTGGCAATGATCCGAGGCTTATACCTTCTGAGTGAATTTGGGATAATAATGCTGGAATATCGACACATTGTGTTTTTCTTTGTTGAGTTTCTAAACGAGTAAGCAACAATAAATCATCCACTAAATGCTGCATTCGATCAGTTTGACCCTGCATTTGGATAAATGAACTGGTTAACATGGGTGAGAGTTTATCATCCATATCTAACAAGGTTTCCAGATAACCTCTTAGAACTGTTAAAGGCGTTCTCATTTCATGTGACACATTAGCCACAAAATCTTTACGCATCCGTTCCATTTTTTTTAGTTGGGTTACGTCTTGCGCTATCAGTAAACGAAGATCTACACCATAAGGCACAATGCGAATTTCTAAGATGATTTTATTATCTACGGGGGAGGGAAGCACCACCGAGGATTTATAGTTTTTTGCTTTTAAATATTTAATAAAGTCAGGAAATCGAATTAGATTAGGAATACGCTGACCTTTGTCAGACGATTGCAAGCCAAACACTGTTCGGGCAGCTTTGTTAGCCCATTCAATTTCATCATTAGCACCTAAGACAATGGCTGCATCGGGCAACGCTTCAGTGGACTGACGAAATTGATTAATCATAGCACTGAGTTTATTTTTTCGGCGTTTTTCATTTTTTCTTAGGCGGTAGACATGGTAATAAATCTCTTCCCAGATGCCTTTTCCTCTTGGATACTTGCCACGCCCCCCCGTTCTGATCCACCGCTCAAAGCGACTAATGTGGATCATTTGATGAATGATAATGGCAAACATGAGTAAAAATAACAGAGGGATAAAGTGTCCACTCACGCCTCCGATGATAGTTATTATGATTAATAATAAACCAATCGTGGTTATTTCATTGCGCCATGCCCGCATCGTCATTTATTCCGCTAGAGAAAATCGATAACCAAAGCCACGTACTGTTTGTACTAAATCTTCACGTCCATGTTCTTCAAGAATTTTTCTAAGGCGACGTATATGAACATCGATCGTGCGTTCTTCAATATAGACATTACGGCCCCAGACTTGATCTAGTAACTGGGTGCGGGTATACACTTTATCAGCATGTGTCATGAAAAAGTGCATCAAGCGAAATTCGGTAGGACTGACTTCAAGTTGTTTGTTACCGATGGTTAAGCGATGTTGTTCGGTATCTAAGGTTAGGTCACCCAAAATAATTTGTGCCTGGCCTTGTATTTTGCCGCTTCGACGTAATACCGCACGAATACGTGCTATGAGCTCTTTAGGTGAGAAGGGTTTGGTCATGTAATCATCAGCACCAATTTCAAGGCCTCTGATTTTGTCCTCTTCCTCACCGCGTGCTGTTAATAAGATAATGGGGATATCTTTATAGACAGATTCTTTTTTTAAGCGCCTAGCCCATTCAACGCCACTGATGCCTGGTAACATCCAGTCTAATAAAATAAGATCAGGAATTTTATCGTCCAGTAATTTTTGAGCTTCTTCAGCATCCGTGGCGGCGATAGAAGCAAAATTAGCTTGATCAAGAACCATTACCAGCATTTCTCTGATAGCATCTTCATCTTCAACAACGAGAATATTAAAACTAGACATAATTAATGAGTTCTGTAGATAGTAAAGAGTCATTGTAACAAAGAGTTTGTTACGCTTTTGTGACAATAAGGCAATAGTGTAATACTAATAGTGGATAAATCTAATTTTTAACTACAATTAGAGGTGTATTATCACACACTAGCAAAAGTTAATTTCAATATAGCAAGCCAATATAAACTCATTATGGTAGGGGTTCAATTGAATCGTTTACAATAGCGCTATTGTAATTAAACCCAACAGGATCACTTTGATGCACGCTAAAACCTATTTAACGGTACCTTATGCACAAAAAGACGACGCTAAAGCTTTAGGTGCAAAATGGGACCCCGCACATAAAAAATGGTATGTGCCTACAGGACTTGACGTTACGCTTTTTTCGGCTTGGCAATCTAAGGTGATAGAAGGTCAGGCGGTAACTAATAATACCCCTTCAATAGTTAAGTTACCTTCAACATCATCAAGAGTGTCTGATAAAGTAACGGGGCAAGGCACCATGACATACTCTTTAGCTAAAGACTTTGTTGCTTATCAAGGTGAAGCGCCACCTTGGTAAGTCGGCTCACTTAAAAGAGGGAGGGTTCGCCGTAACGATCCAATAAATAATTTTTAAGCCATAAGTTAATATCAGGGTCTTTAAAGTGTTGGGCGTCTTCAGTTTGCGTTAAGCGCTGACGCAGTAAATGATCCGGAAGTACAAGTAACTCAATATCAGACATGGCTACAAATTTCTCAGGATCTGCGTTGCCATTATTAACAATTTTAAAAACTTGTTGTTTTTTTAAGTTTAAAAACTCATTAAATTCTGCTCTAAAATCAATAAACAGCCCCAATAGATTACTACCCGCGCAATCAACATCTTGCAGGTTATCCATTCGACCTAACAGATAGCTAATAGCAAACCTATACAGCTCAGATTCTCTAACAAAAAGCCGAGAAGCTAATGTTTGAATAGCTTTGCGATCATTATTATTTAAGCGCATAGAAACAATATGTTTGTTTTCGCTGACCATCAGTTCATCTGCCGACATAGTAAATTCAGGTTTTAAGCTAACCGCTTGTATAGAGTTATTAATAAACAAAATATAACCTAACAATGTTACAGATTTATAACAGAGCATACATTTAATGATACTTTCATATTGGAATGCCTGAGTTTTACAGGCGATATTGCCTGGTACTTGAGTGTCAGCAGTACAAATCATCAATTCTCTATACACGTTGAAAAAGTAATATCAAAAGAATGAAGTGTAGCCATTTGGTGGCTAATGAGGTTGTTGCCATTTTTTTTGTTTTAAAACGGAACAGGACACAGAAAAAGAAAAAATTGTAATACAAATATTCGTTTTGTAACTGAATTGTAACCATTCCTTCCGTATTGAGATGGAATAATGGTCAGCAGTTGAGAGCGGGTACGTTGCAAATCTTAACTATAAAAAAATATTACAGGAAGTATTGGTAGCGGGGGCGAGTCTTAAACAGGTTGGTTTGTTTAAGACTAAATTCTTTTTTTTTAGTAATTAATGGTGTTTTACAAATGAAGCAATTTAAAAAAACAATACTTGCTGGTGCGTTAATGGTTGTTGCCGGTGGTGCACATGCGAACTTAGCAACTCAGTTATCTACCAATACTGCAACTAGTGGTTCAAACGAAGCTTTTTTAGTGGCGTTTGATGCAGCTTATGTTAACAGTGATAGTTCATTAGGTCGTACATTCAACTTGGATTTAGGCACTACTTTTGGGGCTTTATTAGCGAGTCCTTCAACTGCTTTAGCAACATTCATCGGTGGTAAAGATTTATCAACTGATGCAAATTGGGCTACGTTTATCGGTGCTGGCGCAACAAGTTCAATCACTTATGGGGTCTTCGCGGCGGGTGATCTTTCGGGTAATCCAGGAACAAATCCTAATAAAGGTGCTTTTTATACCGGTACTGCGACTCCCGTTATACCTTCAACAGGTGATTGGGCTACGACTATTTCAGCGATAGATACACAAGCTGGTGATATTAATTCAGGTTTGTCAGTAACAGGTGCTCCACATCAAAATACTGTAACGGGTGTAAGTTCTGTGATTTTAAATACAGATTCAATACAAAGTGGTCAAGCTAACGGACATAATCCGTTATCTCAGTTCTTTGGTGCAATGGCTTATGACCCATCAGTTGCTTATGGAGCATCTGAAAATTTTTATCACGGTGCAACTCATTTAGGTTCTGTAGTGAGTCATGGTGTTGCTACTCCTAAGGATCAAATTGCATTAACTGATATCTCTAATGTAGGTACTTTTAATTTGTCTGGTAATGCTTTGGCTTTCACACCAGCGGTCACTGCGGTACCTTTACCTGCTGCTGTGTGGTTGTTTGGTGCAGGTTTGATGGGCTTTTTACGTTTAAATCGTCGTAAATCAGTTTAAGTTTGAGGTTTTTTTTTTATATTTTTGAGATTATTTAATGAATAAATTATTATTATCAACAGCGGTCACCGCTGTTTTATTTGCTGGTCAAGCAATGGCAGTGCCAGTTGGCACTTTAGCACTTAACGCTAATGGTTCACCTAACGTAACTGACGCTTACAATAAAACAGTTAAAGAAATTTGGATCTCGGGTTCATCTGCTGCAACACCTTTCGTAGAAAAATCAATTGCTGCGGATTGCACGGGTAACATCTATAAATACTCGAACAGTACATCTGATTTTACTTGGATTTGTGACAGTTCAATTGCTGCCAGTACTATTAATATAGTGCATAAACGTGATAGCGGTGGTTCAATTACTGGTGCTCAATCAGCTTTAGGAACTAACCCAACATATTGGCAAGCTGCCAGTTTCACAAATACTACTTGTGCAACAGCAACAACAAGTAATGGCGTGACGGTTGTACCATGTACACCAACTGGTGCAACTGCAGCAGCTCATGCAGGTGACATCAACTTAGCTGATGTTGATGGTGCACAATTT
Source organism: uncultured Methylococcaceae bacterium (assembly GCA_903863905.1). Lineage (GTDB taxonomy): Bacteria > Pseudomonadota > Gammaproteobacteria > Methylococcales > Methylomonadaceae > Methylobacter_C. The sequence goes on from CAIPDT010000059.1 coordinate 16,707, forward strand.
GAATCTATTCCTAATGGTCATGTTGTAGGAGCAGCAGGTACAACTGCAACGGCTTTAGCGACACAAATTTTTGGTGTGGTTGTTAACACTCGTTTATATGCGGCGATGCAAGTTGCTTCAGTTGCTGCGGGCAAAATAGCTTCTACATGTATTGGTGGTATTACTCCTGGTGCTTCTTCATTCACTATGCCAACTGATAACACAGATGCGTGTATGCCGTCTTTAACGACTGAGCAAATCGCAGCGATTGCTGGTAAAGGCCGTGCAACTGATTGGTGGAATTTGTATTTCGGTGGTGCTGATAACACGGCTCAAAGTTTAGCGGGTGTACAGTACGCTAATGATCAACCTGCTAATACTGATATCCATTATTGTTCACGTACTGCAGGTTCTGGTACTTTAGCAGCTTTCAATATTAAATTTGAAAACCAATGTTTTACGGGTAATGAAGCCCTTTCAACTAATGCTACACAGTTGATCGGCGCTGAAACTGATTCTACAAGTGGTGGACAAAAAGTAGTTCACGCTATGTCAGGTTCAGGTGATTTAGAAAACTGCTTAATTGGTTTAAACCAAGGTGCACTTCAAGGCACATTTACACCTTATCCATCTGGTGTAACCGGTTTCCGTTGGGCCTTTGGTATTATGGGTTTAGATCGTAACAATACCGTTGCTAAAAACTATCGTTTTATTAAAATCGACGGTTTTGCTCCTACGGCTGCAAACGTGGCTGCGGGTAAATATAAATTTTGGGCTGAGTTAGTTAACTTAACTTCTTCTTCGGCACCTTTAACAACTAACCCATTAGCTTTAGATATTTTAGCTAACTTAGGTTCTGCTCCACAAATCACTGCGTTAAACGTGACTCATCCTTTTGGATTGTCAGGTTTCTTAGGTACGGCAACGAATGTTAATTATTTACCAACATTTGATACTGCTATCTCTCCAGGTACTTTAATCAACGGTGCATTTGACGCAGCAAGACCTGTTAATCCGTTTACTCATGCAGCTGCGGGTGGTTCTTCATTAAACCATTGCCGTATGCCATCAATTCCAGGTGGTATGAGAGCAATCCCAGCTTTCTAATTGTAGATTTGGGTTGTTTTAAAATAAGGATGTTTTAGCTTATAAAACCAACCGTCGATTGGCGGTTGGTTTTTTTTGTTTCAACGTTTTTTTGTAAAGTAAAACCCCTTATATACAGTGCTGTGCGGGTACTTTTAGGTTGTCATAAAACCTTAATCTTATCTACTTATAATTAACAATAACTATCCTCATGGTGAGGGTACAGACTTACTCATTAGCCTGATAAAACGCATGCAATTAAATCGGAATAAACACGGACATTTCTTTTCATGGGCTCTATGGAGTGGATTTATTTTTTTACCCTCAGCAGGGTTAGTTTCAGCGGCTGATCAAGTCGCGCCACAAGAGCAAAATCAAGAAGCAGTCGTTTCTCAGGCACCCGCAAAATTTGACCTCTTCGAGTTACGCGTCAAAGGCAATACCAAATTAGAAACGAAACAAATCGAACGTACGGTTTATCCGTTTTTAGGCCCCAACAAAAGTTTAGATAATGTTGATTTAGCCCGTACTGCCTTAGAGGAGTTATATAAGGCTCAAGGGTATCAAACCGTTTCGGTGGATATTCCCGAACAAGATGTAAAAAATGGCGTGGTTTATTTGCAGGTCGTAGAAGGAAAAGTCTCTCGACTTAAAGTAAAAGATTCGCGTTATTTTTCTATGGGCGCTATTAAAGCCAGTGTGCCTGAGTTGGCAGAAGGCAATGTGCCCCATTTTCCGACCATGCAAAAACAATTGGCCGCGTTAAGTACTCAGAGTACCGATCGTAAAGTTCAGCCCATTTTAAGGGCGGGTGATACCCCAGGTACCTTAGAAGTCGATTTAAAAGTAAAAGATGAATTACCATTACACGGACGGGTTGAGTTAAATGGTCGAAATACCTCCTCAACAGAAAGACTGCGATTAGTGTCGTCATTACATTATGACAATTTATGGCAAAAGATGCATACCGCTTCGTTTATGTATCAAGTTTCTCCTCAAAATAGTGAGCAAGTGGATGTAATGGCGGGCACGTATGCACTGCCCCTATTTGACACTGATATGCGCCTTGCTATGTATGGTGTTAAATCATCGTCTAGTTCACAAATCGCGAATGCGGGTTCAATGTCGGTGATTGGTTTGGGTGATATTTTTGGGGTGCGTTTAATCAAGCCGTTTAACGGTGTGGGTAACTATAATCATAGTTTGACTCAAGGTGTGGATTATAAAAGCTTTAAAGAAAATATTAATGTGGTAGGTTCAGACACGATCGCCACTCCCATTGCTTATGTGCCATTTTTAACGCAATACAGCGGCAGTTATCGTGGAGAGCAGTCGTTTCTGTCCTTTGATATAGCCGCGCATTATTCCTTTAGAGGTGTGGGTAACAAACAGTATGATTTTGAACAAAAGCGTGCTAATTCTAAAGCGAACTATTTATATTTAACAACAGATATAAAAGGGCAGCATGATTTACCCAAAGGGATGGAAATCAAAACGCATGTTACCGGACATGTCTCCGATTCACCTTTGATCAGTAATGAACAATACTCGATAGGTGGTGCTTTAAGTGTACGTGGCTATTTTGAAACTCAAGCCTTAGTGGATTCTGGCGTGTTTGGCTCAATGGAGTTATATTCGCCTAATATTGGTCAATTGGACAGTGAATATTTAAATAACTTTAAGTTCATGACTTTTATGGATGCCGGAAGTGGTTGGGTTCAATCAGCCTTAAAAGGCAATAAGAATTCATATTCCTTAGCTGGCGGTGGTGCCGGCTTTAATTTTCATATTAAGAAATATCTGATTGCGGCTTTTGATGTGGGCATTCCGTTTATTTCTTTGGCGCCTGTTAAAGCAGGTGATCCCCGTGTTGACTTTAACGTCGCAACCGAATTTTAAGATTATTAAGGTGTATAGACTCAATTCGCTTTAAACGAGTTGAGTCCTCCTTTTGCTGAGCTTTAGTTTTTGCTCAGTGTGTCACTCATTTATCAGTATTAATACAATTAAGAGTTAAGGTTACAATTATGAACCACAAACATCAGCCCCTTATGACAAAGTCTTCAGAAGATTTTTTTAGGCTTAAGCCGCTGGCCGCAGCGGTCCGAGTGGTCATTGCCGGAGGTTTGTTAGTCGGTTCAGGGATTTCAACAGTGAATGCTGATGTTCATGCACCGTTGCCAGAGCCCACCAATATTGTACCGTTGCCTGCAGAAGTGACTAACCCTCCAGTAGTCATACCTAACATAGCGCATGATATTATTCCTGTTATTGATCAAGCCGCTCATGGCCAAGCAAATGCCGTGATTAATGATCATGTCATGACCATTAATCAAATCACTGATAAAGCCACTATTGATTGGAAAAGTTTTAATATTGATAAAGGTTATACCGTTAATTTTGTGCAGCCTTCTTCGGCTTCGGTGGCGCTTAATAATATTCATCAAGGCGATGCCAGTCAGATTATGGGTTCCATTACCGCCAATGGCCAAGTCTATTTATTTAATCAAAATGGTTTTATTTTTGGTAAGGATTCAGTAGTCGATACCAATAGTTTAGTGGTGACTGCCCTTAATATCAGTGATGAGGCTTTTAAAGCCGGCATTATTCGAGTGTTTGATGATAATCCAAACGCCTCTATTGATAAAAAAGCAGCGTTGAATGGTAATACTAACGACCCTAAAACAGCGGTTAATCCTACGGCTAAGATTCAAATTAATAATGGCGCCCATATTCATGCCAGCAAAAGTGGCAGTGTTATTATGGCTGCTCCAACAGTCGATAACTCAGGATCAATTTCTGCTGATCAACAGGGCCAGGTTATTTTAGTGGCCAGTCAAGACAAGGTTTATTTGCAACCCACGTCAAGTAAAGATCCCTTCGCAGGCTTATTAGTCGAGGTGGGTTCTGGTGGAACCGTAAATAATAATGTCGGTGGTGATGTTGCGGTCAGACAAGGCAATGTAACCTTAGCCGGTTTTGCAGTGAATCAATCCGGTCGTTTAAGTGCGACCACCTCGGTTAATGTGAATGGTTCTATTCGTTTATTAGCGCGAGAAGGGGCGGCGGATAGTTTTGATCCTAAAACGAATGCGCATAATTTATCGGTTTCAACCACGGTAAGAAGTACAGGTGAGACTTCGAGTGTTATGTTAGGTAAAAATAGTTCAGCGACTATTTTGGCGGATGTTGATGGTGGTACCGCTATTGATGAGCAAGCCCAAAAACAATCTGTGGTTGAGATTAATGCAAATCAAATTGATATGCAACAAAACGCCAGTATCGTTGCAACTGGTGGCGTGGTTAATTTAACGACCTCAAGTAATCCCTTAGATGTAGCCAATACTCTTTTAGTGGGGTCGGGTGGGCGTATAGATTTAGAAAGTGGTTCTAAAATTGATGTATCGGGCACCAAAAATGTTCAAGTGGCCATGGAACGTAATGTGGCAGAGGTCTCAGTACAAAGTTTTAATTTAAGGGATGCGCCATATCAAAAGGGTGGCGTATTACAAGGACAAAAAGTACAAGTTGATATCCGAAACTTACCGACAATATTGGATGCCAGTACCGTTGCTTCTTCGATTCAGAAAGGCGTTGGAGAGAGATTAACCACGGGTGGGGTTATTAATTTAACCTCTGCCGGTGATGTGGTGGTTAATAAAAATGCGGTGACTGATATCTCTGGTGGCTCTGTAAATTACCAAAGTGGCTATATTAATACCACTCAATTAGTCACGGCTGCAACAGGGCAAGTGGTCGATATTAGTAAAGCGAACCCTAATTTACAATACTCAGCTATTTTTGGGACTATTAAAGAAACCAGTGTTAAATGGGGCACGACTAATACCTTTAATTTAACCGGACTAGGCCGATTTGAAAACGGCTATACGGATGGTAAAGCAGGTGGGGCTTTAAATATTGAAAGTCCAGTAACCGCATGGTCGGGTCAATTGGTCGCGGGTGCTGTCACGGGTATCAATCAATTAAGTAATCCAGTCTCAGGTGGTTCTTTAGCAATTAACGCCGGCGACAATGGTGGCGCAACTAACCCACAACCGGGACAATTTTTCTCGACACAAAATATAACATTTGATGTTAATGCCCCTACGAATTCGATTGGAATCAATGACCCGTTACCGAGCACTGATTTAGTCTTAAGCAATCAACTAGTCAATCAATCAGGTATTAGTCAATTAACAGTTAAAACCGCGGGTACGGTGACGGTTGCAAAAGACGCCAATTTAACGATGCCAGCGCTAAGCAGTTTTAACGTGGATGCCGGTAATATTGATGTTTTAGGCTCTATCAAAACCTCCGGTGGCACGATTGCTCTAAACGGTATTTATACCGGTATCAGCAATACGGGACAACTTAATTTATTAACGTCTTCTTTATTAGATGTTTCAGGTAATTGGATTAATCAGTTTAAAGACGGCCTAAGTTCACCTTCTGCGCTAAATGCAGGCAGTGTCAATATTTCGGCGACTAATCGTTTAAACTTTGCTCAAGGTGCACAGATTAAAGCGAATGGCGGGGCTAGTTTAGATGTGTCAGGTAATCGAGTCACCGCGGGTTCGGCAGGTTCCATTAAATTACAAGCGGGAACGCACGATATTGAAGGTTTGTTATTGGCAGATGGACAGTTATCGGCTTATGGTTTAAATCAAGGTGGCAATTTAACATTGGCCTCTAATAAAATTAATGTGGGCACTCAGGTGGCTGAAGCGAATGCCCTTAATTTAAAAGTGACCCATGGTTTATTGGATGTGGCGGCTAATTCAGGATTTAGTTCAATTAGTTTGGTGAGTAATCAACAAGACATTACTGTAAAAGCTAATACGGCAATTGCGTTAACCGCACAAAATAAAATAATAACGTCAGACTATAGAAATCAACATAATACAAATGGCATTGAAGGTTTTAGTCAAGTAGTGACTTTACCCGAAACGCTTCGTAAACCCGTCACGTTAAGCTTAAACGGTTTAACGGGGGTTACCTTGGAAACAGGTAGCCAGATTAATGTTGATAAAGGTTCTACGGTTAATATATCAACAGAAAACTTGGGTTCTGGATTGTTTCTTAATGGCTTAATTAGTGCGCCTAGCGGTAACATTAATTTAGTTTTAAAAGCGGATTACACGTCTTTAGCTTATAACGGTTCACAATCTATTTGGTTAGGATCTAACGCTGAATTAAATACTCAAGGTACCAGTTTAATAAACCCAGCTAATAATACTGGCTTAACAACGGGTAGTGTGCTTAATGGCGGTAATATTACCTTAAAGGCTGATCGTGGTTATGTGGTAGTCGAAAAAGGTGCCCAATTAAATGTGACAGGTACTGAGGTTGTTTTAGATTTGCCAGCACCCACTCCCTCTGGATTTGCTAAAACATTAATTGGCTCTGATGCGGGTAAAGTGGCTATCACAGCTGCTGAAGGGGTTGTTTTAGATGGTGCTATCTCGGCCAAAGCGGGATCTGCGACTAATTTAGGGGGTAGCTTAAATATAACCCTAGATAGAAACCAACGTGGAGAAGCGTTAGGTGCTATTTTTCCGAATAACGCGTTACTATTTAATTTAATTCAAGACACTAAAACACAGTTGCCTATAAGTGCACAATTTAATAGTATTCCTAGCTTGATGAACGGCTTAGCGACTTTAAGTAGTCAGCAACTCCATGATTCAGGTATTGAGCAGTTAAAACTTTCTGTTCCTGTTCAAAGAGATCCTAACGATGGTAGTTTACGTCCTGCAGGGGTTATCAATTTTAACAATGATGTTAATTTAACCTTGGCATCGAGTTTAATTTTAGATGCACCTACGTTGCAATGGTCCGGTGTTAATGGCCAAACCACCGGGAATGTATCTTTAATTAGTCCCTATTTACAATTGGGTTCTGCCAGTTATAACCAAGTGTTGGATACTTCTGTTTTAGGCGGTGGAAAGTTAACGACTCAATCACTCACGCAACCAATCAAAACACAATGGACCCAGCTAAATGGGGCTTTATTAATGACGGGTTTTAGTGATGTTAACCTATCAAGCATTCATGATTTGCGGTTGGTTGGGGTACAAGCGCTCCCAACAGAAAGAACGCTGACTGGAAATCTTAATACCGCCGCTAATTTAACCTTAAATGCCAGCCAAGTGTATCCAACAACGTTAACGGATTACACAGTCTCAGTGACCAATCCGAGTAGTGTGCTGACTATTGGTGGTCAAAACACAGACACTTCGCCATTATCAGCGGCAGGCCGGTTAACCTTTAATGCTTCAACGATTAATCAAAATGGCGTTGTTAAAGCTCCTTTAGGGACGATTGCTTTTAATGCCACTCAAGCTATTAATTTTGGAGCCAACAGTGTTACTTCAGTATCCGCAAGTGGTCAAACGATTCCATTTGGAACTATTGTTAATAATAACTGGGTGTACTCTTTACCCGGCAATAATAATCTGATCTTTAATCAGTCGCTATTAAATACAGATACTAATCTTTATGAGTATCTCACCGTGGGTGAAAAGCATCTGGTCTTTCAAGCACCTAGTATTCAGTTTAACCAAGGCAGTACGGTTGATGTCTCTGGGGGCGGTGATTTATTAGCATATCAATTTCAACCTGGTTTAGGCGGGTCGAATGATTATTTATTACCAGGCAGTCCCTCTTATCAAGGTGGCTTTGCTATCCTGCCTAGTTTAGGTTCTTCCTTAGCCCCGTATGATCCTAATTTATCGATTGGCGCTAACGATCCAAGAACCTCCATTTATTTGGGTGGATCTGATACTTTAGCGGCTGGTTTTTATACGGTATTACCGTCTCGTTATGCACTGTTACCGGGGGCTTTTTTAGTTACGCCACAAGCCAATACGCAAGATCAAGTCTCAACGACTTATAATCAAAATGGTTTAGCGGTCGTTTCAGGTTATCAAGCTTTAGCGGGGACAAACTCACATGCTTCGAGAACGATGGGGTTTTTGATTGAGTCTTCCGCCGATATCCAAAAACATTCACAATATAACATTCAAACAGCGAATAGTTTTTTTACCCAGCAAGCACTGACCAATAACAGTAGTATTCCTCTATTACCTGCTGATAGCGGACAAATATCGATTGATGCCAGTACGCGTTTAGTTTTAGATGGGCAGTTTAAAGTAGCAACCCCTAAAGGGCGTGGTGCGAAAATGGACATTTCAGCTCAAAACATTGAAGTGGTTAACAGTTTAACTAATGGCTTAACACCTGGTACCTTACAATTATTGGATCAAAATTTAAGTCATTTGAATGTAGATAGTTTGTTGCTGGGCGGTACCCGACTGACCGATAGTTCTACCGGTAATACTCAACTCAATGTCACCGCGAACAATGTGACTTTTGATGCTAACACGCAATTGAAAGGTTTAGATTTATTAGCGACGGCAAAAAACACCATTGAAGTAAAAGATGGTGCCTCTTTAGTGAGTAGTGGTCAGGTTAACACCGGTGATTCGGTTTTTAATATGGTGGGTTCGGGGGCTCTTTTACGGGTGTCAGCGGATAAACAAGTCAGTGTTAATCATACCGTCGGCGCGGCGACAGGTAATTTATTAATTGACCAAAATGCCACTTTAAATGCGTCTAAGTCTATGTTGCTAGATGCGGGGTCAACAATTTTGACCGGTGATATCGTCATGCGTGGGGGCGCGTTAAATTTAACCTCTAATGCCATTAATATTGGTGATATACCTAATGGCGTCGGTTCAAATGCTTTGAATCTGACTAATCAACAATTAAGTCATTTCTCAGTGGATGCGTTAGTCTTGAATAGTCATGATGCGGTTAACTTATATGGCAATGTGGGACAACTGGATGCCCAAGGTAATTTAGGTCCAATCCCGTTTAATAATTTATTAATTGAGGCAGCCGGTTTATCAGGGTATGCCAGTAATGGACAATCAGCCAGTTTAAAGGCTACTCAGTTAGAATTATCCAACCCTTTAAATGCCCAAGCTAATCAAATGGGTAATGGCCAAGGCACATTAAACCTGATGGCGACTAATTATATTCAAGGTCAAGGAAAGTTTGCGCTTAATGGTTTTAACACGGTTAATTTAAACGTTGATAACGGCGTAGTGGCTGACGGAAAAAGCACATTAAACGTAGGGGCTGATCTTAATTTAACGGCTGGATATTTAACGACCACTGGGGGTTCAAGTTTAGCGGTAGATGCTAGTGGGCATCAATTAAACGTTATGGGTAACAATACCGTCATGGCTACAAACTCCCAAGTCTTAGGTGGCAGTATATCAATGGTGGCCAACGCGATTCAATTTAATACCAACGCGATTATGTCATCAGGTCTATTAAATCTTCATGCCCTAACGGGGGATGTGTTAGTGGACTCTAAGGCTAATATTAATTTAGCAGGACAAGCATTTACGTTTGCTGATGTGGTTGATTATACGCCGGGTGGTACTTTCTCTGCTCAGGCTGATCAGGGTGCTATTAAACTAGCCAGCGGTTCACTTGTTGATATCAGTTCGGGCGGTGCTACAGCGGCAGGCGGACATTTTAATCTAAAAGCCACTACCCAAGACGTAACGTTAGCAGGGCAACTTAAAGCCACGGGCGGCAGTGCTTCGGTGGATGTCGCTCAATTTAGTGTAGGAACGACTTTTGATCAATTAATCACTCAATTAAATCAGGCGGGAATTAATAGTACGCTCGCCATAAGAAGTCGAGTGGATAGTATGATAGAAGCCGCTAATACGGTTATAAACGCGAACAACATTAATTTGGCTTCTGATAAAGGGGCTGTTGATATTTTTGGTCAGTTAAATGCGAATGGTCAAGCAACCGGTGGCAGTATCAATCTATCAGCCGGTGATAAAGTGACACTAGAAGGGGGAAGTTTACTCTCTGCAACGGGCGATAATGGTGGAAAAGTGTCATTGTCTTCGGTTGATTCAACATTAGTTAATCACAGTGGTGTAGAACTTAAAGCCGGTTCGACGATTGATGTGACCGGTAAAAATGGTACCGGTGGTGTAGTCACACTCAGTGCGCAAAGAATGGCCACGGCCGATGGCATAAATATAAAACCGATAGCAGGGACAGTGACTGGTGCCAGTCAGTTCTACGCGGAAGGGCTTAAAAAATATAATGCTTCTCTCATTGATAGTACTTTGATCAGTACAATCAATGCGGATACGCTTAACTATATGAATGCCTCTACTAACTCTGTCGCCGCCTTAGGTGCGGGTTTAACCTTAAAACCAGGTGTCGAAGTTGATTCAATAGGTGACTTAACGTTAGCCACTGCTTGGGATTTTTCTAACATGAGCCAACCGGCCAGTGGTTCGGCCATTATAGGCGATCTTACTTTACGCGCTGCGGGACAGTTAGATGTCAATAAATCTTTATCGGATGGTTTTAAAGTCACTTCGGGTGTACAAGGTCTATTGAATAATGGCGAATCTTGGTCATTTAACTTAGTGTCAGGCGCTGATATGAGTAGTGCTGATAAATTAGCGACCATTGCTTTAACGGATGCTGAGAAATTGGCCGCATCTTTATCAAAAGATTTAGTGCTGGGTTCGGGTGCCAGTGTTCACACAGGCTCGGGTAATATTAATTTAGCCTCGGGCGGCAACTTGGTTTTTACAAATCAAACCTCTACCGTTTATAACGCAGGCAGATCAAATAGCAGTAATCCGTATGGGGGGTTAGCGGCTAATAAGAGACCGGTCGGTTATTATCCCGTGGAAGGTGGTGATTTAGTGATACGTGCCGATGGCGATATAAAAGGTGCGGTGAGTAATCAATTCTTGGCGGGTTGGTTAAATCGTCAAGGGACTGTTGTGTCTACACGAGCCAGTAGAAATACGGTGACCGCTTGGAGTGTAGATCCCTCTCAATATCAAGAAAACATTGGTTCTTTCGGTGGAGGTAAGGTTGATATTAGCGCAACCGGTAATATTAATGACCTCTCTGTGATGATGCCTACGACCGGTAAACAGTTAGGAACGTCTGTTGCGGATAATAATGTTCAGGTCTTAGGCGGCGGGCAAATGCAGGTCACTGCCGGCGGTGATATTATGGGTGGTGCCTATTATTTAGGTAAAGGTGAGGGTGTGATTAGTGCGGCCGGTAAAATTACGGGTAGTACCTCTTCAGATCCTAATGCGTTTGTGAGTGGTCCACAATTAATCATGAGTGGAGATCAAAATGACCCACTAAATGGAAATAGTCATTTATCCCTAAATGCGGGTACAGGTATTAAAATTTCAGCGGTATCTGATGCTATGGTTTTAAAAGTGGATAGCCCAGAGTTTTTTACGTATACGAATAACAGTCAGTTAACCTTAAAATCCTTGGCTGGAGATGTTAATTTAAATGCGGATACGCGGGTTGAAACAAATTTAATTGGGATGACGAATCCGAATGAAATCCAGTTAACTAAAGTGTATCCTGCTTCATTAAATGTAACCGCGTTTAATGGCAATGTCTTATTAAATAACGATATTATATTATTTCCATCGCCTGTTTCTAATATGAATATCTTTGCACAACAAGCGATTACTTCATCAACGGGGCAAAATAGTTTTATTATGTCGGATGCTAATCCGGCGTTATTACCTAATATGTATTCCACGATTAACGCCGCCAATGATCAAAAGCTTATTGATGCAGCCAGTGTTTTTAATACAACCGCCATTAATGCCAGTGGGATTCCTGGAGTATCAAAAGGTGGTGCAAGTCCTTTAATTCATGCCAACACGCCTATTCATAGTGCTGATACTCAACCCGCGCGCTTAGTCACCCAATTAGGTGATATTTCTGCCGTGCAGATGGTGTTGCCTAAACAAGCCATTGTGCAAGCAGGGCGAGATTTAATTAACAGTCCGATTCAAATTCAACAAATCAATCAGGCCGACACCTCTATTATTGCGGCAGGACGCGATATTATCTTTGTGACTGATTTAGATCGAAATGGCGTGCCGACTGACAAAAACAGTGCGTATCAAATATTAATCAGCGGTCCGGGTGATACATTAGTTAAAACCGGAAGGAATCTTGATTTAGGGGCGTCGGTAGGTTTAACAACAGTGGGCAACCTATATAACTCAGCCTTACCCAGTGTGGGAGCTTCTTTAGATGTGTTAGTCGGGTTAAATGCCGGAACGCCGAGTTATGCCGCCTTTATTGATAAATATTTAAATAATAATCCTTTATACCTCAGTGAGTTTAGTCAGGTTAAGTCGATTATTACTGCTTTTATTAAGCAAAAAACTGGGGACATGACTTTAACAGATGATCAAGCGTTAACGTCCTTTGGACATTTAACAGGTGATCAAACTTTAGCCATTCAGCCTCAATTAAATTCATTGCTTACCAAAGTTTTTTTTAATGAATTAAAAATAGCGGGCTCTGCTTCAGCGTCTGATAAATCTAAGGGTAATAAAGGCGGCTTTGAGGCGATCGATACTTTATTTCCAGGGAATCAATGGCAAGGGAACTTAAGTTTGTTTTTTAGTAAATTACAAACAGTGAGTGGTGGCAATATTAATTTATACGTTCCCGGCGGACAAGTAAATGCCGGTCTGGCCGTGGCGCCTAGTGGTTCTGGTGCAAAGACGGCTGATAAGTTAGGAATCGTGGCTCAGCAAACAGGCGATATTAATGCCTTTGTAAAAGATGATTTTACCGTTAACACGTCAAGGGTATTTACCTTAGGTGGCGGTGATATATTAATTTGGTCATCTGAGGGCAATATCGATGCGGGTAAAGGCGCAAAATCAGCCTTAGCGGTATCTGTCGATGCACCTTATTACGATTCTAATAATCAGTTAGTCATTCCAGCGCCAAAAATTACCAGTGGGAGTGGTATTCGTACCGCCGCAAGCCCTGGCGTACAGGCGGGTGACGTATTCTTATTTGCGCCTCATGGGGTTGTAGATGCGGGTGAGGCGGGTATTGGTGGAACTAACGTAACCATTTCTGCAACTGCAGTCTTGGGGGCTAATAATATTTCGGTCGGTGGGGTGAGTACTGGGGTTCCTCAGGCTTCAACGGGTAGTATGGCGGCGGGCTTAACAGGTACCAGTAATTTAACCGCGAATGTAAGTCAAACGGCTCAAACGACGGCTACAAAAGATGATGAAGATGAAAAGAAAAAGAAAAACACTATGTTGGGTATGTTGAGTGTTGAAGTTTTGGGTTTTGGTGAGTAAATGTAGGTAAAAGCGTCTAAATTTAGCCAATAGAGGCCTAGTTTGCGTTGCGTAATAATAATGTAATGAATCTTTGTGATAATTATCTCATTGATTTTCAAAAGAGAGAAATAATGAAACGGTTAGGCTTTATATTAGTAATTCTTATGTTAATTCCGTCTTTAGCTTCCGCTTGGTGGAGTGATGACTGGGGCTATAAGAAAAAAATTACCCTAGATGTACAGAAACTAAAGCAAGATAATGTAACGATACCCGCGTCGTCTTATGCCTTGATCAGATTACATACTGGCAATTTTTCGTTTTTTGCAGATTTAGCTGAAAAAGGTAAAGACTTGCGGGTGTTGGCAGCAGATGAGCAAACACCGTTAAAGTTTTATGTTGAAAAGTTAGATCCCGCTAATGAAATGGCTTTTATCTGGGTTAAATTACCAGAAGAGTTAGCTAAAGAATCTGAGCCCGCTATTTGGTTATATTATGGTAATCAAAAAGCCGTAGATGCTCAGGATGCGGCAGGTTCTTTTGATGTTAATCAAGTGCTTAGTTTACCTATTACAGCCAATGAAGCAAAAGACTTAACGGCTTATGGTAATAATCCAACGGAAGTCACCTCTACTTTTTCAGAAGGTGGTTTAATTGGTCAAGCCGCCGTATTTACGGGTAGTCAAGTGATTCGCGTGCCGGCGACTCCATCGTTACAAATGTCTCCAGCGGCAGGTTGGACGGTGTCTACTTGGATCAAAATAGATCAATCCCAAACTAATGGCGTAGTGTTACAAAGATCAGGTGCAGGTGGCAATGTGACCTTGTCTGTGGTGGGGCAAACCGCTACTGTAGAAGTTGAAGAAGGTTCAAAACAAACATTTCAAGCGCCGACTCCATTATCTGCTGGTGTTTGGCATCATTTAGCGTTAACGGCTAACTTTAATAGTTTAATTTTATACGTGGATGGTGTGGCCGCGGGTTCATTGGGTGTTTCAACACGTGATTTAACCAGCAATATTGCAATTGGTTCTGACGAATACGGTAAGCGTGGCTTAATAGGTCTGTTAGATCAATTTTCTATTTATAAAGTCGCTTTAGATGCAAATGCCATAAAGTTTGATGTTGAAATGCAAGGCCAAACAGTCACTTTATTAACCTATGGTGAAGATAGTACGCCTGATACAGAAGAGGGCGGTGAATCTTTAATCATGGGCTCACTTAAAAACGTAACCACAGATGGCTGGGTCATTATCGGTATCTTGGGTGTTATGTTTGTGGTTAGTTGGTTAGTGATGATTATTAAGGCGGTTGTGCTTAGTAAAGTCCATAGCGAAAATAAAAAATTCGAGGAAGCTTATAGTCGGCTAGGGAATCAAGATATTAGTAACTTAAATACCGAAGGCGATGATGATGAAGAGTATGAAGAGGAGGAGGGTTCTTTATTAAACTTAACTAAAGCCCACGGTTCGTTTACGGGTTCAACGATTTATCGTATCTATCATGTCGGTGTTGAAGAAATGAACCGTCGGTTAAAAACAGCGCCTGATGGTTCAGGAAACCAATTGGTGTTAACACCCCAAGCGATGAATGCGGTTAGAGCCACAATGGATGCGAAATTAATCCGTGAATTACAAAAATTAAATTCACAAATGGTATTGTTAACTATTGCGATCAGTGGTGGCCCTTTCTTAGGATTGTTGGGAACAGTTATTGGGGTAATGATTACGTTTGCGGCAATTGCAGTGAGTGGTGAAGTTAACGTTAATGCGATTGCACCGGGTATTGCCGGCGCTTTAACAGCGACGGTTGCTGGGTTGATTGTTGCGATTCCTTGCCTATTTGGTTACAACTATTTAGGCGGTCAAATTAAAGAAATTACGGCAGACATGCATGTATTTGTGGATGAGTTTGTCGCTAAATTATCCGAGCAACATACTTAAAATCGGCTTAATAAGACCCTCTTAATCCAGTGCGTTAGCTTAATACCGTTAAGTTAACGCACCCCTAATTTTAAATAGCAACTATATGAAGTTACAAGAAGAAAATGCGGCCTATGATGAAATCAACGTCACCCCGATGCTTGATTTGGCCTACGTATTGTTGATTGTATTTATCTTGATGACAACAGCCGCCGTTCAAGGTGTGCAAGTGAATCTACCTAAAGCCAGTAATACCCCCAGTTTATCTAAACCTCAAACTAAAGCCATTACTGTGACGTCAGATGGGACTTTGTTTTTGGATACTTTTCCGGTCACTATGGAACAACTTGAAACGACTTTAATGCAATACAAAGCCGTTAATCCTGCTTTACCTGTCGTGGTAAAAGGGGACGCGAGTGTGCAGTATCAGAGTGTGATTGATGTCTTGGCCTTACTTGGAAAACTTGAAATTACCCAAGTAGGACTCGTAACACAAAATTTGGTTAAGTAAGGTTTTAAACGAATTATGTTAAAAAAGAAAAAGCCTAAAAGTATCATTCCAAAAGTACTGGGTGGCTTAGTATTGTTAGCGGGTATTTTTTATGTCGTTAAAGTCATTGTTGATTTTGCCAGTGAAAAACCTGTAAAGCATGAAAAGAAGATTCAGACCATTGATTTGGTTAAGCCACCGCCACCGCCACCACCGCCACCTAAGGTAGAGCCACCGCCACCTGAGCCGGAAATGGAAAAGCTCGAAGAACCAGAGCCCGATCCAGAACCGTTACCGGATGTTCAAGATCAACAGCCGGCAGGTGACACAGGTTTAGACGCTGAAGGCACGGCGGGTTCTGATGCGTTTGGCATGGTAGGTAAAAAAGGTGGTCGAGGACTCTTAGGAGGTGGCGATCCGAATGCCGGCTATGCGACGAGCATTAAGGAAAGTTTAATTGATATTTTGTCTGAACATGAAGAATTAAGACGAAAAAGCTATTCGGCGGTGATAAAGATTTGGTTAACACCCGAAGGGAATGTGTCTCGCTTTGAACTGTCAAGGGGCAGTAATGATGAGGACATCGATAAGCTTTTAAATAAATTAGTGTCTCAATTTAAAAAGGCAAAAGAACCGCCGCCACCGGGCATGGCACAACCGATTAAATTTAAGATTTCATCAAGAATGTAGTTTTTGGTTAGACCCCTAAAACGAACACTGCTTGAGTTAACAATTACACGCTTTATATTTTATATTTGCAGGAAATAACTATGGATCACAAAAAACCGCTCATCGCTCTCGCATTACTTTGCGTGGCTGGCTTATCACAAGCGGGTGAGAAGGAAGAGTTGCTAAAATTACGCAATACGACCACAAGCCTGATTAATCAGTTAGTTAAACAAGGCATCTTGACCGATAAGATGGCGGCTGAAATGATTAAACAAGCGGAAACTGATGCCAATCAGCAAGTGGCTGAAGCGAAACAAGCAACCACTAAAGAAGCGGTTCCTGCAGATGAAGTTAGAGTCGCTTATGTGCCTGATTTTGTCAAAGATCAAATTCGCCAACAAGTTCGCTCTGAATTAAAAGAGGAAGTGGTTGCTGATGTGATGACTAAAGCCAAAGCTGAGAAATGGGGCTTACCGGGCGTTTTACCAGATTGGGTCAATCGATTTAAATTATCGGGTGATATTCGTTTAAGAGAGCAATCTACTTTTATGGCGTCTGATAATACGCCTATTGGTAATTATTACGATTGGCCAACGATTAATGGCAATAATGGTGGTATGTATCCGAGTGCTGCTAACTCGGAAGTTAATACCCGCAGTGATCGAAATCAGGGTCGTGAACGCTTACGTTTAGGCATTGACGCCAATATTGTTTCTGGTGTAGATGTGGGTGTCCGCTTAGCAACGGGTAATATATCAAATCCTATTTCAACCAATCAATCAATGGGAAATATGGGTGGGCGATATACCTTCAATATTGATAGAGCGTATTTAAGATATAACGCAGTTGATGATACCAAATTTAATTGGTTAACCTTAATGGGTGGGCGTACTCCTAATCCATTCTTTACTGGTAGTAGCGAGTTAGTTTGGGACGAAGATTTGTCCTTTGAAGGTGCTTTTGGAACTATTCGTCATCGTTTAGTTGATTCAGGGTTGTCGAGTGCGGGTGAAAGTAAAGGACCTACGGTGTATGCCACGGCAGGTATTTTTCCTTTGCAAGCTTCAACGGGTTTAAGTACGCGTGATAAATGGTTAGTGGGTGGTCAAACTGGTTTAGATTGGGGTTTTGCGAATCAAGACTCTTTAAAGTTAGGCGCTGCGTATTTTGATTATCAAAATATCACTGCTAAGATTGACCCTTTAATTTCAAGTGGTGGGGCCTTACCTTTATCATGTAATGCAGTGAATGCAGAAAGTTTGCAATCGGTTCCAATGTTTATGCAATCGGGTAATACTTTGGTTCCGGTGTGTGGTGCAAATGGAAATTCATCGTATCCTGGCTTAATGGGATTAGCGTCTAACTATGAGATTTTAAACTTTAATGCTCTGTATGATTTGGCGTTATTCTCTCCGCATCACCTCAAGTTTAGTGGAGATTTTGCTAAGAATCTTGGCTTTAATTCAAATAATATTGCTAGAAATTATAGCAATATCTATGGGATGACTTATGGGGGCATCGCTACAGCCGGCATTCTTAATAACCCTTTAAGTAATGCAAGCACTATAGGTTGGCAAGTTAAAGCCGAAGTTGGCTGGCCCAAAGTTGATGTGGGTGGACATTGGAATGTGTTCTCATTGTATAAACAAGTCGGTAGTGATGCGGTATTGGATGCCTATACGGATTCGGACTTTCATCAAGGTGGTGCCAGTAACCTAGGTGGCACCAATGTTAAAGGTTGGGTTGTTGGGGGGAGTTACGGCTTAATCAAAAATGTATGGTTAACCGGTAAGTGGTTGAGTGGTGATGTCATTACTGGGCCTAAATACGGTGTTGATTTAATGCAACTTGATCTTAATGCGCATTTTTGATGAGACCGGACATGATTAGAATCAGACAACTTGTCGTTATATCTGTTTTGCTCACGGCGGCATTAAGTGTCAGTGAGGCGCTTTCTGCTCCGCGTCCAGCGGCAGATGCCAACAATAAAGCCTTGGCTAAACTTCAGGCCTCTGTAAAAGACATAACCTCTGAGCGTGATACCTTAAAAACTGAGAAAGATAAAATAACAGCTGAATTAGAACAGCTCAAGAAGGCGAAAGAGCAGGCTGCTACTAATGAAGAGCGTTTAAACGCAGAATTGCAAGCTCAGAAAAACACCAACTCAACAGTCAGTGGCACCTTAGAGCAAACTCATGCCAAGTTAGTTGAGGTCATTGAAAAATACAACAACTTAAATAAAGCTAAAAATGAGTTAACTGCAACCTATACACAATTAGATGCGACTCAAAAACAAACCAGTACCGAATTGCAAACATGTGAAGCTAAAAATATTAAATTGTATGACGCAGGTAAAGAAGTGCTAGCACACTATGAAGGTAAAAACGTGTTTGACAGCGTCTTGAAAGCTGAGCCAATATTACAATTTAAATCAGTCGAATTAGAAGGTCTTGTGCAGGAATATGAAGATAAATTGCGTAGTCAAAAGTATCAGCATAAAGAACCTGTTGCTCAAACATCGAAATAATATAACTATCAAATTTAAAGGCAAAAATTACTATGAGTTTAGCTAATCAACTTTACCCAACTAATATATCTAATGGTACCAATGAAGCGTATTTAGTCGCTTTTGATGCTGGATACGTTAATGCGGACTCCACCTTAGGTAGAACATACAACTTAGATTTAGGGGTGACGTATGCACAGTTAGCCGCTAATTCCACGACTGCTTTAACTGCTTTTGAGGGTGCTGGCCAAAATTTAAGTACCGATGCTAATTGGGTTACGTTTATTGGTGTTGGTGCAACTTCACAGATATCTTATGCTATTTATGCGGCCGGAGATACAGTAACTCTGGCAAATAATGGTATTTTTGTAACAGGTACCACAGCACTAACAGTGCCTTTGACTGGGTCGTGGGCGACTTCTATCAGTGCAATTAATACTCAAGCTTCCGAAATCAATTATGGGATGCTTACAGGGGTGAGTTCTGTTATTAAAAATACAGACTTAGCTGCTTCTGGACAAGCGAATGCAGGGATTCCATTTAATCAGTTTTGGGGGGCTTTTGCCTATGACCCTACTGCGGCCTACGGTAGTTCAGATAACTTATATTTTGGTGGCGCTCATTTAGGGTCTGTTATGTCTCATGGGCATCCAACGAGTGTCCAACTAATTGCCGCAACTGATATAGCCCAAGTAGGTGCTTTTACTTTATCGGGTAATACTTTATTATATGCGCCAGTCGGCGGTACCCCCCCAAATGTACCACCTACTTTTACCGCTTTTAACTCAACGATTGCAGCTTCGCTTCAAAAAGCGCAAGTCACCACTACATTTGCTGACCTTTTAGCTAAAAGTGATGCGGCGGATACAGACGGTACTGTTACCGCGTTTGTGGTTAAAGCTGTAACCGCAGGTGCATTATTAATTGGTGCAACGGCAGCTACAGCAACAGCTTTCGATGCTACAACAAATGCGACGATTGACGCTACTCATTCTGCATTTTGGACGGGGTATGGTTTTGGTAATTTAAACGCTTTTACTGTAGTGGCTCAAGACAACAGTCAAGCAAAGTCAAGTACTCCAATTCAAGCGCAATATGCGGTCACATTGGCTTTAAATGGTGATATCTCTGACAATTTTTTGACGGGTAGCAATGGTAATGACATCATCCATGGTAACGCTGGTAATGATACTTTACGAGGTGGTTTGGGTGACGATACAATGATCGGTGGTACAGGTAATGACACTTATTATGTGGGATCTACCGGCGATAAAGTATTTGAGACAACAGTTGCTACTGATTTAGATACGGTTATTAGTTCAATTAGTTATACCTTAACTACAAATGTTGAGAATTTAGTGTTATCTGGTACAGATGCACTTAATGGTACAGGTAATTCTTCAGATAATGTCTTGACCGGTAATTATCTTGATAATGTGCTAATTGGTAATAACGGTAATGACATTCTATTGGGTGGTGCAGGTAACGACACATTAAAGGGTGGTACGGGAAATGACACTTTAATGGGCGGTACAGGTAATGATACTTACTTTGTGGATTCTGCCGGTGATAAGGTAATTGAAACAACTTTGGCTACTGATATTGATACCGTTAATAGCTCAATTACATATACCCTAGGAGCTAATGTCGAAAATTTAATGTTGGTGGGTACAAGTGCTTTGAATGGAATCGGCAATTCGTTAGATAATCTAATTACAGGTAACATTGCCTCTAATAGTTTGATGGGTGATGCCGGTAACGACACTATTAATGGCGGCGGCGGTAATGACACTATCACGGGTGGTGCAGGTAATGATGTGTTGGATGGTAACTCGGGTAATGATGTTTTAGTAGGTGGATTGGGTAACGATACTTTAACAGGTGGAGTTGGTGTTGATCAATTTTTATACAATGTTGGTGCCTTAAGCTCTAATAAAGATTTAATTACTGACTTTACGAGTGGCACCGATCAGTTAATATTTAAAGCATCTGCTTTGCCAGCATTGGGTGCAGCGGGCCAGTTTGCTGTTAATGATCAACGTTTTTATAGTAGTGCTGTTGGCGCACACGATGCATCAACTCGTTTAATTTACAATAGTTCTACCGGTGAGTTATCTTTTGATGCAGATGGAACAGGTGTTAAAGCGGCGGTTGTTATTGAAGTCTTAGGGACCACCACGCATCCTGTTTTAAGCGCAACTGATATTTATATAGTCTAGTAGTTTTTTACGAAGCAGTCCTTTTACCCTAATTAATTTATTTAATTAGGGTTTTTTTTTGTCTTTTATGTGTGTTATAACTTCATCTAACATTAATCTTTTCAGTTGCGCGGTGCAATAAATATTGGCCGTATTGGTTCTTTAACAAAGGTTGAGCTAAAGCCAATAATTGAGCTTGATTGATATAGCCCATTTCATACGCAATTTCTTCAATACAGGCGACTTTTAAGCCTTGTCTTTTTTCAATGGTCTGAATAAAGTTTGACGCGTCTAATAAAGATTCATGTGTTCCGGTATCTAACCAAGCAAAACCTCGGCCCATTAACTCAACTTTTAAACCGCCTTGATCCAGATAGGTTTGATTAACGGTGGTTATTTCTAACTCACCCCGAGCAGACGGTGAAATATTCTTAGCAATCTCTACCACACTGTTGGGATAAAAATATAACCCAACCACCGCATAGTTACTCTTAGGGTTAAGGGGTTTTTCTTCAATACTTAACACATTGCCAGCAGCGTCAAATTCAGCGACCCCGTATTGATCGGGATCTTTAACATGATATCCAAACACCGTGGCTTTTTGATGCTCGGTGACATTGGCAACGGCTTGTTTTAACATGGCCACCAAACCATGCCCATAAAAGATATTATCACCCAAGACCATACACACGTCATCTTGACCAATAAAATCCTCACCTATGATAAATGCTTGCGCTAAACCATCAGGAGAGGGTTGTACTTTATAAGATAACCTTAGGCCAATTTCATGACCATCGCCTAAAAGTTCTTCAAAACGGGGCAGGTCATTGGGAGTAGAGATAATCAATATGTCTGTAATGCCCGAGAGCATCAGTACCGATAACGGATAATAAATCATCGGTTTGTCATAAATCGGTGTCAGTTGTTTACTGACCCCTTTAGTGATGGGATAAAGCCGAGTGCCGCTCCCGCCTGCGAGTATGATGCCTTTCATGTTGTTAGGGTTTTAGTTGGTTGAAGAGGGTTACAATAAAATTGCGTGAGGGTTCATGTGTTGATTTTTAACTCAGTTTCTCATGATAAAGTTTTCAGTGAGTATAGCAAGTTATTTAACTCGGTGATAAAGGTAAAGTTTCTTGAAATTCACTCAAACAGTTAAACCAAAACACTTCACCGCCTCTATAATTTGACCAAAACTAATACCCGCATCATTACTTGGAATGTGTTTTGGTAATAGCACAGTAAAACCTTCTATTTCTAATAAATTCATAACCAATTCAGTTAATAGTTTATTTTGAAAGACCCCTCCTGTTAAACCAACTACTTTAAAAGGATGGCATTGTTGTACCTGTTTAGCTTGTGTAATCAAAGCCAAGGCTAAGCTGTTATGAAAACATAAACTTCGAGTTTCTAGATTTACTTCGTGGTTTTGTAACATCGCTAACAGAGGCGCCCAGTCCGACAGCCAAACACCGCTTGAATTTTGAATAAGCGGTAAAGATAAAGGAGTCGTTGAAGTTATAGCGGTTCTTAATGATACGGGTGCAGTTAAAGTTATAGTTGCAGTTGCAGTTGCAGTTGCAGTTGCAGTTAAAGATACAGCTTTACTTAAATTAAGTAGGGCAATATCTTTTTCCCCATAACTCTCTTGATCCATGGTACCCATATATTCTCTATAGGCCTTGTAAGCCGCCGCCTCCAAAGTCATGGGTGCATGACCTTCAAAGTCCGCTATCGTAACAAGATGAGTCAAAGCCGCCGCCGCATCAAACAAGCGCCCCACCGAACTCGATATCGGACTATTCATGTCTTTTTGCCACGCTTGCTTAAGCAATGTGGTCTCAACAGGACACTCTGACCAATCTTGTTCTTGCTCCCAACACAGGGCCAACGCACTGCGCCAAGGTTCACGACTGGCCTTATCCCCCCCCGGTAACCGAAATGGTTTAAAAGAACTAACCCTTTGCCAGCCCCCAGGTTGGCCTAATAAACCTTCTCCACCCCAAAGGTGTCCGTCTTCACCATAACCCGTGCCATCCCAAGTGAATACTAATACAGGTTCTGTAACGGCATGTTCTGCAACCAAAGCAGAGGCATGAGCGTGATGATGAAACACTTTGTGTATCTGTAAACCTGATTGCTCAGCCCAACGCGTTGAAGTGTAATCCGGATGGCTATCACACACACAGTGCTTTACAGTGACACCGTAAAGTTTAGTTAAATCTTTAATGGTTTGAGTAAAGATTTGTAAACTTCTCGGTGAGCCTAAATCGCCAATATGTGGAGACATCACTAAGCGATTATCCCAGGCTAAACAGATCGTATTCTTCATCTGTCCTCCCACCGCCAGTACCGGCTCCTTTAAGACAAAAGGTAAGTTAATTTCAACGGGAGCAACACCGCGACCTAATCTAAGGGCTTGGGGTTGACCAGCAACCATTTGATAAATACTGTCATCAGCCGGTCTTAAGATGGGTCGGTTGTGATGTAAAAAAGCATCGGCAATTCCTGATAAGCGAGTTTCAACTTCCTCAGCATCAGTTAGTACTGGCTCTCCACTGATATTGGCAGAGGTCGCAATAATAGGTTCGCCATACGCCTCAAGTAATAAATAGTGCAAGGGACTGTAAGGCAGCATCAAGCCAAATTCGGGTTGATTGGGTGCCACTGCAGTGGCCAAAGGTGAGCCCAACGCTTTTTTAATGAGTACGATAGGTCGAATAGGATCTTTAAGTAAAGTCAGTTCTTCTGGGCTGGGTGTTGCACAGCGGTTAACCCAGTCTAAGCCTTCGTTTCCAGTCCATGGTAACAGGACTGCAAAGGGTTTAAACGCGCGGTGTTTTCGTACACGGAGTTTAGTGACCACCGCTTCAGAAGTTGCTGAACAGAGTAAATGATAACCCCCAATCCCTTTTACGGCTAGAATTAAGCCTTGTTTTAAAGCGACCACCGCGGCCTTGAGTGCGGTCTCATTATCATGAAGTTTAAGCTGTCCGGGTTGATTAAAACACAGACTAGGCCCGCACTCTGGACAGGCTAGGGGTTGGGCGTGGAAGCGTCTATCTAATGGGCTTGTATATTCTTTTAAACATTCGTGACACAAGGGAAAATCAACCATACTGGTGTTGGGTCGATCATAAGGCAGTTGTTTAATTAAGGTGTAACGAGGGCCACATTGAGTGCAATTAGTAAATGGATAGCGATAGCGTCGATGAGTTTTATCTTGCATCTCTGCCAGACAATCGGCGCACATAAAATAATCCGGTGGAATATGCGCGTGTTTCAAATCGCCCGATAAACTGGGTAAGAGGCTAAAAGAATTATAGTTTTTAACAGGAACCACTTGAGATTGAATAGGGTCGGGTCTGGCTAAGGGCGGGGCTGTTGCTATTAAGCTGTGTTGAAAGTTATCGAGTGCAGTGGGATGTCCTTCTAGCCAGATTTCTACTTGTCCGGCTTGATTCCGCACCCAGCCAGTTAGGTTTAACTGGTCTGCTAAGCGATTAACAAAGGGTCTAAAGCCTACCCCTTGTACGCGACCGGTGACGATAAGGTGTCGCGCTTGCAGTTGCTCGGCAGACATGAATCGGCCCGTTTTAGGTTTTGGATTGAATGCCTGACGACCACCAAATGCGGCAAGCACCTTCATCAGATACCATGCACGGCCCCACTGGATTTCTAGGTACACACAATTGACCGTATAAACGGCACTCTGAAGGTTTTATCTGGCCTAAGATGACTTGGGCGCAATCACAACCCGCGGGCATTAGACCGGCTTTTTGTCGAGCTTCTTCAGCATAACTTGGAAATTTAAAGCGAGCGTTATGGGACGCGTAGGTTTCATTGAGTTCAAAACCTGATTGCGGAATAATTCCGATACCACGCCACGGGGCATCAATAATATCAAAAGTGGCATTTAATAATTGTTGGGCTTTTTGATTGCCGGTTGAGGTGACCACTTGGGTATAACAATTATCCAGAAAAGGCCGATGTTCGAGTTCCTGACGCAGGACAGAATAAATAGCTTCTAACAGACTTTGGCTGGTAAACCCGGCTACGGCGGTTGGCATGGTATACCGCTTGACCACAAAGTCCCATTCTTCTGCCCCCATAATAGTGGCAACATGACCGGGGGCAATTAAGGCATCGAAAGTTCGATGATCGGCACCTAATAATAAATCAACGGCGGGCCAAGTTAACCGCCCACTCATTAATAAGAGTAAATTATCCGGTATGCCGGCCTTTAACATAGCGGCAACAGGCGCGCAGGTGGTTTCAAAGCCAGCGACAAAAAAGACCACGGTGCGTTCAGGATTTGCTTCAGCAATCGTTACGGCTTCGGTAGGTGAGGCGATTGGCCTAATATCCGCACCCGCTGCTTTGGCTTGTTCTAAAGTGCGAGGTGCTTTTTGAGGGGCATTAACCGGTACACGTAACATATCACCAAAAGCCACTAAAATAACGTCTTCGTGGATGGCAATTTGTATGGCTTGGTATATATCTTCTTCAGGACAGATACAAACGGGACAGCCCGGGCCGGGAATTAATTCAATTGCTGCGGGTAGCGCAGTCCGTAAGCCTGCGGTGGTAATAGAGCGTTCATGACCGCCACAGACATTCATAATCCGCACGGTCTTCGTTAAGGGCAGTGCATGGATTTTATCGAGCAGTTCAGAGGACTCCATTAACCGGCCTCATTTTCCTCAAGGATTAATTGATCTAGCAACTCCCAAGTTGAAAGCGCTTCCTCTTGGCTAATTTTTTGAATCGCATAACCGACATGGATTAATACATAATCACCTTCAGTGATCATTTCGTCGTCTAATAAAAATAGACTCACTTCTCTTTCAATACCATGACTGGCACAATGCGCGCGGTTGCCGGTTATTTGAGTAATCTGCATGGGTACGGCTAGACACATAAGAAGTACCTAAGTAGTTTATTGGAAGAATTGATCTTCGTTTTCGTTGATGTCTAATTCGAGGGATTCACCTGGGATTCTTTTTTCTTCCATAACCCACTCACCTAAATCAATTAATTTACAGCGTTCACAGCAGAAAGGTTTAAAGCTGTTTTCGGCCGCCCAAGTGACTGTTTTATGACAGGTAGGGCATTTAACGGTAAGCGTTGTCATAGTTAAACCCATTAAAATAAACAGCGAGTTAAATTAAAGGGGATGTCATTTACAGATTGTACTGGACGTTTATTGTCTTTAGAGACTTCCATAAAACGAATATTGCAACGGTGTTTACCGCCACTGATTTCAGCAAAACAATTAATGGAGGAGTCGACAGAGACTTTAATCAACTGAAACTGTTGGCTTTGATCTAAAGCGATCTGAAAAAAACCGGCCGAGGCAATCTCTGCTTTTGGGGGGCGACTGTTCCGGATAAAGTTTAGAATAAAATCGAGCGCATTATGTATTTCAATAAAGGGATTGCTCCAAGATTCCAAATCAAGCAGTCGCTCAGGTTCGTCTTGAGATAGCCAAAAATGATATTCAGGTAAATCAAAGGAACAGGTACCACCGGGAATAGAGCTTCTTTGGACGATACTTTGTAGCAAATCATTTTGCATAATGTTCAGGCCGATTTTGCCATTGATGCCATGTAGCGTCTTAGTGATACGCTCTAGTTGCTCCAAGAGTTCGTTTAACTTCTCCTTGTTAACATCGTCGTTTTTAGCTATTTTTTTAAGAACGGTGGACTGATGATTGAGTTCTTTTAGAACTTCAGCTCTTAAATCAGTGCGTTTGAAAATGGCGATGATATCCAGTAAACAGGTAATGGCTGCTCTTTTCTCAGTAATCGATAGTCCTGTTGAAAATTGGATGAACTGCTTAAACAGGTGTTCGAGTCTTATGAAAGTACGGATTTTTTCATTGAGCGGGAATTCATAAGTAATAGTGGTGTTCACAGACAATTGTATCCTAGCAAGTGCTTAATGAGAGGTAGAAATGATGTAGATTTTTAATTTGTTCGGCTAGTCTATCATGGCTTTCTGTATTATCGATAAGCTCATTAGCATGAGCATTTCTTAAGATGCTTGAGAGTTGGTTATCAATGATAGAGTGTATACGTTCTAAGGTAATGGTTTCTCGTTTAAGGAGGCGCTGTATTTGTTGTTCCTTTGTACAATCAACGACCAATACTCGATCCACCAACGGCGTCATATTAGATTCAAATAATAAGGGAATACAAATAATGCAGTAAGGTGTTTCCGCTAATTGGTTAATTTCATGTTGTATAGCTATATAAACTAAAGGATGAATAATATCTTCAAGTTGTTGTTTTTTATGTGGCTCTGAAAAAACAATTTCACGAAGTGCTTTTCTATCCAGAGAACCATCCCTGTTAAGTATTGTGTCGCCAAAAGTTTCTTGTATTTGGATCAGAGCCGGTTGTCCAATTGCGACCAATTGGTGAGCAATTATATCAGCATCAATGACGGGTACCTTAAGATTTTCAAATAATTGTGTGACGGTACTTTTACCCGAACCGATGCCGCCCGTTAAACCTATTTTTAACATCGCACTATAAACCAAAGGCACTAAAATAAAATTGATTAAGGCCCTTTCCATAGAGTAGCGCTAACCAACCGGCCATGGCTAAATAAGGTCCAAATGGAATAGGGACTTTATGATCATGTTTATAAAACGCGATGAGCGTAAAGCCAAAAACACTGCCTACTAAAGACGACAATAAAATGATTAAGGGTAAGTATTGCCAACCTAACCATGCACCTAATAAAGCTAATAATTTAAAATCACCATAGCCCATACCTTCTTTGCCTGTGATTAATTTAAAGACATGAAAGACTAACCAAAGACTTAAATAGCCGCCAATAGCGCCTGTAATACTGGCATAAGGGTCAACAAATATATTAAAGAGACTTAAAAATAAGCCTAGCCAAAGCACGGGTAACGTGATTGTATCGGGTAAGAGTTGGTGGTCTATATCAATAAAGCTCAGGGTAATGAGTGACCATGTTAATAATAGAGCGAATACCGTGGTCAGGGTTAAGCCAAAATGATCCGCCACTATCATGGCGCTGACAGCGGATAACAGTTCTAATAAAGGATAACGAGGCGATATTATGTGCTGACATGCTGCACAACGACCTTTTAAAAATAAGTAACTTAGTACGGGGATATTATGCTGCGGCTTAATCCCTGCTTTACATTGCGGGCAATGCGAGAGCGGCAAGGCTAAATTAAACGTTTGAACGGGGGTGTCTTGAGCCGTATCAATGTTTAAATATTGATGACACTCGCGCTGCCAACTTTGCTCTAACATGAGCGGAAGTCGATAAATAACGACATTAAGGAAGCTACCGACTAATAATCCGATAAGTCCTACAAAAGGGATAAAAAAATAGGGTAGGTTTAACAGGTTAAAGAATGTGGTCATCATGAGGGTCTTTTAAAATTTGAGAGGTATTGTAATACCTTGTGGATTAATAGTCGATGCAGAGATAAGGTTAATTCTTAAACAAAAGGTTAACCAATCACGGCCCCCATAGTAAAAATGGGTAAATACATGGCGATAATTAAACCACCAATGAGTACACCCAAAACAACCATGATGAAGGGTTCCATTAAACTGGTTAAATTATCGACTAAATTATTAACTTCGGCTTCATAAAAATCAGCAATTTGGATCAGCATCGCTTCTAAAGCCCCTGATTCCTCACCGACTGCAATCATTTGTTCGACACGATTTGGAAATAACGCAGTGCTATGCATCGCATGATTTAGTCTTTGGCCGGTGGCCACTTCTTCACGCATCTTCATAATGGCGGCGCTATAAATTAGGTTGCCGCACGTGCCTGAAACAGATTGTAAGGCGTCTATTAATGGAATACCTGCGGTTGATAATAGAGCTAAGGTTCTAGCAAAACGTGCAATGGTGGATTGGTTGATAATTAAGCCAATCAAAGGCAGTTTAAGTAGACAGTGATCTAAAGCATGATTAAATGAGCCAGAGTGTTTTTTAAAATAGAAAAAGCTACCTGCCATGAATAATAAGATCAGCACGATCACTCCACTATATTTCGCAAGCCCCTCAGACAGTGTAATCACAACCTGCGTAAAGAAGGGCAATTCTGCGCCAAAACTTTTAAACATATCTTCAAATACGGGTACGACAAACAGGAGTAAGATCGCCATCACTATCATAGCCACTATCAGAACGGCCAAGGGGTAGGTGAGGGCTTTTTTAATTTTCTTTTTGAGTCGTTCTGTTTTTTCTCTATAGGTGGCGATATTATCCAGTAAGGCTTCTAATAAGCCTGATTGTTCACCTGCGGCCACCAAGTTACAAAAAAGGGTATCAAAATGTTTAGGATGTTGCGCTAATGCTTCGGTTAATGAATCACCCTTTTCAACAGTGGCTTTAATTTTAAATAATAAAGTCTGCATACTTAAGTTTTCGTTACCTTTGGCGATGATGTCCACAGACTGAACTAAGGGAATGCCTGCGCTGATTAAAGTCGCTAATTGTCTTGCAAACAGCGTAATTTCAGTAGCGGTAATTGATTGAGGAGGAGCAATGAAGATCACTCTAGGTTTGGTTTTAATTTTGATGAACTGATAACCCAGTTGTTTTAATTCGACTCGGGCGATGAGTTCAGTTCTGGCGGAAATGACGCCGTTCAATAAGGTATGGTCTGAATCTTCAGCTTGCCAGATAAATTCAGGAAGATCTTTGCGATCAGTCATGATTGTTCAGTGGTTACGCGATCAATTTCTTCTAAACTGGTGACACCTAAGCGGAGTTTATTTAAACCCGAGGCTCGTAAATCTTTGATCCCTTCGGCTTGCGCTAAGGCTGCAATTTCTAAAGCATTCCCTCCTGTTAAGATAAGCGTTCGCATTGCTTCACTTAACATCATGACCTGAAAAATTCCAATGCGGCCTTGATAGCCGGCTTTACAATGTGGGCAACCTTTTGCTGCATATAATTTAAGGGTGGGTAATTCTTTGCAATTAAATCCAGCGGCTATTAATAGGGCTTCTGGATAATTGGTTGGTACTTTGCAATGTTCACACAGCCGTCTTGCTAAGCGTTGAGCCATCATTAAAATAATAGCTGAGGCTAAATTAAACGGTTCCACGCCCATTTGTAACAGTCGATTTAAGGTTTGAGGTACGTCATTGGTATGCAGTGTGGAGAGTACTAAATGCCCTGTTTGGGCGGCTTTAACGGCAATGTCGGCGGTTTCTAAATCTCTAATTTCTCCCACCATAATGACATCAGGATCTTGGCGTAAAAAAGCTCTTAAGGTATTGGCAAACGTTAGTCCGGATTTAACATTTATATTAACTTGATTAATACCCTCAACCGTAATTTCGACTGGATCTTCAGCGGTGCAAATATTTCGTTCCACTTGATTGAGTAAATTAAGTGCCGTATATAGAGTGACTGTTTTGCCACTGCCGGTAGGCCCTGTGACTAAGATCATGCCATAAGGTTTATGAATCGCTGTTAAGAAGAGCGCTTTTTGTTCAGGTTCAAAGCCCAGTTTTTCGATACCGATTTTGGCAATGTTAGGATCTAAAATGCGCAATACAATTTTTTCACCAAACAGGGTAGGGCAACTGTTAACTCGAAAATCAATGGCTTGTTGGGGCAAATAGAGTTTGATACGACCATCTTGTGGTATCCGCCTTTCAGCAATATCCATTTTAGCCATGACTTTAATTCTGGAAATAATCCGGTTAGTAAAATCACCGGTTGGGCTCGTTATTTGCCGCAGGATGCCATCAATTCTAAAGCGAATACGAAAGTTATTTTCATAGGGTTCCAGATGAATATCCGAGGCGCCTTGTTGTACAGCATCGAGTAGTAGCTTATTAACAAATTGCACAATGGGGGCTTCATCAATATCGTCATCAAAAGTAGTCGAGGTAGAAGGGGATTTAAGTGGTGTTTTGAGCGGTGTGTGGTTTAGAATTTTATTAAGAATTTTACTGAGCTTATCTTCTTCAACTAAGACGGTTTCTGGACTTAATTGACAATGAAATTTGATGTCATCTAAAGCTTGTAAATTAGTGGGATCAGAAACGGCGATACACACCGATTTATCTCTGACATATAAAGGTAAAATATTATGTTGTCGGATGAGTTTTTCATTCAGTAAATTTACAGGCAGTGTCGATAACTCAAGGGTATCTAAATCAAAAAAAGGAATGTCGTAAGTCTTGGAGGCATTTTCAGCTACCAGATGACTATCAATTAATTGATGGGCCACTAAATAACTTAATAAAGAACATTGAGATTTTTGAGCTTCAAGACAGTATTGTTTAACCTTATCTTTATCTAATTGCGCTAAGTGAGTTAGATATTGCGTAAAACCATTGAATTGAGCGGTCGGCAACATAGGCTATATTTAAGTGAGGTGAGACTGTCATCTTCATGAGGCAAAGATGACAGTCAGTGCACAGCAATAGGTTGTTTTATAACGCTTGAATCTTGGTTTTTTGTTGTTCAAGGTTATTAAGCGTTGAACGTAAATCAGCTAACTTGGCTTTTTCTTTATCGATGACGTCAGGGGGTGCTTTATCAATAAAGGTCGGGTTGCTTAATTTGCCTTCAACACGCGGTAGATCATTTAAAATCTTTTGAATCTCTTTATCTAAACGGGCTAACTCGGCTTCTTTATCAATTAAACCGGCCATGGGAATTAAGATATTTAATTCTCCCACTAAGGCGATAGCCGATTCGGGGGTAATCTCTTCAGGTGTTAACCAGGTAATCGATTCTAAACGACCCAATCTTTTAAGGTACGCCAAATTATTATTTAAAGCCTGTTGATCAAAAGCTGAACCGTGTTGTAACAAGATGGGTAACGGTTTTCCGGGTGCAATGTTCATTTCACCACGGATTCTACGCACCCCCAAAATAAAGCTCATCACCCAATTGGTTTCGGTGATCGCCGTTTGATTAATTTGCGTCTCATCGCTGCTTGGATAAGGTTGCAGCATAATAGTTTCTGCGTTGATACCCGCTAAAGGCGCAACCCGTTGCCAGATCTCTTCGGTAATAAACGGCATAATCGGATGAGCCAAACGCAAGATAGACTCTAAAACCGTTAACAAGGTATGGCGAGTGCCGCGTTGTAAATCTTCATCATCGGATTGCAAAGAGATTTTGGCTAATTCTAAATACCAGTCACAGTATTCATTCCAAGTAAATTCATAAATCGCTTGCGCCGCTAAATCAAAGCGATAATGTTCAATGGCATGGCTGGTGGTCGCGGTCACTTGATGTAACCTTGAAATAATCCAATGATCAACTTGAGTATAAGCAACAGCGCCCTCTCCAAAACCATTATCAAACGCTTCAGTGTTCATTAACACGTAGCGAGCGGCATTCCATAATTTATTACAGAAGTTGCGATAACCTTCAGTTCGCGCTAAGTCAAAGCGAATATCTCGGCCAGTAGACGCTAAAGAGGCAAAGGTGAATCTTAACGCATCGGTACCGTAAGATTGAATTCCGTCCGGGAAATGCTTACGGGTATCTTGCTCAATCTTTTTTGCTAAATGCGGTTGCATCATGCCAGAAATTCGTTTCTCAACTAAGGCTTCTAACTCAATCCCATCGATAATATCAATCGGGTCAAGCACGTTACCTTTAGATTTTGACATCTTTTGGCCTTCCGCATCACGCACTAAACCATGAATGTAGACTTCTTTAAAAGGCACTTGGCCTTGAAACTTAAGGCCCATCATAATCATTCTAGCGACCCAGAAGAAAATAATATCAAAGCCCGTCACTAAAACACTGGTGGGATAATGTTTCGCTAATTCTGGGGTATTTTCTGGCCAGCCTAAGGTAGAGAACGGCCACAAAGCAGACGAAAACCAAGTATCTAAAACATCTTCATCTTGTCTAAGTACGGTGTCTGCGGGTAAATTATGTTTGGCCCGAATAGCGTCTTCAGAGTTGCCGACATAAATATTGCCTTCAGTATCATACCAAGCTGGGATTCGATGTCCCCACCAGATTTGTCGAGAAATACACCAATCTTGAATATTACGCATCCATTCGTAGTAAGTGTTTTTCCAGTTATCTGGTACAAATTTAATGTCACCATTTTCAACAGCGGCAATAGCAGGTTCCGCTAAAGGCGCTACTTTAACGTACCATTGGTCTGTTAACAAAGGCTCAATCACACTGTTGGTTCTATCGCCACGCGGTACCATTAATTTATGGTCAGCAATTTTGTCTAATAAGCCGATTGCATCAAGATCCGCAACCATTTTTTTACGGGCTTCAAAACGATCAAGGCCAACATATTTAGCAGGGATTAAATTATTTTCATCGTCTGCATTCTCGCGAATAGCGGCGTCAACCGTCAGAATATTAATCAAGCCGCCATGAGGTAAGGCTTGAATAACCGGTGTGTGACGATGACGCGTCCACACTTCATAGTCATTAAAATCATGAGCGGGGGTGATCTTAACGCAACCGGTGCCAAATTCAGGGTCAACGTAGTCATCTGCAATAATGGGAATTAAGCGACCACTTAAAGGCAGAATAACAAATTCACCGATTAAATGTTGATAACGCTCATCATCGGGATGCACAGCCACTGCGGCATCGCCTAATAATGTTTCAGGACGAGTGGTAGCAACGATTAAATGATCTTGGCCGTTGGCTAAAGGATAGCGTAAATGCCACATGGAGCCGTTTTCTTCTTCAGACAATACTTCTAAATCGGATACAGCCGTGTGTAAGACGGGGTCCCAATTTACCAAGCGTTTGCCACGATAAATTAAACCTTCTTCATACAGACGAATAAACACTTCTTGCACCGCATCTGACATGCCGTCATCCATGGTAAAGCGTTCTTTTTCCCAATCTAAGGAAGAACCCATGCGACGTAATTGACGCGTAATCGTCCCACCGGATTCTTCTTTCCATTGCCAGACTTTTTCAAGAAACTTTTCACGACCGTAATCATGACGAGTTTTGCCTTCGGCATTACATAAGCGTTCAACCACCATTTGAGTCGCGATACCGGCGTGATCTGTACCCGGTTGCCACAATGTGCTGTAGCCCTTCATGCGGTGATAACGGGTAAGGGCATCCATAATGGTATCTTGAAAAGCATGCCCCATGTGCAGGCTGCCTGTGACGTTGGGCGGTGGAATCATAATGCAGTAAGATTCACCTTCTGTTTGGGCGGCAAAATAGCCTTTTTCTTCCCAAGTTTGGTACCAACGTTGCTCAATAGAATGCGGTGCGTATGTTTTTTCCATGTAGAACTGTGTGTTATCTGTGTGTGTTAAATTGAGGTTATTTTAACAGTTAGCCCATTTTATGGGTTGTTATATTTATGCCAGCCTCTTGATAGAAGCGGTAGCGTTGTCTACCGAGTGCTTTTGTGGCTTCACTGTTATCGAGTATTTCAAGAATGCGTTGGTTATGCTCTAAATCGGGATACGACGCGGATAAATTAATCAGGGTATGCTGCCATTCAATAGGCGCTTGCTCAGAACCTATTAAAATGACTTTATCTATTAATGGCCGTGCACCGGTATAAATTTGGTGAGGAATAAAACTCCCCGCTCTAAAAGTCCAGAGCAGGGTATCAAAATGTTGGCTTTGTTCTGCATTATCTGTCAGTACATAACAAAAGCAAGCGCTGCGATAGACTTTCTCGATGAGTTTGCAAGCAAACTCATCACGCTCTTGTATCGATTCAGACGGCAGAATATAAAAGCTAACTTCAGCCATAAGCCCTGTTAAGTAAATACTGAGTAATTAAAGGTACGGGCCGGCCTGTGGCACCTTTATTTTGACCGGTACGCCATGCAGTTCCGGCAATATCTAAATGTGCCCAGTTAAAGCTTTCAGCAAATTGAGATAAGAAACACGCTGCCGTAATGGTGCCAGCGTCTTTACCGCCAATATTGGCTAAGTCTGCAAAATTGGATTTAAGTTGTTCTTGGTATTCTTCCCACAAGGGTAAGCGCCATAAACTATCATTAGCGGTTTCGCTTGCCGCTATTAAGGCATTACATAAATCATCGTTATTACCTAATAAACCACTGGGCACACGACCCAAGGCCACTAAACAGGCGCCGGTTAAAGTCGCCATATCAATCACAACATCAGGGTTAAAACGTTCTGCATAGGTCAGAGTGTCGCATAATAATAAACGACCTTCGGCATCGGTGTTTAGCACTTCAATGGTTTTTCCAGACATGCTGATTAAAATATCGCCCGGTTTATTCGCATCGCCATCAGGCATGTTTTCAGATGAAGGAATTAAGCCTACGATGTTTAACGGGAGTTTCATTTCAGCAGCGGCCAGTAATGATCCTAAAACAGTGGCACCTCCGCACATGTCGTATTTCATCTCATCCATGCCTAAGCCGGGTTTAAGAGAGATACCCCCTGCGTCAAAGGTTAAGCCTTTACCGATTAGGACAATCGGTTTAGCGTTGGCGTCACCGCCTTGATAATTAAGGCTGATTAATTTGGCCGGTTGGCGACTACCTCTTGATACTGATAATAAGGCGCCCATGCCTAATTCAGCCATGTCAACTTCTTCTAAAATATGAATCGCTAAACTGGGATACTTTTCACCTAAAGCTAAGGCTTGTTCAGCTAAGTAAGTAGGGGTGCAGACATTGCCAGGTAAATCGCTTAACAGTTTAGTTAAGTTAATGCCTTCAGCAATTGCTTTACCTTGAGTTATCCCAGTATTTGCTAAAGATAATTCAGCTTCGGGTGCTGTAATGCTGATTTTTTCAAGCGCGAAATCGACTTCTTTATTAGCTAGGTAAGCGTTAAATTTATATAAGGCATCATTAAAGATTTCGATGATTTGACGCGTTTTCCATTGGCGATCACTCGCGATGACTTCAGCATCTGCTAAAGTACAGACCACTGTTTTAATCGTCGTTTTTTTAAAGACATTAAT
This sequence comes from uncultured Methylococcaceae bacterium, assembly GCA_903863905.1. Lineage (GTDB taxonomy): Bacteria > Pseudomonadota > Gammaproteobacteria > Methylococcales > Methylomonadaceae > Methylobacter_C. Next base: position 52,682 of record CAIPDT010000059.1, read on the forward strand.
CGCCGCACTTAAGGTTTTTCGGTATATTTTGCTGGTTAAAGGTTTGTTCTCACCTAAACCAACTAATAAAATGCGTTCGAGTTGACTGTCTGGCACCACATTAATTAATAAGGTATCGCCGACTTTGCCACTGATGTCGCCGCGGTTGAGTAATTGACTAATAAGACCTTGAGTATTTTGATCAATAGTTTGAGCGGCTGTACTTAATTCTTTATTAAGATAAACACCCACTATAAGGCAATCAGAATGCAAGGTGTCTAACGAGGCAGTTTCTATCGTATATTCCATAACTTAACTCATTTTAAAGGTGGATTAGTAATCTATAAGTGATACAGGATTATACAACCAATAGCTAAAGGTGGCAGAGCAAAAAACAGCCTAATAAGGTTCGTTGTCATGAAATCTTAATCATTTTGTTATTTATTGGTCATCAAACTGACATGAATATGACATTTAAGATGATTAATATGGCCAAATCTTTTTTGAGTTAGGTTTCAATCCATGAAAACAACAGACATAGAAGTTTCTACTAACGGTACTAAGAAATTAAGCTGTTTTTTAGCCGACTCTGACGCGTTAATAAAAGAAGCACAAGCGTTACGTTATCGTGTTTTCGCCAAAGAAATGGGCGCTAAGCTTAAAACAGAAGACGAAGGCTTAGATTATGATGAAGTCGATAGTTACTGTGATCATCTCATCGTGTATGACAATGTTAATCAAAAAATTGTCGGCTACACCCGCTTGCTTAATCAACATCAAGCGCAACGCTTGGGGCGTTTTTATTCTCAAGACGAATTTGATATAGAGCAAGTGCTTGCCCTGCCTGGGCGTTTTTTAGAGGTGGGTAGAACCTGTGTTGATCCTGATTATCGTGGGGGAGCGGTTTTAACCACACTTTGGTCTTCTTTAGTGCAATACGCCTTAGAAGGTCAATATAACTATTTATTAGGCTGTGCTAGTATCACACCGGGTCCAAGTGGGTATGCGATTGATGCTGTGTATCGTAATATTGATGCTAAGAATATCGCACCGGCTGATATTCAAGTGACGCCCAGTATTACAGTGCCCAATGAGTTAAGATGTCAACGTGATGAATCAGGCATTCCACCTTTACTAAAAGCCTATTTACGTTTTGGCGCATTAATTTGTGGTGAACCGTATTGGGATAAAGATTTCAATTGTATGGATTTATTTGTGTTATTACCTTTGGATCAATTAAAAGATCGTTATAGCAAACACTATATGAAAGGGTACCAAGCACCGAACACTGTCGAAAATACCATTTCTTTATAAGTTGTTTTAATAGACTGCTTTCAAATATACGCCTTAAAGGGGTAAGACTTTCTCATCCCTTTAAGGCGAATCAGTGTCGAGTTTTAATCGAGGAAGACAAAGTCTTCTTTGCCTACGCCACAGGTGGGGCAGCGCCAATCTTCAGGTACATCTGCCCATAAAGTGCCGGGTGCAATTCCTGAGTCCTCATCTCCTTCTGCTTCATCATAAATATGGTCACAGACGTCACAGACGTATTTTTTGTAATCAGACATTGTTATCTCTCAATCTTCATTAGTAGAAATTAGCTTTACAAGGTGTAAAGTATCTATGAATCTAACAGTAATGCAAAAATATTCAAGTAAAACTTACGGGATAGTTTTACGTCCGGTTCGCGCCAAACTTCAGATTGCTGTAGTATTCAGATAAGTTTTGCTCACCTACACTGAGTAACACCCCAATATTTGCTTGACGGGTGACTTTGTTAGGGTATTCAATTAACAATACGTTGGAACGTCAATACCGAAGATAATGTTGCTCAAGATTCCGACAAAAAAATCAAAGCCAATAAAACACCTAAAGAAATCTGAATCACTCGGATAAATATGCAGTCTTATATAACCATGTTGCCCTGCAAAGCAATTGGCTACCGCTTCAACGGCATTGGTTTGGTACGCTTGTTTCTTAAATTTAAGTTTCATTATCCAATTCTTTATATACTCAGCACAGTGGATTTGGTAACGAAATAGGTTTCGTTACCACGGAAAAACTCATAACCCAAGTCTTCTATTATGGGAACTTCTTATAAAAACTTTCTCGACTACCCACACGTAAAAACTGAATTGTTTCCTTCTCGCAGTAAATGCCAATACGGTAGCGATAATCGAATCTTATACGATAAAAACCTTGATAACCGGTCAGCGCTTCAACATTGGCCCAATCCGTTACACTTTCAATCTGTTTGGCCTCTATTAAAATTTGCTGTATTTTTGCCAAAATACGTTTATCAGTAATCTTTTGGGTATCTTTTACAAAGCTTTTACTAATTTCGATATTCATGGGTTCAAACTTTGTATAAAAGCCTGCGCTTCTTCGTCACTTATAAATTCATTGTCTGCTTTGGCTTGCTTACAAGCTAGAGCAAAGGCCAAATCTTCTAACTGCTCCTGTTTTTTTTGCAACAACTCTTCAAGAAAAGCCTGTTGTACCTCATTAGGTAAGGTGTCGTAGAGTGCGTACAGACTATGAGCCGTATTAGCTTGTTGTGTATTCATCGATTTCTCCAATAATTTGAGGGTTATAAGGTTTTAATTTCAGTGGCGGGTGAAATGAGTTTAAAAATTTGCTCAGGGTTTGTAGTGGGTTCTTGAGGTTTTTAAACCAAATGCACTTCCAAGCGTTTACCTATAGCTTTGGCATATTTTCGTAAGGTTTCAATAGACGGCGAATGCTTACCGGAAGCTAGTGAGTTTTCCAGCCTTGCTACCGCTGGCGCTTGGGTTCCCATGCGTTCGGCGACTTGCGCCTGAGTGAGTCCCGCTTCTTTGCGTGCGTTGAGCATTTCGTCGAGTATGGCGTATTCAATGGCACCCACATCAAAGGCCGCTTGCACGTCAGGATTTGCCAATAGTTGCTTGCGGAATGCCGCATCATGGGGAACTGGTTGATAAGTGTCGTTAGCCATTTTTAACCTCTTTAAGTCGTTTTCGAGCAAGTTTTAAATCAGTCAAGTGGATGTAGTCAGCCAATATACCGGGCGGTAATAACATGACCTGTTGCCTAATCCGTTCGTTGTAGTAGCTTATGGTATAGTTCATCGTGCTATTATAACAAATTTGTTATTTTTACAGATCCTAATTTCACGCTATACTTTTTAATTTTTCCAACGCCGCTTGCAATACTCTAAGCTGTGCATTCAATTCAACTTTGCGGTTAAATTGTTTTTCATTGTTTAAACGGGTTTCCAGTTTACGGTATTCGTTTTGCTTGGTACGCAATAAGCTTAAGCGTTCCACTTGGGTTTTAAGGCTTTCACCGGCTCTGGGTGGAAGCGGTATCAAGGATCTTAGCAAGTGTTCATAAAGGCCGGCTAAATCCAGTACTACCGGTAATTCGGCACGGCTAGACTCAATGGGTAACCAGTCTGTTTCAAAGTAACTCTCTGTTACCCATTTGCCGGCATCGGCATCACTGGGCCGCTTATACGCGGCTTTAATTTTGATACGATTGGCAAAGGTCAGTTGGTAAAAAATAGGCAAGGGAATGGCTTGATCAATACAACGTAAAACGTCTTCGCTGAGTTCCTGTGTTTTAAGGGCAATGGTGTTTACCAAGGCGGTCGTGCGGCCGCCACTAAACAGACTGTCGAGATCTTTATCTTCTTGGACATCCATCATGGAGCGAATGGCTTTACCCAGTAAATCAGAATACACCTGCATATTGCGGCCGTCTTCGGTGGCCTGATTAAATAACTGACAGACATTGGCAACCGGTTGGTTTTGGCCTTCGGAAATACAATCCGTCCCAATCAGAATATCAATCTCGCAGGGTTCGTTAGGTAAAACTGACGATTTTTCTTTGGAGCGGGGCGAAAACAAGGTTAATAAGGATTGAAAGTCATAGTTAGTTTTCAGTGTTGATTTGGGGCTATCGCCGCCGGTGACTTTGCCGGTGTGCAGTTGATGGCTTTGTAAAAAACTGCCGGCGATATGCTCATACAGATAATTGGCGGTATCGGCAAAGGCCGTAAAAATCAGAATCTTTTTATTGCCGGGATTAATCGGTGCGGCCAGTTTATGAGTTATTTGGTCTTTAAGGTGTTGGAGTTTGGCATCATCAGCGGGTTTGATTTTGTGCATCTCGAGCAGGAGTGCATCAATAATCACTAAATCGGTTTGTAATTCATGCTTCCAAGAAGGTAAATCCATATCTGCCAAGCTGATTTGAATTTTGCCGCCTATGGTGGTTTCATCCGATTCTTCAAAATTGTCATCGTCCGGTTCGGCATTGGCGTAAATGCCGGCAAGGTCGGTAAAGGCGGTGTCTTTTCCGCTTTTTTGGAAGGCGTTGATTCACGATCTGCTGCGGCTATGCCTTGGTTGATCTTGTCACATGCCGGAGCGTTGGCTTGCAGATAAGCTTTGATGGCCTGATTAACCAAATAATTGCGTGATCTGTCCAGTGATCAGGCCAGGCTATCCAGTTTATGGACGATGTCTGTTTCGGCTCTGATAGTGAATGCTTCGGTTGCCATTATTGTTACTCCGGTTTAATGTGGTTCATTTGCAATCCTAGTCCATATACTTTAAACGGTCAAGTTTTCGGTTTCTGATTAATTAAA